>NZ_JALDWB010000001.1:300000-600000 GCF_023110435.1 Streptococcus oralis
TCGATGACAAGATGCGATTTGTGGATGTTCCTGGGTATGGCTACGCTCGCGTTTCCAAAAAGGAACGAGAAAAGTGGGGTCGCATGATTGAGGAGTACCTAACAACTCGGGAAAATCTCCGTGCAGTGGTCAGTCTGGTTGACCTCCGTCACGACCCATCAGCAGATGATGTGCAGATGTACGAATTTCTCAAGTATTATGAGATTCCGGTTATCATCGTTGCGACCAAAGCGGACAAGATTCCTCGTGGTAAGTGGAACAAGCACGAATCTGCAATCAAAAAGAAATTAAACTTTGATCCAAGTGACGACTTCATCCTCTTTTCATCTATCAGCAAGGCAGGGATGAATGAAGCTTGGGATGCTATTTTAGAAAAATTATGAGGGAAATAATGGCAAAAACTATTCACACAGACAAGGCTCCAAAGGCAATCGGACCCTATGTTCAAGGGAAAATCGTTGGCAATCTTTTGTTTGCTAGCGGTCAAGTTCCTCTTTCACCTGAAACTGGGGAGATTGTAGGAGAGACCGTCCAAGAACAGACAGAACAAGTTTTGAAAAACATTGGTGCTATTTTAGCAGAAGCAGGAACGGACTTTGATCACGTTGTCAAAACAACTTGCTTCTTGAGCGATATGAATGACTTTGTTCCTTTTAACGAGGTTTACCAAACGGCCTTTAAAGAGGAATTTCCAGCTCGTTCAGCTGTGGAAGTTGCACGTCTTCCTCGTGATGTAAAAGTCGAAATTGAAGTGATCGCAGAGATTGGATAAGCTAGTTGAAGTTTGGCTCTGCCAAACTTTTTTTGATATAAGGAGAGATAGATGACAAAAAAACAACTTCACCTGGTGATTGTGACAGGGATGAGTGGCGCAGGGAAAACGGTAGCCATTCAGTCCTTCGAAGATTTGGGATATTTCACTATTGACAATATGCCACCAGCCCTCTTACCAAAGTTCTTGCAGCTGGTTGAAACTAAAGATGATGACCACAAACTGGCCTTGGTAGTCGATATGCGTAGCCGTTCCTTCTTCTCGGAGATTCAGGCTGTTTTGGATGAATTGGAAAACCAGAATGATTTGGATTTCAAAATTCTCTTTTTAGACGCAGCAGATAAGGAATTGGTGGCACGCTATAAGGAAACTAGAAGAAGTCACCCTCTAGCAGCAGATGGTCGGATTTTAGATGGCATCAAGCTGGAACGTGAACTTTTGGCACCTTTGAAAAACATGAGCCAAAATGTGGTGGATACGACAGAACTCACTCCGCGTGAACTACGTAAAACCATTGCTGAGCAATTTTCGGATCAAGAACAAGCCCAGTCTTTCCGTATTGAGGTCATGTCTTTTGGATTCAAATATGGTATCCCTATTGATGCAGACTTGGTTTTTGATGTCCGTTTCTTACCAAATCCCTATTACCTACCAGAGCTGCGTAATCAAACGGGGCTGGATGATCCTGTCTACAACTATGTGATGAATCATGAAGAGTCTGAAAGTTTCTATCAGCACTTGCTAGCCTTGATTGAGCCGATCTTGCCAAGTTACAAAAAAGAAGGCAAGTCCGTTTTGACCATTGCAGTGGGATGTACAGGTGGACAGCACCGTAGTGTTGCCTTTGCCAAGCGCATAGCTGAGGACCTTGCTAAAAACTGGCCTGTCAATGAAAGCCATCGTGACAAAGATCGAAGAAAGGAAACGGTAAACCGTTCATGAGAAAACCTAAAATAACGGTGATTGGTGGAGGGACTGGTATCCCCGTCATTTTAAAAAGTTTGCGGGAAAAGGATGTTGACATCGCAGCCATCGTAACGGTAGCTGATGATGGTGGTTCTTCTGGTGAGCTAAGAAAGAATATTCAACAGCTGACACCGCCTGGAGATCTTCGTAATGTTCTGGTAGCCATGTCGGATATGCCTAAGTTTTATGAGAAGGTTTTTCAGTACCGATTTTCAGAAGAGGCTGGAGCTTTTGCGGGTCATCCGCTAGGAAATATCATCATAGCAGGGCTTTCTGAAATGCAAGGATCTACCTACAATGCTATGCAATTACTCAGTAAATTCTTTCACACAACAGGAAAAATCTACCCATCAAGCGATCAGCCTTTGACCTTGCATGCAGTTTTTAAAGATGGTTCTGAGGTGGCGGGTGAGAGCCACATTGCAGATCATCCAGGCATGATCGACCATGTTTATGTGACCAATACCTTGGATGATGAAACACCACAAGCCAGCCGTCGAGTAGTCACTACTATTCTCGAGAGTGACATGATCGTCTTGGGGCCTGGTTCCCTCTTTACATCGATTTTGCCAAATATTGTCATTGAGGAAATTGGGCAGGCTCTCCTAGAGACCAAAGCGGAGATAGCCTATGTCTGCAATATCATGACCCAGCGTGGGGAAACAGAGCACTTTTCAGACAGTGACCACGTGGAAGTCCTCCATCGACACTTAGGTCGGCCTTTTATTGATACGGTCTTGGTGAATATCGAAAAGGTTCCTAGAGAATACATGGATACCAACCGTTTTGATGAATATTTGGTTCAGGTAGAGCATGACTTTGCTGGTCTTTGCAAACAGGTTCCTCGTGTGATTTCATCCAACTTCCTTCGTTTGGAAAATGGAGGAGCCTTCCATGATGGCGATTTGATTGTAGATGAATTGATGCGCATCATACAGGTGAGAAAATGAGTTTTACAGTTGCAGTAAAAGAAGAAATTCTTGGTCAGCACCATCTCAGTCGTCATGAACTATCAGCCATCATCAAGATGTCTGGTAGTATTGGTCTCTCGACTTCAGGCTTGACCTTGTCTGTTGTGACTGAAAA
The DNA here is from genome assembly GCF_023110435.1 of Streptococcus oralis. GTDB lineage: Bacteria > Bacillota > Bacilli > Lactobacillales > Streptococcaceae > Streptococcus > Streptococcus oralis_CF. Next base: position 302,825 of record NZ_JALDWB010000001.1, read on the forward strand.
TGCCAAGTTAGCTCGGCACCTTTATGAGTCCTTTCTCCATTTTTATGAAATCAAGTCAGAGATTCGCCACCATCAGAGAAGCAATCTTCGCAAGAACCGTGTCTATACGGTCTACACTGATGAGAGGGTGCAGGAGCTTTTAGCTGATTTGCGACTTGCGGATTCCTTCTTTGGTTTGGAGACAGGCATTGATCCTGATATTTTAGCAGATGAAGAAGCAGGTCGTTCCTACTTATGTGGGGCCTTTCTGGCAAATGGTAGTATTCGAGATCCTGAGTCTGGCAAATACCAATTAGAAATCAGTTCCGTTTATCTGGACCACGCCCAAGGACTGGCCTCTCTCCTCCAGCAATTTTTATTGGATGCTAAGGTCATTGAGCGCAAGAAAGGTGCAGTTACCTATCTCCAGCGTGCAGAAGACATCATGGATTTCTTGATCGTGATTGGGGCTATGCAGGCGCGTGATAACTTTGAGCGCGTCAAGATTTTGCGTGAAACTCGTAACGATCTCAATCGAGCCAATAACGCCGAAACAGCCAATATCGCTCGGACAGTTTCTGCCAGTATGAAAACCATCAACAATATCAGTAAAATCAAAGATAGAATGGGCTTGGAACATTTACCAGTGGATTTGCAGGAGGTAGCTCGCTTGCGGATCCAGCATCCAGACTACTCTATCCAGCAGTTGGCAGATAGCCTGAGCAATCCCCTAACCAAAAGTGGCGTCAACCACAGACTCCGAAAAATAAACAAGATTGCAGATGAATTATAAAACCACGGATTATTTTATCCGTGGTTCTTTCTTGAAGTTAATAAATATATGAGAAGAATTTTAAAGGAAGCCAACTCCATAATCTATGGTATACTATAGATAAGTTATACTGTAGCACAAAGGAGAAAATATGAAAAAACCTAAAAAAAGTATGATTATTTTATTCAGCATTTTAGCAGTGATTGGAATAGCAGTAGGAGGTTGTAGCATGCACCAATACCAAAAGAAACAAGAAATGATTGCCATCGCAACAAGCGATGAGGCGAAGAAGGTTTATGAACATTTTATGAAATCAAAAGACTCCAAAGCACTCACCGATGAAGGAATTATAAAGCATTATGAGATTGATGAAAGTAGCTTAAGTTATAACCCAATGGGGGGATTGATGGTTTCAGTGATTCTTAACAAAGATAATGAATTAAATATAAATTATAATTTGATTGAAAACAAAGATGGCTCATACCATTCAGCATATTATTTTACTTCACCAAGATTATCCAAACTTTTGAAAGGGAATAATGAATGACACAAAATTATGTTAAAGAAGATAACCTTCAAACCGCAATGGCAGAGTATCAGGATAATATGGGCGAGGGAAGAACTTTATATGACCAATATGAAAGAGAACTTGGCACTGTCACCCAAGTCTACGACAATACTACAGGAGCGGGCGAGCAGGTTTATGCGGTTGTAAAAAATCCCAATGAAAAAGCTGAGGATGTAGAGGAAAGTTATGCTATACTATGAGTAAGTTAGTCCCTAATTCATTGATAGGATAGCATAAAGGAGGAAATATGAAAATATCTAAAAAAAGTATGATTATTTTATTCAGTATTTTAGCAGTAATTGGAATCACAATAGGAGGATGTAGCATGCACCAATACCAAAAGAAACAAGAAATGATTGCCATCGCGACAAGCGATGAGGCGAGAAAAATTTATGAAAGTCATATGAAGCATAGAGATTCAGAAGCTCTGACAGAAAAAGGGCTAATCAAATCTTATAAAATTGATACTGATTCATTAGAGTATAATCCAATGGGAGGAATGGAAGTAAGAGTCTATGTTAATGATGAAAAAGATTTATGTTTTCAATTTGGTATTGTAAGAAATAGAGAGGGTAATTTAGAATCCAGTGGTTATGTTACGTATCCAAAACTCGCAGAACTTCTTAGGAGCAGTAATTAATTATGGAGAAAGAATACATTAATGATTACCATTTACAAATAGCAATGACGGAATACAGAGATTTGTTTAAAGATGGAGAAGCTGTTACACCTAACAATGACATTCTTGGCACTGTCACCCAAGTTTACAACAATACTACAGGAGCGGGCGAGCAGGTTTATGCAGTGGTAAAAAATCCTGATGAAAAAGCTGAGGATGTACAGGAAAGTTATGCTATACTATGAGTAAGTTCATTTCTAATTTATTGATAGGATAGCGTAAAGGAGGCACCATGAAAAAACCTAAAAAAAGCATGATTATTTTATTCAGTATTTTAGCAGTAATTGGAATAGCAGTAGGAGGCTGTAGCATGCACCAATATCAAAAGAAACAAGAAATGATTGCCATCGCGATAAGTGATGAGGCAAAGAAGGTTTATGAAGAATATTTAAAGAAAGAAGATCCACATGCTTTTACTGAAAAAGGATTTATACATTCTTATCAAGTGAAACAAGATTCATTAAGTTATAATCCAATGGGTGGGCTGATGGTTTCTTTAATAATCAATGATGATGATGAAATGCTTGTAGATTATAATTTAATTGAAAAGTCTGACGGAGATTATACTTCAGCATTTTATGGAAGTACTCCTAAATTTTGGCAGACTCGTGATAAATATTATAAAAAAGAGGAATGATAGTTATGCCGGAAAAATATATTAACGATCCTCATCTTCAGATAGCAATGACAGAGTACCAACCTAACATGAAAGAAAATAAATATGAGGTTAATACTCAGTATAATCAAAATGTAGGTTATGTCACCCAAGTCTACAACAATACTACAGGAGCGGGTGAGCAGGTTTATGCGGTTGTAAAAAATCCCAATGAAAAAGCTGATAAGGTACAGGAAGTAACGGTCCTTTTTCGTGGTTCTACGGGTCCAGATCATATTTTGAATGAAGCACCAGATGTCTGGAATGATTGGGCAGAAAACGATGCAGTTATAGCCAAGAGAATTATGTTGCAAAAAGACCTTAGCTATCAAGACAAGTCTACCGAACAGCTAAAGGCTTCTGCAAGAGCTTTAAAAGACATCATGGAAAAATATCCCAATGCCAAGATTAATGTCTATGGACATTCACTCGGTTCTATGGATGCTCAGTATTCTATGGCTGCCCTACAGGCAGATCAAGTCAAACGTATCCAACAGGCTTATATCTATAACGGCCCAGATATCTATAGGATACTAAGCCCTGAACAAAGGAAAGTTGTAGACTCTATTAAGACGAGGATCCATAACTATGCTGATCCAGATGATCCTATCAGTATGGTTGGTAGGGATATGGTCAAGGGAAGTATCGGATCGGTTGGCTTAGTTTATTACGTGGATAGTACAAAAGAAGACTTTGTGAACCAACACATGACTTATGGCTACCAGCTGGATAAAAATGGGAAGATTAAAATACTGTCAAACACCAGTACGGTCATTTATAATGACTATTTACTCCAGATGGATAACTATACACTACTCAAGGAGAAACTATCAGAAGGTGGTTATACAAAGGAAGAGCAATTGTTCCTAGATTCGGAGCAAGCAGGTATTGCAGCAGCAAGCATCAGTCTAATGTCTACAGAGGGGAAAAGTATCATCAAAAGTATAAGAGATGAAGCAGTAGAAGATGCAAGAAAAGTATTTGCTTCCCGTAGACAAGTCCCTTGGGGCTTTATCCTTAGTCCATCAGAGATGGAAAATGCATATATAGAAGGAGGAGCTACCTATGAAACAACTATCGGGGTTATTGAGAAACTATTAGATCCAGTTGTTGATAAGGTGTCTCAATTGGAAAAAGATTGTATAGATTTAGAAACTCAGACCAAGAAAGGTATTCAAAAGAAATTAGAAACAGATAAGGAGTTGGCTGAAAAATTTAGACAATGGAAAAAGTTGACATGATAGACCAAGAAATTTGGAAAAAGAGACGGCAATTAGAAGAATTGGAGGAAGACTATTATCACTCACGTAAAAAAATAGAGAATGAAAAATTAGAGTGTGATTATAGATTGAATGATTTGCATCGGATGCTTGAGGAAAAACATACAGTAGCAAGTCATATGCTGAGTCAGATAGAAGGAGACACTTCTATGCTACACTATCAGCTGAATCAACTAGCTACAGATTATAGTCAGCAAATGGATTTAGCATATAGAAAAAGACTTGATCAGCTAGAAACAGAAGAAAGCAATGCTAAACAGAAGTATAGTCGTGAATACCGTGAGCTTGATGAAGAACTAACTCAAATTCTGGCTAAGCAAAGACAAATACAAGATAAAAGAGAGTAACGCGGATGGATTTATTTAATTATATATTTGATTTTGTTTCTGGTGTGGATGATGGTTTTCGTGAAATAGAAAAAGAAATCGAGCGTTTATTTGTTAGGCAGATATTGGCTCCTGCTAAAAATTATGAAATTAATCAAATCGAGCAAGAAGCTAAGAAAAATACTCGTTTAACCATTAATAGTATCCAAGAAAGTCTAAGTGCGGTAAATAATAAAATAGATGTATCTATGAAGGGCGAGTTTGCCTCAAAAGTTATTGAGACCATAGATGGCAAAAAGAAAGAATATGAGAAAGTGTTGGAGGAGTAAAGATAGGAAATTAAAGAACCACGGACCGTTCAATTCGTGGTTCTTTTCTTATAAACTTGTTGAGTGTTTGGGTTGAACTTTTTGTTCTGGGTCAATGTAGTTGATGGCATTGTTAACAGCTGTTGGAGCTTCACCCAGTCCTGTAGCGATCAAATCAATCTTACCTTCATAGTAGCAACAGTCGCCAATAGCATAGATACCTGCTTGGCTAGATTCTTGCTTGCTGTTGACGATAATCTTGTGACGGTTGAGGTCCAGACCCCAATTTTTAAGGTTGCCGACAGAAGATTTAAAACCATAGTTGACAAAGAGGTGGTCTACTTCGATAGTTTCGGCTTCATCCGATTTGACTTTGGTGATTTCCAGTTTATCAAGTGTTTTTCCATCTCCAAGGAGTTGACTTGGAACGAACGGTGTCTTGATGGTCACAGATGATTCTTGCAGGGCTTGCACACTGTGTTCCAAGGCACGGAAATTATCTCTGCGGTGAACGAGGGTAGTTGGTGCAATTTTTTCAAAAGCTAGAGCCCAGTCCACTGCTGAGTCCCCACCACCAAGGATGGTCACATTCTTGCCTGCGTATTGTTGAATGTTGGATACGTGGTAGTGGATATTTTCATAGTTTTCAACGCCGTCTAATTCGAGTGGCCGTGGTTTGAAGGCGCCACCTCCCATGGCAATGATGACGGTTTTAGTCAGGTGACTTCCCTTGTTGGTTGTGATGCTAAATCCTTCATCGTGTTTCTCAATCTCAAGAACGGTTTCGTTGAGATGAACAGGTGTTTCAAAGCCGTTTAGCTGTTCAATCAAGCGATTGGTCAACTCTTCTCCAGTTAAGTTTGGAAAACCTGGCACATCAAGGATTTGCTTCTCAGGGTAGAGGATGGCTGGTTGACCACCGAGCTGGGGAAGAGAGTCGATGATTTGGACTTTGGCTTGACGTAGGTGGGCGTAAAAGGCAGCAAAGAGGCCGACAGGACCGCCACCTACAATGGTAATGTCATAGAGTTGAGACATGATTTCTCCTTCGTTTTTTCTAGTCAGTTTATTTTATCATATTTTTAATCAAATTAAAATGAAGCAGGATAGGGAAAAAATTGTTAGAAAATGGTATAATAGGACGGAACGTGTTTTGATAGGGAGGGAACTAGAGATGAATTTTCAGCAATTTTCCAACTTGCAATACTGGACGAGTTTATTTTCAAGCCCTTGGACTATAGTCATCAATCTGATTGATATTCTCATTGTGACTTATATTTTGTATCATTTTACAAAGGCCATTGCAGGTACCAAAATCATGATATTGGTTCGGGGAGTTTTGGTCTTCATTCTAGCTCAAATTCTCTCCAATATGATTGGTTTAACGACTATTTCTTGGTTGATCAATCAGATCATCACCTACGGGGTCATCGCAGCGGTGGTCATCTTTTCACCGGAGATTCGGACGGGTCTAGAGCGGTTGGGCCGGGCTACTGATTTCTTCTCCAATGCTCCAATTAGTGCAGAAGAGCAAATGATTCGTGCCTTTGTGAAATCAGTCGAATACATGAGCCCGCGTAAGATTGGTGCTCTGGTAGCTGTTCAGCGAGTGAGAACTTTACAGGAATACATCTCGACGGGGATTCCACTAGATGCCAAGATTTCAGCTGAATTGCTCATCAATATTTTTATTCCTAACACTCCCTTGCACGATGGAGCGGTCATTATCCGAGAAGATCGGATTGCTGTTACTTCAGCCTACTTGCCACTAACTGAAAATACAGAGATTTCCAAAGAGTTTGGAACACGCCACAGGGCGGCGATTGGTTTGTCGGAAGTGTCAGATGCTCTTACCTTTGTGGTTTCGGAGGAGACAGGTGGAATCTCAATTACCTATAATGGAGTCTTTAAGCACGATTTGACCTTGGAAGAGTTCGAATCTGAATTGAGAAGAATCCTACTTCCAACATCAGAGGAAAAACATGGTCTGAAAGAGCGCTTGCTAGGAGGATTGAAACATGAGAAAAAATAGCCTTTATATTATTTCTTCCTTCTTTTTCGCCTGCATCCTCTTTGTCTATGCGACTTCAACAAACTATCAGAATAGCAACAGTGCCAGACAAGTGCGGACAGAAACCTATACCAATACGGTTCTTAATGTCCCAATCGATATTCAGTATGACAGTGATCAGTACTTTATTAGTGGTTTTACATCTGAAGTGACCGTCTTTCTGACTGGGTCAAACAGAGTTGCTTTGGCGAGTGAAATGCAGGAAAGTACGCGCAAGTTCAAGGTGACAGCTGATTTGACAAACGCTGGTGTAGGGACCATTGAAGTTCCTCTAACCATTGAAAATTTACCGAGTGGTTTGACGGCTGTTGCGACACCGCAAAAGATAACAGTCAAGGTCGGTAAAAAAGCAAAACGAGACAATGTAATCGTTGTGCCTGAGATTGACCCTAGTCAGATTGATTCTCGGGTCAAAATCGACACCGTAACTGTTTCGGATGAAAAAGTAACGGTCATTAGTGATGAGGAAACTCTCTCTAGAGTGGATCGTGTCATTGCCATCTTACCGACGAGTGAACGGATAACAGGTAACTACTCGGCTTCTGTTCCTCTACAAGCAGTTGATAAAAATGGAAATGTCTTGCCAAGTGTCATTATGCCGTTTGACACAACTATGAAAATTACAACAAAAACAGCATCGTCTAGCTCGAGCTCATCATCAACGAGCTCCTCAGCTAGCAGTTCGTCTTCTACGAGTTCAGAAACGAAACCAGACTCGTCTAAACAAGAATAAACAAAATAGTAGAAAAGGATGATTAACAAAATGGGTAAATATTTTGGGACTGATGGAGTCCGTGGAGAAGCAAACGTAGAATTGACGCCAGAATTGGCCTTTAAATTGGGTCGTTTTGGAGGTTATGTCCTCAGTCAACACGAAACGGAAACCCCTAAAGTCTTTGTAGGACGTGATACACGTATCTCAGGAGAAATGCTAGAATCTGCCTTGGTAGCGGGTCTCCTCTCAGTAGGGATTCACGTCTACAAACTCGGTGTCCTTGCAACACCAGCAGTAGCTTATTTGGTTAAAACTGAGGGAGCTAGTGCGGGTGTCATGATTTCAGCGAGTCACAACCCAGCCCTTGATAATGGAATTAAGTTCTTTGGTGGAGATGGCTTTAAGCTTGACGACGACAAAGAAGCAGAAATTGAAGCCTTGCTGGATGCTGCCGAGGACACTCTTCCTCGTCCAAGTGCCGAAGGCTTGGGAACCTTAGTGGACTATCCAGAAGGCTTACGTAAGTACGAGGGCTACCTTGTTTCAACTGGAACTCCTCTTGAAGGAATGAAAGTGGCCTTGGACACAGCAAACGGTGCAGCGTCTACAAGTGCCCGTCAAATTTTCGCTGATCTTGGTGCCCAGTTGACAGTTATCGGTGAGACACCAGATGGTCTTAATATCAACTTGAATGTTGGTTCAACACACCCAGAAACTCTTCAAGAAGTGGTGAAAGAAAGCCAGTCAGCTATTGGTTTGGCCTTTGACGGAGATAGTGACCGATTGATTGCTGTTGATGAAAATGGCGACATCGTCGATGGTGATAAGATCATGTACATTATCGGGAAATATCTTTCTGAAAAAGGCCAGTTGGCTCAAAACACCATTGTGACAACGGTTATGTCTAACCTTGGCTTCCATAAGGCCTTGGATCGCGAAGGCATCAATAAGGCAGTCACTGCAGTTGGTGACCGCTATGTCGTTGAAGAAATGAGAAAATCAGGCTACAACCTTGGTGGTGAACAATCAGGCCACGTTATCTTGATGGACTACAATACAACTGGTGATGGTCAATTATCAGCTGTTCAATTGACTAAAATCATGAAAGAAACAGGCAAGAGCTTGTCTCAACTAGCATCAGAAGTGACGATTTACCCACAAAAACTGGTCAATATCCGAGTGGAAAATGCCATGAAAGAAAAAGCCATGGAAGTACCAGCCATCAAGACAATCATCGAAAAGATGGAAGAAGAGATGGCAGGGAACGGTCGTATCCTTGTCCGTCCGAGTGGAACAGAACCCCTCTTGCGTGTCATGGCAGAAGCCCCTACAACAGAAGAAGTTAACTACTACGTAGATACGATTGCTGCTGTTGTTAAAGATGAAATCGGAATTGACTAAAGCCTAGAAAACTAGATGAAATGATAAAAATGTGGTACAATTGCATAGTAAATTGTAGCAATGGGAGAGAAAAATGAATCTTAAACGAGAACAAGAATTTGTTAGCCAGTATCACTTTGATGCTCGTAACTTTGAATGGGAAAATGAAAATGGAGCTCCTGAAACCAAGGTAGATGTGAACTTTCAGTTACTGCAACATGACCAAGAAAACCAAGTGACTTCGCTTGTTGTTATCTTGAGTTTCATGATTGTCTTTGACAAATTTGTCATCAGCGGAACGATTTCCCAAGTTAACCATGTAGAAGGTCGAATTGTCAACGAACCAAGCGAATTTAACCAAGAAGAAGTTGAAAACTTGGCACGTCCATGTTTGAACATGCTCAACCGTTTGACGTATGAAGTAACAGAAATCGCCTTGGATCTTCCAGGGATCAATTTGGAGTTTTAGTCATGAAATTAGCTGTCATTACAGATTCTTCAGCCTATTTAGAGGAGAAGACGCTGCAAAGAGAGAATCTTTTTATCTTGGATATTCCTGTCAATATCGATGGGGAGGAGTATGTGGAAGGTGTCAATCTGACTGCTGAGGAATTTTATCAAAAAATGGCTCAGTCTGCAGAATTGCCTAAAACCAGTCAACCAAGTATTGCCAAATTGGATGAGATTCTTAGTTCACTGAAAGACAAGGGTTATACCCATGTCTTGGGACTCTTTCTTTCGTCAGGAATTTCAGGTTTTTATCAGAACATCCAATACATGTTAGAAGAGTATGATGGCTTGACCATTGCCTTTCCGGATACCCATATCACAAGCTCCCCTCTAGGATTTATGGTGGAGAGTGCCTTTGAATGGGCAGAACAAGGCGACGATTTTGCTCAGATTCAGGAAAAATTAGCTCTTCAAATTGCTGATAACTCAGCCTTTATCATAGTAGATGATCTCGACCACTTGGTTAAGGGAGGACGTTTGTCAAATGGGGCTGCCATCTTAGGGAATCTCCTTAGTATCAAGCCTATCCTTTACTTTAATGACCAAGGTGTGATCGAAGTTTACGAAAAAGTTCGTACGGAAAAGAAGGCAATCAAACGTTTGGTGGAAATCATCAAAGAGTTGACAAAAGATGGGGACTACCGTATCACAGTCATTCATGGCAATACTCCTCAAAAGGCAGTGGACTTACGTCAGCTTTTGATTGAGAGCGGTGTGACTTCTGAGATTCCAATTGTTAGCTTTGGTAGTGTCATTGGGACCCACCTTGGAGAAGGCAGTATTGCCTTGAGCTATACACCAATCGTCTAGATTGTTCTTACAGGCTTTGTATCTTAGCAATTGAACACAGACTATCTGCCTCTTGAAAAAAGATGCCTGTCTTGCCTTTCGTGGAAAGTCAGCGCCATTCCCTATTTTTCACGGGCAGCTAACGTCCTTTGTATCTTAGACAGGAGTAGAGATGAGTATTCGAGTAATTATTGCCGGTTTTAAGGGAAAGATGGGCCAAGCTGCTTGTCAGATGGTCTTGGCTGATCCAGACTTGGACTTGGTTGCAGTTTTGGATCCTTTTGAGTCTGAGTCAGAATGGCAGGGAATTCCTGTCTTCAATGATAAGACTGACTTGGCTGGTTTTGAAGCGGATGTTTGGGTAGATTTTACCACACCAGCAGTTGCCTACGAAAATACACGTTTTGCTCTTGAAAATGGCTTCGCTCCAGTAGTTGGAACAACAGGCTTTACTAGTGAAGAAATTGCAGAACTAAAAGCATATTCCCGTGAACAAGATTTGGGTGGTTTGATCGCCCCTAACTTTGCCTTGGGAGCTGTTTTGCTTATGCAATTTGCGGCGCAGGCTGCCAAATATTTCCCAAATGTGGAGATTATCGAACTCCATCATGACAAGAAAAAGGATGCTCCGAGTGGAACAGCTATCAAAACAGCTGAGTTGATGGCGGAAGTTCGAGAGTCTATTCAACAAGGTGCGGCTGATGAGGAAGAATTGATTGTGGGTGCTCGCGGTGCTGACTTTGATGGCATGCGCATCCATTCGGTCCGTCTACCAGGCTTGGTAGCCCATCAGGAAGTCATCTTTGGCAATCAAGGAGAAGGATTGACCCTCCGTCATGACTCCTATGATCGCAGCTCCTTCATGACAGGGGTAAATTTGGGAATCAAAGAAGTTGTCAAGCGTCATGAGCTTGTCTATGGATTAGAACACTTATTATGAGATTAACACAAATGCCTTCTGAATTTCAGAAGGCTTTACCAGTATTAGAAAAAATTAAAGAAGCAGGCTTTGAAGCTTATTTTGTTGGGGGTTCCGTCAGAGATGCTATCCTCAATCGCCCTATCCACGATGTGGATATTGCGACCTCTTCCTATCCAGAGGAGACCAAGCAGATATTTTCCCGCACAGCCGATATCGGAATCGAGCACGGAACGGTCTTGGTTTTAGATGGCGATGAGGAGTATGAGGTAACCACCTTTCGGACAGAGGATGTCTATGTAGACTATCGCAGGCCCAGTGCAGTTTCCTTTGTGCGCTCGCTAGAAGAAGACCTCAAACGCCGTGATTTCACAGTCAACGCCTTTGCCTTGGATGAGACAGGGGAAATCATTGACTTGTTCCATGGTTTAGAAGATTTGGAAAATCAAGTCTTGCGAGCAGTTGGAATTGCTAGTGAGCGTTTCAACGAAGATGCTCTGCGTATTATGCGTGGTTTTCGCTTTCAGGCCAGTCTTGGTTTTGAACTTGAGCGAGAAACATTTGAAGCTATGAAATCCTTGACGCCGCTCTTGGAGAAGATTTCTGTGGAGCGCACCTTCGTTGAGTTTGATAAACTCTTGCTGGCACCTTTTTGGCGAGTTGGCCTGTCTTCCATGATTGAGAGTCAAGCTTATGATTATCTCCCTGATATGGCAGCCAGTCGAGAAAAGCTTCAAAAATTGTTTGATTTAGAGGCGGATTTCACCTTTGAGTCTTCCGAACAAGCCTGGGCGGCTCTATTGTGGACTTTGGAGATTAAAGATGCACAGCCATTTTTGAAACATTGGAAGACCTCACGTCAATTTGCCAAGCAAGTACAGGATTTGCTGACCATTTTGGCTTTGCGAGAAGAAGGAGAGCTGAGCAAGCGCGATTGTTACCGCTTTGACTTGGATTCCCTTCTACAAGCTGAAAGTCTTCGTCAGGCTCAAGGGAAAGAAGTCAACCCACAAGCCATCACAGAAACTTACCAGAGTTTGACCATTCATGATAAGAAAGAAATCCAGATTAACGGAGGAGTTCTGATTAAGGAATATGGTTATCAGCCAGGTCCAGACTTGGGAGAAATTTTAACAGAGATTGAGTATGCCATTGTCGATGGAGAGTTGGAAAATGATCGTCAAGCCATCCATGCTTACCTGAGGGAGAAAGAATGAGTGATTTTATCGTTGAAAAACTAAGCAAATCAGTTGGGGACAAGACAGTCTTTAAAGATATTTCCTTTATCATTCATGATTTGGATAGAATTGGTCTAATTGGTGTTAATGGAACGGGTAAGACAACCCTTTTGGACGTCCTTTCTGGCACTTCTGGCTTTGATGGGGACGTCAGCCCCTTTTCAGCTAAGAATGATTATCAGATTGGCTACTTGACTCAGAATCCAGATTTTGATGATAGCAAGACGGTCTTGGATACGGTTCTTTCCAGCGACCTCAAGGAAATCCAGCTCATTCGTGAGTATGAGTTAATCATGCTCAACTACAGCGAGGACAAGCAGGCTCGTTTGGAACGGGTCATGGCGGAGATGGATTCTCTTCAAGCATGGGAAATCGAAAGTCAGGTCAAGACCGTTCTCAGCAAGTTGGGTATTCAGGATTTGTCAACTCCAGTTGGTGAATTGTCAGGTGGTCTGAGAAGACGGGTCCAGTTGGCGCAAGTTCTTCTTGGAAACCACGATCTCTTGCTTTTGGACGAGCCAACCAACCATTTGGACATTGCGACCATTGAGTGGCTGACTCTCTTTTTGAAAAATTCCAAGAAGACGGTTCTCTTTATCACCCACGATCGCTATTTCCTAGATGCACTGTCAACGCGGATTTTCGAGTTGGACCGAGCAGGCTTGACCGAGTATCAGGGTAATTATCAGGACTATGTTCGCCTCAAGGCTGAACAAGATGAGCGCGACGCTGCTCTCCTTCACAAGAAAGAACAACTCTATAAGCAAGAATTGGCTTGGATGCGTAGACAACCGCAGGCGCGTGCGACCAAGCAGCAGGCTCGTATCAATCGTTTCCATGACTTGAAAAAAGAAGTTTCAGGCAGTAGTACTGAGACAGACTTGACCATGAACTTTGAGACCAGTCGGATTGGGAAAAAAGTCATCGAGTTTCAGAATGTTTCTTTCGCCTATGAGAACAAGCCGATTTTACAAGATTTTAATCTCTTGGTGCAAGCTAAAGACCGCATTGGAATCGTTGGTAACAATGGTGTTGGGAAGTCAACTCTTCTCAATCTGATTGCAGGGAGTCTTGAGCCGACGTCAGGTCATCTTGTGATTGGGGAAACCGTTCGTATCGCCTATTTCTCTCAACAAATTGAAGGGTTGGATGAAAGCAAACGGGTTATCAACTACCTGCAGGAAGTAGCAGAAGAGGTTAAGACCAGTGGTGGTTCTACGACTTCCATCGCTGAGCTGCTAGAGCAATTCCTCTTTCCACGTTTGACACATGGAACCTTGATTGAGAAGTTATCTGGTGGCGAGAAAAAACGACTCTATCTCCTTAAACTTCTCTTGGAAAAACCAAATGTTCTCCTCTTGGACGAGCCGACCAATGACCTAGACATTGCGACTTTGACAGTCTTGGAGAATTTCTTGCAGGGCTTTGCAGGTCCCGTTTTAACAGTCAGCCACGACCGTTATTTTCTGGATAAGGTGGCAACAAAAATCCTCGCTTTTGAAGATGGCAACATTCGTACTTTCTTTGGTCATTACACCGACTACCTTGACGAAAAAGCCTTTGAAACAGAGATGGCCAATCAAGTGCAAAAGGCCGAAAAGGAGAAAGTGGTCAAAGTCCGTGAAGACAAGAAGCGTATGACCTACCAAGAAAAGCAGGAGTGGGCAAGTATTGAAGGGGATATTGAGGCCTTAGAAAATCGTATCTCTGCTATTGAAGAGGAAATGCAGGCTAATGGTTCTGACTTTGGTAAGCTAGCTACTCTCCAAAAAGAACTGGATGAGAAAAACGAAGCACTCCTTGAAAAATACGAACGCTTTGAATATCTAAGTGACTTTGATAGCTAGAAGAATAGAAAAATCCTATCGCAATGATGACCTGCACCCCAAAAGTTAGACAGAAAAAATCTAACTTTTGGGGTGTTTTATTATGAAATTGAGTTATGAAGATAAAGTTCAAATCTATGAACTAAGAAAGCAAGAACAAAGCTTCAAACAGCTTTCAAAAAGATTTCAAAAAGATTTGGAGTGGCTGTTTCTGGTCTAAAGTACATGGTGCAATTAATCAACCGTTATGGAATAGAAATCGTTAAAAAGGGGAAGAATCGATACTATTCCCCAGAATTAAAACAAGAAATAATCGATAAAATTCTGCTGGAAGGTCGTTCACAAAGAAGTGTTAGTCTTGATTATGCCCTCCCAAACCAAGGAATGCTTCCAAATTGGCTGGCACAATACAAGAAAAACGGGGTATACTATTGTTGAGAAAACAAGAGGGAGACTAGCTAAAATGGGATGTAAACGGAAGAAAACTTGGGAAGAAATGACAGAACTAGAGCGACTTCAAGAGGAGAATGAACGTCTACGTACTGAGGTGGCCTACCTAAAAAAGTTAAAAGAGTTGGAGGAAAGGGACGAAGCCTTAGAGCGAGAAAGGCAGAGACAGTTAGAGAAATGGTTTCAGGAGGATTTCGACTAGATTTACTTCTTGAAACAGCACGTTTAGCTCGCTCAACTTACTATTATCAGTTGAAACAGCTGGATGGGTTTGATAAAGATAAAGAGCTTAAAACCGAAATTCAAGCCATTTATAATGAACATAAAAGCAACTATGGCTATCGTCGAATCCATTTAGAATTAAGGAATCGTGGTTATATGGTGAATCATAAGAAGGTTCAACGGCTGATGAAAATTCTTGGTTTAACGGCTCGTATCCGTCGAAAACGGAAGTATTCCTCTTATCATGGAGAGGTAGGGAAGAAAGCAGAGAATCTCATTCAACGCCAATTTGAAGCAGCCAAACCAATGGAAAAGTGCTACACAGATGTAACAGAGTTTGCTATTCCAAACAGCACTCAGAAACTCTATTTATCGCCCGTTTTAGATGGCTTTAACAGCGAAATTATTGCCTATCATCTTTCTAGGTCACCGAACTTGGTACAAGTGAAAGCTATGCTGGAGCAGGCCTTTACAGAGAAACACTATGAAAATACCATTTTACACTGTGACCAAGGCTGGCAATACCAACATGATTCTTATCATCGGTTTCTAGAGAGTAAGGGAATTCAAGCATCCATGTCACGCAAGGGCAACAGCCCAGACAATGGTATGATGGAGTCCTTCTTCGGTATTTTGAAATCGGAAATGTTTTACGGTTATGAGAAGACCTTGAGCAAGCTATTGTGAACTACATTGATTATTACAACAACAAACAAATCAAGCTCAAGCTAAAAGGACTTAGTCCTGTGCAATACAGAACTAAATCCTTTCAATAATTAATTGTCTAACTTTTTGGGGTCAGTACATGACAGGATTTCTCTATTCTTTTTTGGTTTCCTGGTGGAAGATATTTTGCCAAGTCTCATGGCGACGCCAGATACTGGTATGGATGATGCCATCTAGCTCATAGCAAATGAGTTTGGTTTTCTGACTAATGGAGGTAATCTGAATGTCCTTAATCGTAGCTTTAAGTTCTTTTTCAGACTTATAAGCTTCTTTGTCCATCTGCTCGCCATCTTGACGGATATAGATAAAGTCTTCAGCAAGGAGTTCTTCTAGTTGATTTCCCTGATCAATCAATTGCTCGCGCATGAGCAGTTTTTTGTAGACATTGTCTAAAATCTCGTCTTCAGGTATGGGAGCTGGTTCGATATGGACATCGGTATCAAATACCCCAAAACGTTCTTCCAGCATAGACTCGACTTGATCCGCAATCTCGTGACTTTCATAGACTGATAGGTCAGGATTCATCTCCAGGGTGATATCAAGGTAGATATTGCTACCGTAGGTACGCCCTCTTTGGGATTTGACCTTACTAATCTTTGGAATTTCCATGATGGCCTTTTGGTAGTCCTCCAGCAAACGGTCGTCAAAACCATCTGAAAGACTGAAGGATGACTCGATAAAGATATCATAGGCTGTCTTTAAGATAAAGAAAGTGATGATGATAGCGACCAATTTATCTACGATTGGATAGTTGAAACTGCTGGCTAGGATAGCAATGGAAGTCCCAAGTGAGGTGACAGCATCGGAAAGATTGTCCTTGGCAGCTGCCTTCAGAGCCTTGGATTTGGATTTCTTACTGAGGCGAGTATTATAGAGATAAACGGCAAACATGACCGCTGCCGAAATAATTCCTAGAATCGCTCCCAAAGGATCGATGAGTGTTTGTTCCCGACTGAGAATTTTTTGAATGGTGTCCCGAAGAACATCGAAGCTAACGTAGAACATGATGATAGAAGTAATCAAGCTAGCTAAATCTTCAATCTTCCAGTGACCAAAGCGGTGGTCACGGTCTGCAGGCTGGCGAGCCATCCGAATGCCAATCAGAAGTGCAACATTTCCGATAATATCGGATACGTTGTTAAAACCATCTGCCACCAAACTGGAAGAATGCAGGAGGTGCCCAGTTGCCAATTTTGCTGCAGACAAGAGGAGGTAGGTTGAAATGCTGATAATGGCTCCACGTTCTGCCAACTTGAGATTTGACATGGATTGATTCATCGGACTTCCTTTCTAGTGCTGAGATTCTGTTCTCATTATACTGGTTTTTATGGGAAAATTCAAATTTAGTCTTGTTTCATCGGATTTTAATTCTTGAAAACTTTTCAAATTTTGATATAATAGTACTACTCAAGGGAGTAGCTGGCAGAAACCTGTGATAGTGTCGTCATTCCGAATTTTATACTGTAAAGTATTCTTTCCGGCGCTATCTTAAACAGCGAGACTTGTTATGGATTAACAGGTCTCTTTTTGTTTGTCATAAAACCAAAAGAGAGCTTGTTTTGCACACAATGTCAAGGAGGAGACACATGTCAAAAAAACAAAAACGCCAAGCGTTTTACACTCAGAGTCCTAAAGAGGTCTTGAAGTCAGTTGAAGCAACTGAGCAAGGTCTTTCGTCAAGCGAAGCGCAGAAACGCCTAACTGAATTTGGACGTAATGAACTGGAAGAGGGTGAGAAAAAATCTCTCCTAGTCAAGTTTATCGAGCAATTTAAGGATTTGATGATTATTATTTTGGTGGCTGCAGCCATCTTGTCTGTCATAACTTCTGGTGGGGAAGATATCGCAGATGCCATCATTATCCTTGCCGTGGTTATCATCAATGCAGCCTTCGGTGTTTACCAAGAAGGAAAAGCAGAAGAAGCCATCGAAGCCCTCAAATCTATGTCCAGTCCAGCTGCTCGCGTTATTCGTGATGGACACATGGCAGAAATTGATTCCAAAGAATTGGTGCCAGGAGATATCGTTGCCCTTGAAGTAGGTGACGTAGTGCCAGCAGACCTACGTTTGCTAGAAGCTAATTCACTTAAAATCGAAGAAGCAGCCCTAACAGGTGAGTCTGTTCCAGTCGAAAAAGACTTGACGGTCGAGCTCTCTGCAGATGCTGGTATTGGTGACCGTGTCAATATGGCCTTCCAAAACTCAAACGTGACTTATGGTCGTGGTCTTGGTGTTGTTGTCAATACAGGTATGTACACGGAAGTTGGTCATATCGCTGGCATGCTCCAAGATGCGGATGAGACGGATACACCACTCAAACAAAACTTGAACAACCTTTCTAAGGTCTTGACCTATGCAATTTTGGTCATTGCCCTTGTTACTTTTGTAGTTGGAGTCTTCATTCAAGGTAAAGATCCACTTGGTGAGTTGATGACCTCTGTTGCGCTTGCTGTTGCAGCTATCCCAGAAGGCCTTCCTGCTATCGTAACCATCGTTCTTGCCCTCGGTACTCAAGTTTTGGCTAAACGAAACTCTATCGTTCGTAAGTTGCCAGCAGTAGAAACACTTGGTTCAACAGAAATCATCGCTTCTGATAAGACTGGTACGCTTACCATGAACAAGATGACAGTCGAAAAAGTCTTCTATGACGCAGTCCTACATGACTCTGCTGATGACATTGAACTTGGCTTGGACATGCCGCTTCTTCGTTCAGTTGTTTTGGCTAATGATACCAAGATTGATGCTGAGGGAAACCTGATTGGTGACCCAACCGAAACAGCCTTCGTCCAGTATGCCTTGGACAAGGGCTATGATGTTAAAGGATTTTTAGAGAAATATCCTCGTGTAGCTGAATTGCCGTTTGACTCAGATCGTAAACTCATGTCAACGATTCACCCATTGTCAGATGGTAAATTTCTCGTAGCAGTCAAAGGGGCTCCAGATCAACTCTTGAAACGTTGTGTTGCTCGTGATAAGGCTGGAGATGTTGCTCCGATTGATAATCAAGTCAATGACTTAATTCATACAAACAACTCTGAAATGGCTCACCAAGCCTTGCGTGTTCTTGCGGGTGCTTATAAGATTATCGATAGTATTCCAGAAAATCTTACTTCTGAAGAACTTGAAAACAACTTGATCTTTACTGGTTTGATTGGGATGATTGACCCTGAACGTGCCGAAGCAGCAGAAGCCGTTCGTGTGGCTAAAGAAGCCGGAATCCGTCCAATCATGATTACGGGTGACCACCAAGACACAGCAGAAGCCATTGCCAAACGTTTGGGAATCATCGATGAAAATGACTCAGAAGACCATGTCTTGACTGGTGCGGAACTTAACGAACTTTCTGATGAAGAATTTGAAAAAGTCGTTGGTCAATACTCTGTTTATGCGCGTGTATCTCCAGAACACAAGGTTCGTATCGTGAAAGCTTGGCAAAATCAAGGTAAGGTCGTTGCCATGACAGGTGACGGTGTTAATGACGCTCCAGCTCTAAAAACAGCCGATATTGGTATCGGTATGGGGATCACTGGTACAGAAGTTTCTAAAGGAGCTTCTGACATGATTCTTGCAGATGATAACTTTGCGACCATTATCGTCGCAGTTGAAGAAGGACGTAAGGTCTTCTCAAACATTCAAAAGACCATTCAATACCTGCTTTCTGCCAATACGGCTGAAGTTTTGACTATCTTCCTATCAACCTTGTTTGGTTGGGATGTCCTACAGCCAGTTCATCTCTTGTGGATCAACTTAGTAACCGATACCTTCCCAGCTATCGCTCTTGGTGTGGAGCCAGCTGAGCCAGGTGTTATGACCCACAAACCACGTGGACGCAAATCAAGCTTCTTCTCAGGTGGGGTCATGAGTTCTATCATCTATCAAGGTCTCCTTCAAGGCGCCCTCGTCTTGACTGTTTATGGCCTTGCTCTTGCCTATCCAGTCCATGTAGGAGACAACCAAGCTATTCACGCAGATGCCCTTACCATGGCCTTTGCAACACTCGGTTTGATCCAGCTCTTCCATGCCTACAATGTTAAGTCTGTTTACCAATCCATCTTGACAGTTGGACCATTCAAGTCTAAGACCTTCAACTGGTCTATCTTGGTGTCCTTCATTCTTCTCATGGCAACCATTGTCGTAGAACCACTTGAAGGTATCTTCCACGTAACCAAACTAGACTTATCACAATGGGCTATTGTTCTAGCTGGAAGCTTCTCAATGATTCTTATCGTAGAAATCGTTAAGTTTGTTCAACGTAAACTTGGTCTTGATAAGAACGCGATTTAAAAAGAAAGTCATCTTCGGATGGCTTTTTTTGCATTTGAGGGAAAGGACTAGAAGTTGCCCCCTTTTGTGCTATAATAAAGTAAAGTTGTAAGGAGCGTAAGGGAATGGAAAAGAAAATTGTCCGAGATGTCTTATTCTTGTCACAGGTATCGAAACCTGCAAGTCAGGAGGACCTTTATCTGGCTAAGGATTTGCAGGATACCCTGCTGGCTAATCGAGAGACCTGTGTAGGTCTGGCAGCCAATATGATTGGTGTGCAGAAGCGCGTGATTATCTTTAATCTTGGCCTAGTTCCCATGGTCATGTTTAACCCTGTTCTCCTTTCCTATAAAGGATCTTACGAGACAGAGGAAGGTTGTTTGTCTTTGACCGGGGTTCGACCGACGACCCGTTATGAAACGATTACGGTTTCCTATCGTGATAGTAAGTGGCAGGAGCAGACCATTACTCTGACAGGTTTTCCGGCTCAGATATGCCAACATGAACTGGATCATTTGGAAGGACGAATTATTTAGGAGGAAATCAGATGAAACGTATAATCTTTGAACTTGTTTTTATCGCAACGACTTGGTATATCTTTTTGCCACCCTTCAATCTGACTAGTTGGGAATTCATCTTCTTTCTCTGTGGGCATCTAGTGGTGATGGGGATTTTGTTTAGTTTCCGCAAGGATACCAATCTCCTCAAGACAGTTCACCTACGCCATGGTAAGGCTACCAACGAACTCAATCTAGAAGGGATTCATTTTAATAAATTAGGTGGAGGATTGTTGCTGGCTGCAGGCCTTATTTTTGCCCTTGCTGGTTTGGTAAGCCTAGTGACCTCTAGCTTTTTCCAAGCAAAAAATTATGCTAATGTGGTGTCCATCACAGAAAAAGACTTTAAAGATTTTCCCAAGAGTGATACCAGTAAGGTTCCAATCCTAGATCGGAGCACTGCAGAAAAGATTGGTGATCGTTATCTGGGCTCTCTGACGGATAAGGTATCCCAGTACGTAGCAGCAGATACCTATACCCAGCTGACGGTCGATGGCAAACCCTATCGGGTAACACCTTTGGAGTATGCTGACCCGATTAAATGGTTTAATAATCAGTCCAAGGGAATTGGTGAGTATATCAAGGTTGATATGGTGACAGGAAATGCGGAATTGGTAGATTTAAAAACACCGATGAAGTATTCGGACTCCGAGTATTTTAACCGAGACGTCAAACGCCATCTTCGGATCAAGTATCCAACCAAGATTTTTAAAACCCCATCCTTTGAGGTGGATGATGAAGGCAATCCTTTCTATGTAGCAACCGTTTATCAAAAACAGTTTGGTCTAGGAGTACCTCGCCCTTCATCTGTTATTATCTTGGATGCTACTAATGGAGAAACCAAGGAATACAGCTTGGATGAGGTGCCAGAATGGGTGGACCGTGTCTATCCAGCAGAAGAAACCATCGAACAAATCAACTACAACGGCAAGTATAAAGACGGTTTCTGGAATGCCTTGATTTCTAAGAAAAATGTTACCCAAACGACAGAGGGCTATAACTATCTTTCTATTGGAAATGACATTTATCTCTACACGGGGGTGACTTCAGCAAACGCCGATGAAAGTAATTTAGGATTCATCCTTGAAAATATGCGCACTGGTGAAATCATCAAGTACAATCTAGCTTCTGCAACCGAAGAATCTGCCCGTGCTTCAGCTGAAGGAGCCGTTCAGGAGAAGGCCTACAAGGCTACCTTCCCTATCCTTGTCAATCTCAACGACAAACCGCTCTACATCATGGGATTGAAAGATAATGCAGGCTTGGTCAAGGAGTATGCTTTGGTGGACGCAGTAGAGTACCAAAACGTCATCGTAGCAGCTACGGTAGATGAACTCCTCAGCAAATATGCCAATAAAAATGACCTCGAGCTGGATAATGAAACGGTAGAAAGTATCAAGGGAGTGGTTTCAGACCTGAAATCAGCTGTCATCAAGGGGGATACCGTCTACTTCTTTAAAGTTGATGGCAAGATATATAAGGTCAAGGCTGCAGTGTCAGACGACCTACCTTACCTTGAAAATGGGCAATCTTTCGAAGGTCAAGTTGGAAAAGATAACTATCTCAAGACCTTTAAGGTCAAGTAAAAGAAATCTCGGTATGAACCGAGGTTTTTCAGATGAAATTCTTGGTCGTGGTTGAAAAATATGCTACACTAACAATATGAAAATTTTAATCCCAACAGCAAAAGAAATGAACACAAATCTTCCTTGTATTGAAGCGCTTCCCTTGAGGGAAGAAAGTCAGGCAGTTCTTGATTCACTAGCGCACTACTCAGCTAGTGAATTAGAGACTTTTTATAAGGTATCTGCCGAGAAAGCAGAAGAAGAGTACGTTCACATTCAAGCTCTAAAAGATCACAGGGCTAAACATTATCCAGCCCTGAAACTCTTTGATGGTCTCATGTATCGCTACATCAAACGAGATGGGTTAACCGAGGCTGAACAAACCTATCTTGAAGATCATGTTTTAATTACATCAGCTTTGTATGGAGTAGTTCCAGCCCTATCTCCAATGGCTCCTCACCGTTTGGACTTCTTGATGAAGTTAAAAGTCACTGGTAAGACTTTAAAGAGTCATTGGAAGTCAGCCTACAATGAGGCGCTAGAGGATGAGGACTTGATATTTTCTCTCTTGTCATCAGAGTTTGAAACAGTATTTTCTAAGGAAATCAGAGAAAAGATGGTGACCTTCAAATTTATGGAGGACAAGGGTGGTCAGTTGAAAATACACTCAACTATTTCAAAGAAAGCGCGTGGGGCCTTTTTGACAGCCCTGATAGAAGGGCAAGTCCAAACAGTCGAACAAGCTCGCAAGCTCCGCTTCGCAGGCTTTGACTACCGACCTGATTTATCAGGTGATTTAGAACTCGTCTTTGTGAAACAAGCATAAAACCAGCTCGAATGAGCTGGTTTTTGCTTGATTAGTTGATGGCTGCAAGAAGGTCGTCAGCTTGTTTTGCAAGTGATGAGTCAGCTGCTTTGTCTAGCACCAATTTTCCGTCTGCCCAAGCAGAGTCATTGACACGAGCGGCAGTAAAGTCACCAACGACTTGTGTACGGATAAATGGCAAGAGGTCTTTGTAAATCGCAAAGAGTTGCTCGTGACCTGCATTGGCTACAGATGAGACAGTAACAAACTTGTCTTGAAGGGCAGAAGCACTACGTGTATCTGTCAAGTCAAGGGCGCGGGAGAGCCAGTCAAGCAAGTTCTTCACTGTTCCAGGGATAGAGAAGTTGTAGACTGGAGAGAAAATCCAGATAGCATCCGCAGCAAGGACAGCCTCGCGAGCAGCGGTTACAGCTGGATGAGTTGGAATTTCAAGGTCTTGGCTAAAGAGAGGAACAGCAGAGTAGTCAAGATAGCTAACTTCCGCTTTTCCAGCAAGTGCTTTCTCAGCTTCGAGGGCCATTTGGTGGTTGAAAGAACCTTGGCGTAGTGAACCGACGATAAATAGTACTTTTTTAGACATGATATGTCTCCTTTAGTTTAAAATTTAAAGAGCGAACTCTTTTGTCACCATTTATGTTACAACAAATAATACTAATTAGCAATAATTTTGCTCAGCTAAGTTTACTTGTTAGGGGTGGAAAACTTAGTTCTGAGAAAACAGTATTTGATAGACAGGCAGATATTGTATTTAATTTCAAGGGGAAAATAATCTCGGAATGTTCCTGTCTTCACTTGTAATAAAGGAGGAGAGATGGTAAAATAGACGAGTGAAACTAAGACAGAAAAACGCAAAAAACAAGCTACTTATACAGTATGGAATCGGCATTTCTCTGGTATTGCTAGTCATGACTAGCTCCTTCCTTTACCTAATATCTCTCAGTATGAAACCCTATCAAGATGCTAGGGTTGAGGGAGAAAAACTGGCTAAGCAGTATGCAGAATTGGAAAAGGCAGATCAGGTTGATTTTTTTAATGGTTCGGAAGCTTATTACAGCCTTCTGGGACATAATAAAAAGCAAGAGGCCATTGCCGTACTGATTGAAAAGAATGACCACAAGATTTATGTTTATCAGCTTGATAAGGGGATTTCTCAAGACAAGGCAGCGACGATTTCGAGAGAAAAAGGAGCTAGCGACATTGACAAAGTCACCTTTGGTCGCTATCAGGACAAGCCAATTTGGGAAGTCAAGTCAGGAAACCAGTACTATCTGGTTGACTTTGAAACAGGAGCAGTGATCCAATAAGGAGGGCATATGAAACTATCCAAACGTGTACTAGAAATGGAAGAAAGTGTCACTCTAGCCAGTGATGCAAGAGCTAAAGCATTAAAAGCTCAGGGAAAAGATGTTCTTTTCTTAACCTTGGGACAGCCTGATTTTCATACTCCTGAAAACATTCAGGATGCAGCGGTAGAAGCGATTCGAGATGGACGAGCTTCCTTTTATACAGTTGCTTCAGGCCTACCAGAGTTAAAAGCGGCTGTTAATACCTATTTTGAACGCCACTATGGGTATTCCGTAGCAGCCAACGAGGTTACCTTTGCCACTGGTGCTAAGTTCTCTCTCTACACCTTCTTTATGGCTGTGGTCAATCCAGGTGATGAGGTCATCATCCCTACACCTTACTGGGTCAGCTATGGGGATCAAGTCAAGATGGCAGAAGGAGTGCCAGTCTTTGTCCAGGCCAAGGAAGACAATCACTTTAAAGTAACAGTAGAGCAGCTAGAAGCAGCCCGAACAGATAAGACCAAGGTCTTGGTTCTCAATTCGCCATCGAATCCGACTGGTATGATTTACTCTCGTGAGGAACTCATGGCTATCGGAAATTGGGCTGTTGCGCATGATGTCCTTATCCTAGCAGATGATATTTATGGTCGTTTGGTTTATAACGGGAATGAGTTTGTTCCAATTTCTAGTCTGTCAGAAGCCATTCGCAAGCAAACCATCGTGATTAACGGTGTATCTAAGGCCTATGCCATGACTGGTTGGCGGGTAGGTTATGCGGTGGGAAATCCTGAAATTATCGCTGCTATGAGCAAACTAACAGGACAAACAACTTCCAATCTGACTGCCGTATCGCAATATGCAACTATTGAAGCCCTAACTGGACCGCAAGACTCTGTTGAAACCATGCGTCAGGCTTTCGAAGAACGTTTGAACACTATTTATCCTCTCTTGTGCCAAGTACCAGGTTTTGAAGTTGTCAAGCCCCAAGGAGCCTTCTATCTCTTCCCAAATGTTAAAAAAGCGATGGAGATGAAGGGTTATACCGATGTGACAGAGTTTACAACGGCTATTCTCGAAGAAGTCGGACTGGCCTTGATTACAGGAGCTGGATTTGGAGCACCAGAAAATGTTCGTCTCAGCTATGCCACAGACTTGGATACATTAAAAGAAGCTATTCGTCGTTTGCACCAGTTTATGGAAAAATAAAACTTAGAATCTTCGCCTTTTTAGCGAAGATTTTTTGTAACGAAAATCTCGCGATTTTTCTCTAGTAGAACCTAGCTATCGCAGTCTATTTATGGTAAAATAGTGGGTAATGATGTCTTCGGACAAGTTAAACGAAAAAAGGAAGATAGATTATGACAAAACGTGTAACAATTATCGATGTAAAAGACTACGTTGGTCAAGAAGTGACCATCGGAGCTTGGGTTGCCAACAAATCAGGAAAAGGAAAAATTGCCTTCTTGCAATTGCGTGATGGAACAGCCTTCTTCCAAGGTGTAGCCTTCAAACCAAACTTTATTGAGAAGTTCGGTGAGGAAGTGGGGCTAGAGAAGTTTGATACGATTAAACGCTTGAGCCAAGAAACGTCTGTTTATGTGACAGGGATTGTCAAAGAAGACGAACGTTCTAAGTTTGGCTATGAGTTGGATATTACAGACATCGAAGTGATCGGTGAATCTCAAGACTACCCAATCACACCAAAAGAACACGGAACAGACTTTTTGATGGACAACCGTCACTTGTGGCTCCGCTCTCGTAAGCAAGTAGCGGTTATGCAAATCCGTAACGCTATTATCTATGCAACTTATGAGTTTTTCGACAAGAACGGCTTCATGAAATTTGATAGCCCTATTCTTTCAGGAAATGCGGCAGAAGATTCAACTGAACTCTTTGAAACAGACTACTTTGGAACACCAGCCTACTTGAGCCAATCAGGTCAGCTTTACCTAGAAGCAGGTGCTATGGCTCTTGGTCGTGTCTTTGACTTTGGTCCAGTATTCCGTGCTGAAAAATCAAAAACGCGCCGTCACTTGACTGAGTTCTGGATGATGGACGCAGAGTACTCTTACTTGACACACGATGAGTCACTTGACTTGCAAGAAGCTTATGTAAAAGCTCTTCTTCAAGGTGTTCTAGATCGTGCGCCTCAAGCCTTGGAAACCTTGGAACGTGATACAGAGCTCTTGAAGCGCTACATTTCAGAGCCATTTAAACGCATCACTTACGATCAAGCCATTGACCTCTTGCAAGAACATGAAAATGATGAAGATGCTGACTACGAGCATTTGGAACATGGAGATGACTTTGGTTCACCACATGAAACCTGGATTTCAAACCACTTTGGTGTACCAACCTTTGTCATGAACTACCCAGCAGCTATCAAGGCCTTCTACATGAAACCAGTTCCTGGAAATCCAGAGCGCGTGCTTTGTGCAGACTTGCTTGCACCAGAAGGATATGGAGAAATCATCGGTGGATCTATGCGTGAGGAAGACTACGATGCCCTTGTTGCTAAGATGGATGAACTTGGCATGGATCGTACAGAGTATGAATTCTACCTTGACCTTCGTAAATACGGTACAGTTCCACACGGTGGATTTGGTATCGGTATCGAACGTATGGTAACCTTTGCAGCAGGAACAAAACACATCCGTGAAGCTATTCCATTCCCACGTATGTTGCACCGTATTAAACCATAAAAAAAACTAAAACGCCGTAATAGGCGTTTTTTCAAAACACCATAATACTTGAAGGAAGAGGTGAGGAACATGTAAAGCACAGCTTAACAAGTGACAAACACAAAGATACAAATACACTTGTTAAAGGAGAAACTATGTTTAAACGAAATTACCGGAAGAATATCGGTCTCATGGCTGGTGTGGAATTTTTTGCCTTTTTGGGCATTACTAGCTTTTGGATTTTATTTCTCAGTCAAAATGGGATGTCACTTTGGCAGATTGGCTTATTGGAAAGTATTTTTCATGCCACCAGTGTCATTTGTGAAATTCCCTCTGGAATGTTAGCTGACCGCTATTCCTATAAAACCAATCTGTATTTAAGTCGAATAGCTGGGATTGCGTCGTCTATTCTCATGTTACTAGGACAAGGTAATTTTTGGATTTATGCACTTGCTATGGTGGTGAGTGCCTTGTCTTATAATTTTGATTCGGGGACGAGTGCAGCCATGGTTTATGATTCGGCTGTGGAAGCTGGATTAAAAGAGCGCTACTTATCTATCTCAAGTTTTATGTTAGGAGTCGCAGAAGGAACTCGGTCTTTAGGGACGGTTTTAGCAGGATTTATTGTCCATGGTCAATTACACTTGACCTACTATATCATGATTGCTACTTCTATTATCGTTCTTTTCCTAACATGGATGTTAAAAGAACCTAGTGTTAAAGCGCAAAAATCTGAGCGTTTAACGATGAAAAAGATTATGTTGACTGTCAAAGAGGAGTTGCAGAGAAATCCCAGTCTTTTTGGTTGGATGATTCTGTCCCAAATCATCGGAACACTGATGTGTATGTTTTATTTTTACTATCAAAATCAACTGCCTGACCTAGAAGGATGGCAGATTTCGATGGTCATGCTGATGGGCAGTGCTTTGAATATCTGGGCAGTTTATCTAGCAAGTAAGATTGGAAAGAGGTATTCAGCCTTAAAACTTTTTCCAATTCTTGTCCTCTTGACGGGAGGAACTTATTTGCTGTCCTACTTTGGTACGCCACTGATTTATATTTTGGTTTATTTGATTAGTAACGCCTTATATGCTCTCTTTCAACCGATTTTTGACAACGATTTACAAAAGCGACTCCCAAGTGAGGTTCGGGCAACCATGCTAAGTGTCTACTCTATGATGTTCAGCCTGAGTATGATCGTCATTTTTCCTCTGACGGGCTGGTTGATTGACTATCTAGGATTTGTAGTAGCCTTCCTTTACTTAGGGCTCATTTTAGTACTAGCCAGCTTTTTGCTATTTTTCATTTTGAAAGAGATGGCCGGATCTTTGGAACTAAAAGAGAATGTTATTTCTAAGCAATAGAGTTATTTTTCACTTTTATCTTTTTTCTCTTGCCATCTACTAGCTTTTCTAGTATAATAGTTAATTGTGAGCAAACCTCACTTACCCCTTGCAAAGACTAGGGGTCATTAGACCAAAAGGAGGAACATATCAATGGCTAAATACGAAATTCTTTATATCATTCGTCCAAACATTGAAGAAGAAGCGAAAAACGCTTTGGTAGCACGTTTTGACTCTATCTTGACTGACAACGGTGCAACTGTTGTTGAATCAAAATCATGGGAAAAACGTCGTCTTGCATACGAAATCCAAGATTTCCGTGAAGGACTTTACCACATCGTTAACGTTGAAGCAAACGATGACGCAGCTCTTAAAGAGTTTGACCGTCTTTCAAAAATCAACGCTGACATTCTTCGTCACATGATCGTCAAACTTGACGCGTAAGAAGGTAAACTATGATTAACAATGTTGTACTTGTAGGGCGTATGACACGTGACGCTGAGTTGCGTTATACCCCATCAAATGTAGCAGTTGCGACTTTTACTCTTGCAGTAAACCGTACATTCAAGAGTCAAAATGGCGAACGTGAGGCTGATTTCATCAATGTCGTTATGTGGCGCCAACAGGCTGAAAATCTTGCTAACTGGGCTAAAAAAGGCTCTCTTATCGGGATCACAGGTCGTATCCAGACTCGTAGTTACGATAACCAGCAAGGACAACGTGTCTACGTAACAGAAGTCGTGGCTGATAATTTCCAAATGTTGGAAAGCCGTAGCGTGCGTGAAGGACATACAGGTGGAGCTTATTCTGCACCAACTGCTAGTTATACAGCACCTACACAATCAGTACCTGACTTTTCACGTGATGAAAATCCATTTGGAGCAACCAATCCATTGGATATTTCAGATGATGATTTACCATTCTAATGGACAATTAAAACTATAAAGGAGAAAAAACATGGCTCAACAACGTCGTGGCGGATTCAAACGCCGTAAAAAAGTTGATTACATCGCAGCAAACAAAATTGAATATGTTGATTACAAAGATACTGAGCTTCTTAGCCGTTTCGTTTCAGAACGTGGGAAAATCCTTCCACGTCGTGTAACAGGAACTTCAGCTAAAAACCAACGTAAAGTAACAACAGCTATCAAACGCGCTCGCGTAATGGCTTTGATGCCTTTCGTAAACGAAGATTAAAGAAAAGACCCTTACGGGTCTTTTTTTCACGAGCATGGAAATGAGAGAGCGAGTTGAGGTCCAGTGGACCTCTTTTTCATGAGCTGGAAAATAAGAAAGCGAATTAAGACCCGGGTGGGTCTTTTTTTCAGGTCCACCGGACCTCTTTTTTCAGACTTTTACAGGGCTCCGTTCGAAACGTCTACTTTTTGACCTAGTAAGATTTTCTTTCTTACTAGGTTTTTTCTTTTAATTTTTATTATCGTGCTATAATGGTAGGAGAAAGCTTTAAAGGAGCATCTTATGAAGACGACATGTTCAATTAGAAAAATGCAAGAATCTGACATTAAAAATCTATCTCAAGGATTTATCAGCCAAGGTTGGCCAAGTAGAGAGGAAATTTTAACTCTATACTTTAAGGAACAGGAGAGTGGAGAGAGGGAAGCTTTAGTTGCTGATTTTGAGGGTGTAGTAGCGGGGTACATCACTATTTTACCAATTGCCAAGCATGGTCCCTTTGCTGGAATGTCTCCAGAACTTTCAGATTTCAATGTCTTTGAGCCCTTTCAAAATCAAGGTATTGGAAATCTCTTGCTGGAAGAAGCAGAAAAACGAGTTAAGCACATATCGGATAAGGTAACCCTTGGTGTTGGCCTCCATTCAGGGTATGGACCGGCTCAGAGATTGTACATGAAACGAGGCTATATTCCATATGGTTCGGGAGTTTGGTATCGAAACCAACCGTTGGAAATGAATACCACTATTCAAAATAATGATGATTTAGTTTTGTACTTATCCAAGGAATTAGAATAAGAGATCGCAAATTTTTTGGAGATATGGGATTTCTCTACTTTATGGTATAATGGAAAGAGTTAGATTGAAAGAGGTAGAGAGATGGATGCGAAATTAAAATACAAGGCAAAGAAGATTAAGATTGTCTTTTTTGATATCGATGATACCTTGCGTGCGTCAAAGACAGGTTTTATTCCAGCTACGATTCCCACGGTTTTTAAGCAGTTACGAGAAAAAGGAATTTTAACAGGAATCGCCTCTGGACGAGGGATTTTCGGTGTCGTACCAGAGATTCGTGATCTCAAGCCTTACTTTTTTGTAACCTTGAATGGTGCCTATATAGAAGATAAAAAAGGAAATGTCGTTTATCAAAATCAGATTGAGAAGTCAGATGTAGAAGAGTACATTTCTTGGACCAAGCGAGAAGGGATTGAGTACGGCTTGGTTGGTAGTCATGCTGCCAAACTTTCCACTCGAACAGAACTGATCAGTGAGGCTATTGATCCGATTTATCCAAACTTGGATGTTGATCCTGACTTCCATGAAAAAGTAGATATTTATCAGATGTGGACCTTTGAAGATAAAGGAGATAGCTTGCACTTACCAGAGTCCTTATCAGATAAACTTCGCATGGTGCGTTGGCATGAACATTCATCTGATATCGTGCCGATTTCAGGATCCAAAGCAACTGGTGTAGCCAAGGTTGTGGAACATCTAGGCTTGAAACCAGAGAATGTCATGGTCTTTGGAGATGGTCTTAACGACTTAGAACTCTTTGATTATGCTGGAATCAGTATTGCTATGGGAGTTTCCCACGAAAATATCAAAGAAAAAGCAGATTATATTACAAAAACAGTAGAAGAAGATGGCATTTTTTATGCCTTAGAAGGATTTGGTATGGTAGAAAAAGAATTGCATTTCCCACAAGTAGAAATTGAAACAGTAGAAGGTCCGCTGGCGACCATTAAGACAAATCACGGAGAAATGCGTATCAAGCTCTTCCCTGAACATGCTCCCAAAACAGTAGCTAACTTTGTTGCTCTTTCAAAAGACGGTTACTATGATGGTGTGATTTTCCACCGCATTATCAAGGACTTTATGATCCAAGGTGGAGACCCAACTGGTACTGGTATGGGTGGAGAATCTATCTATGGAGATTCTTTTGAAGATGAATTTTCTGAAGAACTCTATAATGTTCGCGGGGCTCTTTCTATGGCCAATGCTGGGCCAAATACCAATGGCAGCCAGTTCTTTATCGTGCAAAACCAACACTTGCCATACTCTAAGAAAGAGCTTGCGCGTGGTGGCTGGCCTGAGCCAATCGCTGAGATTTATGCAGAACAAGGTGGAACTCCTCACCTTGACCGTCGTCACACTGTTTTTGGGCAATTGGTCGATGCAGAATCTTTTGCTGTCTTGGATGCCATTGCAGCTGTTGAGACAGGCGCTATGGACAAACCAGTTGAAGATGTAGTAATTGAAACGATTGAAATTGAGGACTAGAATGAAAATTGGTGATAAGCTAACTGGGCGTATTACAGGAATTCAGCCCTATGGTGCCTTTGTTGAGTTAGAGACAGGGGTGATTGGGTTGATCCATATTTCAGAGATTCGAACAGGATTTATCGAAAATATCTATGATGTTTTGAAAATTGGTGAAGAAGTGCAAGTTCAGGTTGTTGATTTAGACGAATTTTCAGGTAAAGCCAGTCTATCTATTCGCACTCTGGAGGAAGAAAAACACCAACTACCAAGACGGAGACGTTTTTCAAATGATCGTATCAAGTACGGTTTTGCACCACTTGGGCGAATGATGCCAATCTGGACAAAGGAAGCCCTCAACAATCTGAGAGAGAAAAACTAGTCTATTAGATTTCGTATTTTTAAAATCAATATATGGAAGAACAATTATTAAAATCAGGAGAGCGCATCAATCAGCTCTTTTCGACAGATATCAAAATCATTCAAAATAAAGAGGTGTTTAGCTATTCGGTAGATAGTGTTCTCTTATCACGCTTTCCTCGCTTCCCTAAACGGGGCTTAATTGTGGACTTTTGTGCTGGAAATGGTGCAGTGGGACTTTTTGCTAGTTCACGTACTCAGGCGCGGATAATATCTGTAGAGATTCAGGAGCGTTTGGCAGATATGGCAGAGCGTTCGGTTCAGTTGAATGGCTTGGAAGAGCAGATGCGAGTCATCTGCGATGATTTGAAAAATATGCCTGCCCACATTCAGGGAAGTAAGGTAGATATGATTTTGTGTAATCCGCCTTATTTCAAGGTGGATCCGCATTCTAATCTCAACGAGAGTGAACACTACCTTTTGGCCAGACACGAAATTACGACCAATCTTGAAGAAATTTGTCGAAGCGCTCAGAGTATTCTCAAATCAAATGGGCGTTTGGCCATGGTTCATCGTCCAGATCGGCTCTTGGATATCTTAGACATGCTTCAACGCCACAATTTGGCACCTAAGCGCCTGCAATTTGTCTATCCTAAACGAGAGAAGGAGGCCAATATGCTCTTAATCGAAGCTATCAAGGATGGATCGACAAGTGGCTTCAAGGTCCTGCCACCACTCATTGTTCACAATGATGATGGTTCTTATACGCCAGAAATTCAAGAGATTTACTATGGATCATAAGGCCTATATGTATGTGGTTGAGTGCCGTGACGGTTCTTACTATACGGGCTATACAACGGATGTGAAGAGGCGCCTTGCTGTTCATAATAGTGGTAAGGGAGCCAAGTATACCCGAGCTCGCTTGCCAGTCAAACTCCTCTATGTAGAGGGTTTTGCGAGCAAGGAGGAAGCCATGTCTGCAGAAGCTCTCCTCAAACGTAAGAAGAGACCACAGAAAGAACGATTTTTATCTGAAAATCAAGAGAAAAATCTAGTCAACCATATTGATATCTAATGAGGAGTCTTTTGGCTCCTCTTACTTTTGTCAAAAGAGGAAAAAAGTGCTACAATAAGATGAATAAATTAAATGAGGTATTATCATGTCTAAGATTCTAGTATTTGGTCACCAAAATCCAGACTCAGATGCCATCGGGTCATCTGTAGCCTTTGCTTACCTTGCAAAAGAAGCTTATGGATTGGACACAGAAGCAGTTGCTCTCGGTACTCCAAACGAAGAAACAGCCTTCGTTTTGAACTATTTTGGTGTGAAAGCACCGCGTGTTATCACATCAGCTAAAGCAGAAGGTGCAGAACAAGTCATCTTGACTGACCACAATGAATTCCAACAATCAGTGTCAGATATCGCTGAAGTAGAAGTTTACGGAGTTGTGGACCACCACCGTGTGGCTAATTTTGAAACTGCAAGCCCGCTTTACATGCGCTTGGAACCAGTTGGATCAGCATCTTCTATCGTATACCGTATGTTCAAAGAACACGGTGTAGCTGTTCCTAAAGAAATCGCAGGTTTGATGCTTTCAGGTTTGATTTCAGATACTCTTCTTTTGAAATCACCAACAACTCACCCATCTGATAAAGTCATTGCTCCTGAATTGGCTGACTTGGCTGGTGTGAACTTGGAAGAGTACGGTCTTGCTATGTTGAAAGCTGGTACAAACTTGGCTAGCAAATCTGCTGAAGAATTGATTGACATCGATGCTAAGACCTTTGAACTCAATGGAAATAAGGTTCGTGTTGCCCAAGTCAATACAGTTGATATTGCTGAAGTCTTGGAACGCCAAGCAGAAATCGAAGCAGCAATGCAAGCGGCTAATGTAGCAAACGGCTACTCTGACTTTGTCTTGATGATTACAGACATCGTCAACTCAAACTCAGAAATTTTGGCTCTTGGATCAAACCTGGACAAGGTTGAAGTTGCCTTCAACTTCAGACTTGAAAACAACCACGCTTTCCTTCCAGGTGCCGTTTCACGTAAGAAACAAGTGGTGCCTCAGTTGACTGAAAGCTTTAATGGGTAAGTTCCTGAGTGATAATTGAAACGTGGAAACACTTGTTTCCATATAGCTAAAGGAGTCTCGGCTCCTTTTTTTCTAGGAGAGAAAGATGTTAGAAAATGGCGATTTGATTTTTGTGAAAGATCTTTCAGATATGGGGCAGGCCATCCAGGCTTCTACTGGGAACTATAGTCATGTAGCCATCTTTTTGGACGGTTTGATCTACCATGCTAGTGGAAAGGCGGGTATTATCTGTCAAGAACCAGCTGATTTTTTTGAACCGACTCATCTCTACGACCTTTATGTCTATCCAGAGCTGGAAGCTGACTTGGTGAAGGAGAAGGCTTGCAAGCATCTAGGAGCTCCTTATAATAGCTCGTTTTATCCAGATGGGAATGGCTTTTACTGCTCCCAGTATATCGCGGAAATTCTTCCTGTTTTTGAGACGATTCCGATGCAATTTGGGGATGGGAAGCAGGAGATTAGTGATTTTTGGAGGGACTATTACAGGAAACTCGAACTTCCTGTTCCTCTGAATCAACCAGGGACCAACCCCAGTCAGTTAGCAGCATCCCCTCTTTTAGAATGTAAAGAAAGGAATCTTCATGATTCAGATTTTTAATCCATCTCGTTTGACTCGACAGCCATTTTTTATAGATTTGGTTGACTATCTGGACCAGCATGACGATGTGATTCTCCGAGAAATCAAGGCTCAGTTTCCAGATGTGGCAGTTGATAAACTCATGGAAGAGTATATAAAGGCGGGCTTGATCCTAAGGGAAAACAAACGCTATTCACTCAACCTCCCTTTTCTAGAATCAATTGATGACCTAACATTTGACCAAGAAATTTTTGTCAGAGAGGATAGTCCAGTTTATCAAGCCTTGCTGGAGAAGACTTTTGAAACAGAATTGCGCAATCAAACCAATGCCACCATTTTAGTCGAACGTACGGACTTTGCAAGAGAAAAGATGACCCTATCCAACTATTTCTACAAGGTTAAGAATCAATATCCTTTGACACAAAAACAGCAGGAACTCTATGCCATTTTGGGAGATGTCAATCCTGAGTACGCCCTCAAGTATATGACGACTTTTTTACTGAAGTTTCTCAAAAAGGACCAGCTGATGCAGAAACGCCGTGATATCTTTGTGGACAGTTTAGTCGTTCTAGGCTATATTGTGCAAAATGAAGCTGGAAAGTATGAGTTGGCTGTTGATTTTGACAAGGAGAGATTGTCTTTCTATTTGTCTTAATTGTTTGCTTTTGAGCAGATTGTTTGACTTTACTAAAGAATAAGCATAAACTGAATGTAAGCGATAACGTTTATCGTATTAAAAGCAAAGGAGACAGAGCTATGTCACTTGAAAATAAATTGGATCAA
Source organism: Streptococcus oralis (assembly GCF_023110435.1). GTDB lineage: Bacteria > Bacillota > Bacilli > Lactobacillales > Streptococcaceae > Streptococcus > Streptococcus oralis_CF. The sequence continues at coordinate 338,024 of NZ_JALDWB010000001.1, forward strand.
GCAACTGGTGCTATCAAAGAAGGATTTGGTAAAGTTACTGGCGATAGCAAGACAGAAGCAGAAGGTACTGTAGAAAAAACAGTTGCGAAAGCAAAAGAAGTTGTTGAAGAAGCTAAAGGTGCTGTAGAAGGTGCCGTTGAAGGTCTTAAAAATTCATTTAAGAAAGAAGACTAAAAAAATCAAGGGAATGTTTCCCTTGATTTTTTTTTATAGATAACGTTCTGCGATAGCTGCGTCTCCAGGATAGTCTTCTTTCTTTCCTTGGACGATTTGGTAACAATCAGCTCCCTTGCCTGCAATAATTACAGCATCAAGTTCTTGATTTGTGATGGCCATAGCTGTCTTGATGGCTTGTTCACGATCGGCAATCTTTTCAACAGGATGACTGATATAGCTACTGATTTCTTCAGCAATGGCCATTGGATCTTCATAGTTGGGGTCATCCGCAGTTAGAAAGACTTGAATCTCAGGATGTTGATCGAGGAGAAGACCAAAGTCCTTACGACGGCTTTCGCCCTTGTTTCCAGTCGAACCGAGAACCAGGGCAATCTTTCCAGTTTGATGGGTTTCAACAACAGAAATCAGTTTTTTCAGACTATCGCCATTGTGGGCGTAGTCGATGAAGACCTTGGCACCATTTTTCTGTGTGAGGACTTCCATACGTCCTGGGACGCGGGTTGCAGCGATTCCTTTTTTGATATCCTCCAGACTGGCACCTAGACGAAGACAGGCAAGTCCTGCAGCAACTGCATTTTCTTGGTTAAAGTGGCCGATGAGTTGAATATCATAATCACCAGCGAGTTTACCAGTAGCTGAAAAGCTAAAGGCTTTGGAGTTCTCGATTTGGTTACTTGACTGGCTACCATAGAAATCATGTTCTTGGTGTTCCACTTGTTCTTTCAATACAGAAAAGTGGTCCATGTCGCTGTTAATGATAACTGCTCGGCTATTTTCCATCAAGAGACGTTTGTGGTAGAAGTAATCTTCAAAGCTAGGATGCTCAATCGGACCGATATGATCAGGGCTGATATTGAGGAACACTCCTACATCAAAAGTCAGACCATAGACGCGTTTGACCAGATAGGCTTGACTAGAGACTTCCATGATGAGATGGGTTCTACCATTCTTAACAGCCTGAGCCATCATATCAAAGAGATCAATGCTCTCAGGAGTTGTGAGGGCAGACTTAAAGAAGGTCTTACCATCTAAGGTTGTATTCATGGTAGACAGCATAGCTGGGCGATGGTGTTGAGCCAAGATGTTATAGGCAAAATAGGCCGCTGTTGTCTTGCCCTTGGTTCCAGTGAAGGCGAGAATTTTGAGTTTCTCTTGTGGATTACCATAAAACTCCATAGCAATCAAACTCATGGCTTTCTTAATATCGCTCACGACAATAACAGGAATACCGACTTCGTAGTCCTTTTCTGCGACATACCAAGCTAAGCCTTGAGTTATAGCGGATAGGAGGTATTCTTTTTTAAAAGCAGCGCCTTTTGCAAAAAAAAGAGTGCCTTCTTTTACTTTTCTGCTGTCATAACTGATGCTATCAAAAACAACTTCACTGTAGTTGTAGTGGTAATAACCTTGGTCAATAATCTCGCGAAAAAGGCCATCTTTCTTTAAAATATTTAATACGGTTTCAATCTTTATCATACTTTCTATTATAAACTTCAAGTCTGAATTTTACAAGTAACAAGGAAAAGTTTATAATGGAAGATAAGGAACTTTTCCTAGTTATCAAAATTGAATGAGGAAGCTATGTCTAACGAAAACAATCACCAGCAAGCCCAGATGTTGCGAGGGACTGCTTGGCTAACAGCTAGCAACTTTATTAGTCGCCTCCTTGGGGCTATCTACATTATTCCCTGGTATATCTGGATGGGGACCTATGCTGCCAAGGCAAATGGACTCTTTACCATGGGCTACAATATTTACGCCTGGTTCTTGCTGATTTCGACAGCGGGTATACCTGTTGCGGTCGCCAAACAAGTGGCTAAGTACAATACCATGCAAGAAGAAGAGCATAGCTTTGCCTTGATTCGGAGTTTCCTAAGCTTTATGACGGGCTTGGGCTTAGTCTTTGCCTTGGTCTTGTATATCTTTTCTCCCTGGTTAGCAGACTTGTCAGGTGTGGGGAAAGACCTGATTCCTATCATGCAGAGTTTGGCTTGGGCGGTCTTGATTTTCCCATCTATGAGTGTCATTCGGGGCTTCTTCCAAGGGATGAATAACCTGAAACCCTATGCTATGAGCCAAATCGCCGAGCAGGTGATCCGTGTTATCTGGATGTTGCTGGCTACTTTCATCATCATGAAAATCGGATCAGGGGATTACTTATCAGCGGTTACTCAGTCTACCTTTGCAGCTTTTGTGGGAATGGTGGCTAGTTTTGCAGTTTTGATTTATTTCCTTGCCAAAGAAGGTTTACTTCAAAAAGTCTTTGAAACACGGGATAAGATCAATAGTAAGCGACTCCTGGTTGATACAATCAAGGAAGCCATTCCCTTTATCCTGACAGGATCAGCCATCCAGCTCTTCCAGATTTTAGACCAGATGACCTTTATCAATAGTATGAAGTGGTTTACCAACTACAGCAATGAAGACTTGGTTGTCATGTTTTCTTATTTCTCAGCCAACCCTAATAAAATTACTATGATTTTGATTTCTGTCGGTGTCTCGATTGGAAGTGTTGGTTTGCCACTTTTGACGGAAAATTATGTAAAAGGTGATTTGAGAGCTGCTGCTCGTCTAGTTCAAGATAGTATGACCATGCTCTTTATGTTTCTTTTACCAGCAACGGTTGGAGTCGTCATGGTGGGGGAGCCTCTCTATACAGTTTTTTATGGCAAGCCAGATAGTCTGGCCATGGGCTTGTTTGTCTTTGCGGTTTTACAGTCTACTATTCTAGGCTTGTATATGGTCTTGTCTCCTATGCTTCAGGCTATGTTCCGCAATCGCAAGGCAGTTCTTTATTTTGTCTATGGATCTATTGCTAAGTTAGTCTTTCAATTGCCAACCATTGCTATTTTCCACAGCTACGGTCCCTTGATTTCTACGACTATCGGACTTATCATTCCAAATGTTTTGATGTACCGAGATATTTGCAGGGTAACAGGTGCACGTCGTAAGATTATCTTGAAACGAACTATCTTGATTACTATTTTGACCCTTGTCATGTTTATCTTGGTTGGTTTCCTACAGTGGATTTTAGGATTTTTCTTCCAACCAACGGGACGTTTCTGGAGTTTCCTCTATGTAGCCCTCATCGGGGGACTTGGAGGAGGTCTCTATGGTTTAATGAGTCTTGGCACTCACCTATTGGATAAGATTATTGGGAAACCTCAAGCAGACCGCCTACGAGCAAAATTTAAACGGTCTTAACAAAATAGATTTATAAATAAAAGGAATGCTGACTCTTTGTTAAGTGTCTGGGTTAGCTGACACTTAAATTTCTATAAAATAAAATCCCTAGAATCAATTGTTCTAGGGATTTATTGGGATGTGAGCATCATTAACTCTACAATCATAGCGATATACATGACTAAGGATAGGAGAAAACCGGCTCTCCAGAAGAATTTGATAAATTTAGGGTAATAAAAACTTCGTTTTTTGACAAGGAAAAAAACTACAAGGAGGATTGCTAAGAGTGAAAGTGCAACACCAAGTCGCGGTAAAAAGTTGTGGGTAAAGGCTTTAGCAGTGATCAGATAATACTCAAATACCAAAAGTGGAAAAGCTAAATCTGCAAAGTTCAATCCTAGTTTTTTCAGTTTAAAAAGTTTTGTTACAATGATGGAGACCACGAGGGTTAATACCAACAATAAAGTAGCTGCTATTTTCATTAAAATCATACCCATATTGTATCATAAAAAAACGCTAAAGGAAATGAGAAACAAGGGAATTTGTAGGAAAGTCAAGCTTTTGAGATTGTGGGTGTTTTTTGTTATAATGAAAGTTATGAAATCTTACAATACCTTGAATGATTATTATCGAAAACTTTTTGGAGAAAAGACTTTTAAAGTTCCTATCGATGCGGGGTTTGACTGTCCTAATCGTGATGGAACTGTGGCTCATGGGGGCTGTACTTTTTGTACGGTTTCTGGTTCTGGAGATGCCATTGTGGCACCAGATGCCCCTATCCGTGATCAATTTTATAAGGAAATTGACTTTATGCACCGCAAATGGCCAGATGTTAAAAAGTATCTAGTTTATTTCCAAAACTTTACCAACACCCATGAAAAAGTAGAGGTAATTCGGGAGCGATATGAGCAGGCTATCAACGAGCCAGGTGTAGTAGGAATCAATATCGGAACGCGTCCGGACTGTTTACCAGACGAGACCATCGAATATTTGGCTGAGTTGTCGGAACGCATGCATGTGACGGTAGAATTAGGCTTACAGACAACCTTTGAAGCAACCTCTGACCTGATTAACCGTGCTCATTCTTATGAATTGTACGTGGAAACAGTCAAACGCTTGAGGAAATATCCCAAGATTGAGATTGTTTCCCATTTGATCAATGGTTTGCCCGGTGAGACTCATGAAATGATGGTTGAAAATGTCCGTCGCTGTGTCACGGATAATGATATTCAAGGAATTAAACTGCACTTGCTTCACCTCATGACCAATACACGGATGCAGCGAGATTACCATGAGGGACGCTTGCAACTGATGAGTCAGGACGAGTATGTCAAGGTCATTTGTGACCAGTTGGAAATCATTCCCAAGCATATCGTCATCCATCGAATCACGGGAGATGCGCCTAGAGATATGCTGATTGGTCCTATGTGGAGTCTCAATAAATGGGAAGTTTTGAATAGCATAGAGAATGAGATGAGACGTCGTGGAAGTGTGCAAGGATGCAAGGCTGTAAAACAGGAGTTTAAAAATGAAAAGACCACTTGAGATGGCACATGATTTTTTGGCGGAAGTTGTGACAAAAGAGGATATCGTAGTGGATGCGACCATGGGCAATGGCCATGATACCCTTTTTTTAGCTAAGTTAGCCAAGCAAGTCTATGCCTTTGATATCCAGGAGCAGGCTTTGGAGAAAACCCAAGAGCGTTTGGATCAGGCTGGAATGACAAATGCCCAGTTAATCTTGCAAGGTCATGAGACACTGGACCAATTTGTGACAGAAGCTAAGGCAGGGATTTTTAATCTGGGTTATTTACCTTCTGCTGACAAATCCGTCATCACACAACCTCAGACTACCATTGAAGCACTTGAAAAGCTTTGTCAGTTGCTTGTCAAAGGGGGACGGATTGCGATCATGATCTACTATGGTCATGAGGGAGGAGATACTGAGAGGGATGCTGTATTGGATTTTGTTAGCCAGTTGAACCAACAAGAGTATACAGTTGCCATTTATCGGACACTCAACCAAGTTAACAATCCACCATTTTTAGTTATGATTGAAAAATTAGAAAGATATAGACATGGATAAACAATACCTTCGTGAGAAGCTAGAGGCTATGCGCCAAAATTTTGTTGAGTCAACGCATCACGAGCGAGCAGTCGGGGTGCTCGACGAAGCACATATGAGCAAGAAAATGCTTAAAATCAAGAAAAAATTAGTGGCTCTTGAAATGGAACGATGTCAGAAAAAAATTGAGCACAAAGACTGTTCCAAGATTGATCAGAAGATCCAAGAGCAGAAGGAGATGTTTGAATTTTGTTGTAAAAAAGACTAAGGAGGGTCTAGATGACACTACTAATTTACCTGATTCTATTTTTATTAGTCTTAATCGTTTCAACTACGACCAATAAACTTTTGCCTTTTTTACCCCTCCCCCTAGTACAAATCCTTTTGGGGATTGGGATTGGCTTATTTGTTCCCGATGCGGACTTTCATCTCAATACAGAGCTGTTTCTGGCCATGGTTATTGGTCCCTTACTTTTCCGGGAGGCAGAGGAAGCGGATATTACGTCCATTTTGAAGCACTGGCGGATTGTCGTCTTTCTGATTTTTCCTGTGATTTTTATCTCGACCTTAAGCTTAGGAGGTATGGCTCATTTCCTTTGGATGACTCTTCCTTTGGCTGCCTGTTTAGCAGTTGGAGCGGCACTTGGGCCAACAGATTTGGTTGCCTTTGCATCTCTTTCTGAACGTTTTCGTTTTCCCAAACGGGTTTCCAATATCCTAAAAGGAGAAGGCCTTTTAAATGATGCTTCTGGTTTGGTTGCCTTTCAGATGGCTCTTGTTGCTTGGACAACAGGAACTTTTTCTATTGGTCAGGCTGGAAAGTCCTTGGTTCTCTCTATTCTGGGTGGCTTTGTAGTTGGTTTTGTGACGGCTATGGTCAATCGTTTCTTGCATACCTTTTTACTGAGTGTGCGAGCGATAGATATAGCCAGTGAACTATTGCTAGAGCTAAGTTTACCACTCATGACCTTTTTTATCGCAGAAGAGTTTCATGTTTCAGGGATTATCGCAGTAGTGGTTGCAGGTATTTTGAAGGCCAGCCGCTTTAAGAAAATTACGCTCCTTGAGGCTCAGGTGGACACCGTGACGGAGACCGTCTGGCATACTGTGAGCTTCATGCTAAACGGCTCTGTCTTTGTTCTCTTGGGAATGGAGTTAGAGTTGATTGCGGAGCCAATTCTGTCTAATTCTCTCTACAATCCCCTTCTTTTACTGCTTTCAGTTGTCGTGCTGACCTTCTTGCTTTTTGCGATCCGCTTTGTCATGATTGCTGGTTTTTACTTTGTGAGGACGCGTCGACTTAAGAAAAAAATTCATAAGTACATGAAAGATATGCTTCTTTTAACCTTCTCTGGTGTTAAAGGGACAGTATCTATCGCGACCATTCTCCTCATACCAAGTCATTTAGAGCAAGAATATCCTTTGTTGCTCTTCCTTGTAGCAGGCGTTACACTATTGAGCTTTTTAACGGGTTTGCTGGTTCTCCCTCACTTATCTGAGGAACAAGAGGAAAGCAAGGATCACTTGATGCATATAGCGATTTTGAATGATGTAGCTACAGAATTAGAAAAAGAGCTAGACCATCACAAGAACAAACTTCCTCTGTATGCAGCTATTGACAATTACCATGGTCGGATTGAAAACCTCATCCTTAGTCAGGAAAATAAGAGAGCTCAAGAGGACTGGGAGGCCCTTAAACTGCTCATTTTGAGTATTGAGAGTGATGGTTTGGAGCAAGCCTACGAGGAAGGGAAAATCGGAGAGCGTGGTTATCAAGTTTACCAGCGCTATCTGAAAAATATGGAGCAGAGTATCAATCGTAAGGTAGCATCTCGTCTTACTTATTACTTCCTTGTATCACTCCGTATCTTACGTTTTCTCCTTCATGAGTTGCTGACTCTTGGTCAGACCTTCCGTAGTTGGAATGACAAGGAGCAACGCCGCCTTCGAGCTATTGATTATGATCAAATATCCGAACTCTATCTGGAGAATACGGAGCTGATTATCGAAAGTTTGGAAAACCTAAAAGGAATCTACAAGAGTAGTCTGATCAGCTTTATGCAAGAGTCTCGCTTGCGTGAAACAGCTATTATCGGTAGTGGTGCCTTTGTCGAACGTGTTATCAATCGTATTAAACCAAACAATATCGATGAAATGCTAAGAGGCTACTACCTAGAACGTAAGTTAATTTTTGAATACGAAGAGAAGAAGTTGATTACAACCAAGTATGCCAAGAAATTACGGCAAAATGTCAACAATCTTGAGAATTATTCTCTAAAAGAAGCCGCAAATACTCTGCCCTATGATATGATGGAATTAGTCAGAAGAAATTAGTTTAGAAAATCAACTTGTATTAGGAGGATCGCAACATGAAAAAGTGGTGGAAAGAGCTGATGGAACGGCCCTTGTTGAAAGCTTTTTTACATTTCTATCAAACTTCCGATAGTGAACTGACCAGTGTTGCGGTTGCCTACTATTGGTTGATTTCAATTTTCCCCTTGCTGATGATAGTGGTCAATATTTTGCCCTATTTTCAAATTCCGATTTCAAATTTTTTGCTCACCATCAAGGAATTTGTACCGGATACGGTCTATGATGTGGTCGCAAAGATTGCCCGAGAAGTCCTGACTCAACCATCGACTGGTTTGCTGAGTTTTGCAGTCTTGTCTGCCCTTTGGACCTTCTCGAAATCGATGGATTTCCTCCAAAAAGCTTTTAATAAGGCCTATGGAGTGGCTAAGAGCCGAGGAATTATCTCCCATCAACTGATGAGTTTACTCGTCAGCTTTGGCTTGCAAATTCTTTTTGCTCTAGCCTTATTTTTGAGTATGTTTGGGCGTATGTTGCTCAACCTGCTCAAAACTTACTGGCAATCAGACAGTCCTTTCTTTGATTATCTACAGGACTTTACAGGCCCTTTGATTTATGCCTTACTCTTTGCCATCTTGGTCATGCTCTACTATTTCCTTCCAAATGTCAGAGTCCCTCGTATTCGCTACGTTTTTCCTGGCAGTATCTTTGTTTTGCTGACACTTGTCTTTCTTTTGAATATCTTTTCTGTCTATTTCAATAACTATGTCAACCATCTAGTTGATGTCCGATTTTTCAGCTCCATTATCGTGGTAGTGATGATGTTCTGGTTTATTCTCATCGCAAAGATTTTGATTATCGGAGCAGTTATCAATGCCAGTGTGCAGAGTTTGAAGGATCCAAAGTTTCGTGATAACACATTCTTTTCAAAAAATGAAGAATAAAAAAAGACACTTTGTTTTCAAAGTGTCTTTTTGTTGCATTTGCAATAAAAATGTGCTATTCTATCATCATAGATGCGAGAGGTGGAAACATGTCGTTATTACGCGAAATCGGAGTTATAGCCCGTGCCCTAGATTCTATTGCGAATATTGAGTTTCGTGATATTGAACTAGCTCGTGGGCAATATCTTTATTTAGTACGAATCAAGGAGAATCCAGGAATCATTCAAGAAGCCTTGTCGGATTTACTGAAGGTTGACCGTTCGACAGTTGCTCGTTCAGTAAAAAAACTGGAAGAAAAGGGGTTAATAAAACAAGGAATAACCAGTACAAATCGGAAAAATAAAGAGTGGTTTGTCACTGAAAAAGGAGAGGCACTTTATCCTTTTATCCTTGCTGAACATCACTATTCAGAGAATTCTGCCCTAAAAGGATTTTCTAGGGAAGAGGCCAGGGAACTGGAGAGCCTACTAATTCGGGTTAGAAAAAATATTACAAGTGATTGGGATATGGTCAAAAAAGGCCAGAAAAGAAATTATTTATAATAAGAGGTGAAAGATGAAAGTTATCGTTGAAAATGAATTTTGGAGCTTGTTTCCAGAAGCACAGATTAGCGTTTTAGTAGTAAAGGGATTAGATAATACAGTTGATGAAAGCAAGGATCCCTATTTCAAAACCTTGCTAGATAAGGGAGCTAAACGAGCTGAGGATTTCATTTCGGATGAGAATTTTACTCAGAATGATGTCATTCAAGAATGGCGTCAGGCTTTCAGCAAGTTCAAAACGAAAAAAGGAGCACGCTCCTCTATAGAAGCTCTGCTTAAAAGGGTCAGTCAGGGAAGAGAGTTCAATCCCATCAATCCCTTGGTAGACATCTATAATAGTGTCTCTCTATCTTATGCGGTTCCCTGTGGTGGCGAAGATGTGAACAAGATTGTAGGCAATCTTCATCTTGGTCAGGCTAAGGGAGGAGAACCTTTCTTTCCACTAGGAGCTGAAAACGATGCTCCTGCACTTCCAGAAGAGCTGATCTATTACGATGATGAAGGAGCGGTTTGTCGCTGTCTCAACTGGAGAGAGGCACAGAGAACCATGTTGACAGAAGAGACAAAGGATGCTGTCTTAGTAATTGAAGCGATCAATGCTGAACAGGCAAGACGTGCTCGGGCTGCCATGGAAGAATTACAGGACTTGGTAAAGGACTACTTTGGTGTTCAAGGCAAACTGGTTCATCTAACTTCTGAGTCCCCAGAAATTACACTTTAAACAGAAATAGCCCTGTCATCTCTTAGGAATAAAATTTCCTAAAGAAATGACGGAGCTATTTTTAATAGATAAACATGGCATCACCGAAACTGAAGAAACGGTAGTGTTCTTGAATGGCATGGTGATAGGCATCTAAGACTAAGTCACGGCCTGCAAAGGCGGAAACCAGCATAACGAGAGTTGACTTGGGTAGGTGGAAGTTGGTTGAGAAGGCATCGACAACCTTCCACTCGTAACCAGGTTTGATAAAGATATTGGTCCAGCCAGAATCTGCTTGGATTTGCCCATCAAACTTGGAACCGATGGTTTCCAGTGTGCGGATCGAAGTAGTTCCAACAGCGATAACGCGTCCACCATTTTCCTTGACTGAGCGAAGGGTGGCAGCTGCTTCATCAGAAAGTTGGTAGAACTCTGAGTGCATTTCGTGTTCGTCCAGATTGTCAACAGAAACGGGTCTAAAGGTTCCTAAACCAACGTGGAGCGTTAAATAAACCAAATGGACACCCTTGGCTTGGATTTCTGCTAGCAGTTCTTTAGTAAAGTGTAGTCCAGCAGTCGGTGCAGCAGCAGACCCACTTTCTTTAGCGTAGACCGTTTGATAGCGTTCACGGTCATCCAATTTTTCATGGATATAAGGTGGTAGTGGCATTTCTCCCAGACTTTCCAAGACTTCTAGGAAAATTCCTTGGTATTCGAAGCAGACAATGCGGCCTCCGTGGGTCAATTCTTCCGTAATGACAGCGCTGAGGCGACCATCGCCAAAGTTGACACGAGTGCCAACCTTGAGGCGTTTGGCAGGTTTAGCCAGAACTTCCCACTCATCACCACTAGTATTTTTGAGTAGGAGAAGTTCCACATGGCCTCCAGTCTCTTCCTTTTGACCATAGAGGCGGGCAGGGAGAACGCGAGTGTCGTTCATGACAAGGGCATCACCAGGTTCCAGCATATCAATAATGGAGTGGAAGTGCTTATCCTGAAATTCTCCCCTCTCTCGGTTGACGATGAGGAGTTTGGAGGCATCTCGTTTTTCAAGTGGTGTTTGGGCAATCAATTCCTCAGGCAAGTGGAAATCAAAATCAGCTGTATTCATTTTTTTCATCATTCTTTCTAACTTCTAATCTTATCCATTATAACACGTTTCAAGTTTGGACGCTCTTTTTTTGGAAATTAAATCGTTTTCACTTGACAAAAATTGGTCTATACCATATAATAAATATAGAAACATGGAGGATATAAAATGAAAGTTATAAAAGTTGAGAATCAAGTCGAAGGTGGAAAAGTAGCTTTTGAGATTTTGAAGGAAAAATTGGCCAATGGTGCTCAGACTCTAGGACTTGCGACAGGAAGTAGCCCGCTTGAATTTTACAAGGAAATCGTTGAGAGCGACCTTGATTTTTCAAATCTAACCAGTGTAAACCTCGATGAGTATGTAGGGCTTGATGGGGACAATCCACAGTCTTACCGTTACTTCATGCAAGAAAACTTGTTCAACCAAAAACCATTTAAAGAAAGCTTCTTACCTCGTGGGATTAAGGACAATGCTGAAGCTGAGGTTGAACGCTACAACCAAATTTTGGCTGACCATCCAGTTGATTTGCAAATCTTGGGAATCGGTCGCAATGGACATATCGGCTTTAATGAGCCTGGTACTCCATTTGACAGTCAAACGCACTTAGTTGAGCTTGACCAGTCCACAATCGAAGCCAATGCTCGCTTCTTTGACAAGATTGAAGACGTTCCAACTCAAGCCATTTCAATGGGAATTAAAAACATCTTGGATGCCAAGTCAATTATCCTCTTTGCTTACGGTGAGTCGAAAGCAGAAGCCATTGCTGGAACAGTATCAGGCCCAGTAACTGAGAACCTCCCAGCAAGTAGTCTACAAAACCACCCTGATGTGACTATTATTGCGGATGCAGCAGCGCTTAGCTTGCTTGAAAAATAAAAAGTACAAGAACCACTTGCTCTTTGGAGTGAGTGGTTTTAGACATATAAAACTTCAACTTAACTTTAGGAGGATAACATGAATAAAGAAGATTTTCTAAAAATAAAAGAAGCATATAAGAGCGCTAGGCTAGAAGAGAAAAATAGAATAAAAGACTTTCTTTTAAGCAAGAGAGATAGTGATGGAAACTTAATTTTTTTAAAGGAGAAAGATGGTACTAATACATTTGTAAGGGCAGGTCGAGGATATGGAAAAAAAGATTACTCATCAGGTGGGACTTTATCAAGACCATATGATTTATCAAATCATATGTGGATTGATTTGTCATATAAAGGAAATGACATCTTAATTTCTTTACAGTCTTTTGATATTGATCCAAATAATGAAAAGAATCTTCATGTTTTATATGATAGGATAGGTATCATATTTGGAAAAAATGAGGAATCAGATAATAAAGATGGAAAACCAGATAATGAACTGAAAGTCAGTGATGCTTTTCTTAAAATGGAAACAACAAACTGGGAATTACCTTTATCTGAAGTAGAGATGGAGGAGATGGTGGACTATATTATTAGTCATTATGAAAAATAAAAAACTTAGTTTTCCCTTGACAATTATTCACTTTGTGTGTAAAATGGAATAGATCTTGAACTTGAAGGGAGTGAAAAAAATGTCTAAAACAGTAGTACGTAAGAATGAATCTCTTGACGATGCACTTCGTCGTTTCAAACGTGCGGTTACTAAAGCTGGTACTCTTCAAGAAACACGCAAACGTGAATTCTATGAAAAACCTTCTGTAAAACGTAAACGTAAATCAGAAGCAGCTCGTAAACGTAAAAAATTCTAATTTGAAATGAAAGGCTAGACTTGTCTAGTCTTTTTTCTTTCCAAATAAATACTGTAAATCCTGCAAAAAAAGGAAACTTCCAACCACAATTTGATATAATAGTAGGGAGAACTCGATTGAAGGAGGAAATTATGTCGGTTTTAGTAAGAGAAGTCATTGAAAAGCTCAGACTAGATATTGTCTATGGTGAAGGCGAGTTACTTGAAAAGGAAATCAACACTGCAGACATTATGAGACCAGGTCTTGAAATGACGGGCTATTTTGATTACTATACTCCAGAACGGATTCAACTGTTAGGGATGAAGGAGTGGTCCTATTTGGTCGCTATGCCTGCCCATAACCGTTATCAAGTTTTGAAGAAAATGTTTCTACCTGAAACACCTGCTGTCATCGTTGCTCGTGGTTTGGTAGTGCCAGAAGAAATGTTGAAAGCTGCTAGGGAATGTAAGATTGCGATTTTAACCAGTCGAACATCAACCAGTCGTTTATCTGGAGAGTTATCTAGCTACCTTGATTCCCGTTTGGCTGAACGTACGAGTGTGCATGGTGTCTTGATGGATATCTATGGCATGGGTGTCTTGATCCAAGGGGATAGTGGTATCGGTAAGAGTGAGACAGGTCTTGAGCTTGTGAAACGCGGACACCGTTTGGTAGCAGATGACCGTGTGGATATCTTTGCTAAGGATGAAATGACTCTTTGGGGAGAGCCCGCTGAAATATTGAAGCATTTACTTGAGATTCGTGGAGTGGGTATTATTGACGTGATGAGTCTCTACGGAGCAAGTGCTGTAAAAGATTCTTCACAAGTTCAGTTGGCTGTTTACTTGGAAAATTATGATACCCATAAGACCTTTGACCGTCTAGGAAACAATGCCGAAGAACTAGAAGTTTCTGGTGTAACGATTCCGCGTATCCGTATCCCAGTAAAAACAGGACGCAATATCTCTGTTGTTATTGAGGCGGCAGCTATGAACTATCGCGCTAAGGAAATGGGCTTTGATGCGACGCGTTTATTTGAAGAACGCTTGACTAATCTCATCTCCAAAAATGAGGTGAAAGATGATTAATCCAGTTGCATTTGAAATCGGTCCTTTTTCCATTCGTTGGTATGCTTTGTGTATTGTGGCTGGATTGGTCTTGGCTGTCTATCTTGCCATGAAAGAAGCTCCCAAAAAGAAAATTCTATCAGATGATATTTTGGATTTTATCCTGATTGCTTTTCCGGTAGCTATTTTAGGTGCTAGACTATACTACGTACTCTTTCGCTTAGATTATTATCTTCAAAATCCAGGTGAAATCATCGCCATCTGGAATGGAGGTTTGGCCATTTATGGAGGTTTGATAGCGGGAGCTATTGTCCTTTATATCTTTGCGGATAGAAAGCTGATTAATACTTGGGATTTCTTAGATATTGCAGCACCGAGCGTCATGGTTGCCCAAAGTTTAGGCCGCTGGGGGAATTTCTTTAACCAAGAAGCCTACGGTGCAGCGGTAGATAATCTGGATTATTTGCCAGGCTTTATCCGTGACCAGATGTACATCGAGGGGAGCTACCGTCAACCGACCTTCTTATATGAGTCGGTTTGGAATCTGATTGGTTTTGCTTTGATTTTGATTTTTAGACGAAAATTAAAAGGAATCAGACGCGGTCAGATCACGGCGTTCTACTTGATTTGGTATGGCTTTGGTCGTATGATTATCGAAGGCATGCGGACCGATAGTCTCATGTTCTTTGGTTTGCGAGTTTCCCAATGGTTATCAGTCGTTCTTATCGGACTCGGTATTTTTATCATACTTTATCAAAATCGAAAGAAAGCCCCTTTCTATCATACAGAGGAGGAAAAATAAATGTTAGAAGTTGCATATATTCTTGTTGCGATTGCTTTGATTGTCTGTTTAGTCTATCTGACAATCACGATTCAAAAAGCAGGTCGTATGATTGATGAGACGGAGAAAACCATCAAAACGTTGAGCTCAGATGTGAACGTTACCTTGCATCAGACCAATGAATTGTTGGTTAAGGTTAATGTGTTGGCAGATGATATCAATATCAAAGTTGCGACGATTGATCCACTTTTTACAGCTGTAGCGGACTTATCTGAGTCAGTATCTGATCTCAACCAACATGCACGTGTTTTAGGTAAAAAGGCTTCATCTGCTGGTTCAAAGACCATTAAAACAGGTGCAGGATTGTCAGCTCTTCGTTTCGCAAGTAAAATTTTCAAAAAATAGAAAAGGAGAAATCTTATGGGTAAACTATCCTCAATCCTTTTAGGAACAGTTTCAGGTGCAGCTCTTGCCTTGTTCTTAACCAGTGACAAGGGTAAGCAAGTTTGTAGTCAAGCTCAGGATTTTCTAGATGATTTGAGAGAAGATCCAGAATATGCTAGAGAGCAGGTTTGTGAGAAACTAACTGAAGTGAAGGAACAGGCAAGGGACTTTGTGCTGAAAACAAAGGAACAAGTAGAATCTGGTGAAATCACTTTTGATAGTGTCCTTGACCAAGCCAAAACATGTGCTCGACAAGCGACAGAAGTGTCAAAGGAAACCTTTAACAATCTCAAGGAGCAGTGGCAAGAACAGTCAGCAACTCCAGACGTCGCTGAAGACCAAGAAGAAATCATCATCGATATTACTGAAGTATAATGTATCACCATCTCTGATTTTTGGAGATGGTGATTTTTATCTGCAACCAGTCTTTGTGGTATAATAAATACTATGCAGAAAAAACCAACGTCCGCCTATGTGCATATCCCCTTTTGCACACAGATTTGTTATTATTGTGACTTTTCAAAAGTTTTTATTAAAAATCAGCCAGTAGATAGTTATCTGGAGCATTTGCTAGAAGAGTTTCGTTCTTATGATATCCAAAAGTTGCGAACCCTCTACATTGGAGGTGGGACACCAACGGCTTTGTCAGCTCCGCAATTAGAGGTGCTCTTGGATGGTTTGACTAAAAATCTGGACTTGTCTGTCTTGGAAGAGTTGACCATTGAGGCCAATCCAGGAGACTTGGACGCGGATAAGATTGCGGTTTTGAAACATTCGCCAGTCAATCGTGTCTCTCTAGGTGTGCAGACCTTTGATGACAAAATGCTGAAAAAGATTGGGCGTAGTCACTTGGAGAAGGATATTTATGAAAATATCGACCGCCTCAAACTGGCTGGTTTTGACAATATCTCCATCGACTTGATTTATGCTCTACCTGGTCAAACTATGGATCAGGTCAAGGACAATGTAGCTAAGGCTATCTCGCTTGATATTCCTCATATGAGCCTTTATAGCTTGATTTTGGAGAATCATACGGTCTTTATGAACCGCATGAGACGTGGGAAGTTGCCTCTGCCCAAGGAAGAGTTAGAAGCAGAGATGTTTGAGTATATCATCGCAGAACTGGAGCGAGCTGGCTTTGAGCATTATGAGATTTCAAATTTCTCCAAGCCGGGCTTTGAAAGTCGCCACAATCTCATGTACTGGGACAATGCTGAGTATTATGGTATTGGTGCGGGTGCTTCAGGTTATGTGGACGGAGTGCGTTATAAAAACCACGGTCCTATCCGCCACTATCTCAATGCGGTAGAGGCAGGAAATGCTCGGGTTACAGAAGAACTCCTGAGTCAAAGGGAGCAGATGGAAGAAGAAATGTTTCTAGGACTCCGCAAGAAATCTGGGGTTTCCATGGCACGATTTGAGGAAAAATTCGGACGGTCCTTTGATGGACTTTATGGCGAAATCATCAGAGACTTGGTTCAACAAGGTCTCATGCAGATCGACGGTGATCGTGTCCGAATGACAAAGAGAGGTCTCTTTTTGGGAGACACTGTAGCAGAACGATTTATTTTGGAGTAGAACAATGGGCTTAACTTATCAAATGAAAATGAAAATTCCTTTTGATATGGCGGACATGAACGGTCATATCAAACTTCCAGATGTGATTTTGCTGTCCCTGCAAGTATCAGGTATGCAATCGATTGAGCTAGGAGTCAGTGACAAGGACGTGTTGGAGCGCTACAATCTGGTCTGGATTATTACAGACTATGCGATTGACGTGGTTCGCTTGCCTCGCTTTGCTGAGGAGATTACGATTGAAACAGAAGCATTGACTTACAATCGTCTTTTTTGCTACCGCCGTTTCACCATCTATGATGAAGCAGGCCAAGAAATCATTCGCATGTTAGCAACCTTTGTTCTCATGGACAGAGACAGTCGTAAAGTCCATGCTGTCGAACCGGAGATTGTTGCGCCTTACCAGTCTGAGTTTGATAAAAAACTCATCCGTGGGCCAAAGTATGCAAATCTAGAAAACCCGATCAGTAAAGACTACCATGTTCGTTTTTACGACTTGGATATGAATGGTCATGTCAATAATAGTAAATATCTGGATTGGATTTTTGAGGTCATGGGAGCAGACTTTTTGACCAAGTATATTCCAAAGAAAATCAATCTCAAATATGTCAAAGAAGTGCGACCAGGTGGTATGATTGCTTCAGCATATGAACTCAATGGACTAGAAAGCAAGCATGAGATTATCAGTGATGGCGAGATCAATGCCCAAGCTATGATTACATGGCAAGAAATTAAAGGCAATTAGAAAGGGCGATATGGCTTATAAAGGTTATTTAATTGATTTAGACGGAACCATTTACAAGGGGAAGGACCGAATTCCCGCGGGTGAGGCTTTTGTGCATGAATTGCAAAAACGAGAGATTCCCTATCTCTTTGTAACCAACAATACAACTCGTACTCCTGAGAGTGTTCAAGAGATGTTGGCTCAGAATTTTAACATTAATACCCCTCTGTCAACTGTCTATACAGCGACTTTGGCAACCATCGACTATATGAACGACTTGGGACTGGAAAAGACAGTCTATGTCATCGGTGAAGCAGGGCTCAAAGATGCCATTAAAGCGGCTGGTTATGTCGAAGACAAGGACAATCCAGCCTATGTGGTAGTTGGACTGGACTGGCAAGTCGACTATGAAAAATTTGCGACAGCTACACTAGCTATTCAAAAAGGTGCTCATTTTATCGGAACCAATCCAGACCTCAATATTCCAACAGAGCGTGGTCTCTTGCCAGGTGCTGGTTCACTGATAACCCTTCTTGAAGTGGCAACTCGGGTAAAACCGGTTTATATTGGGAAACCAAATACTATCATTATGGACAAGGCTGTTGAGCACTTGGGCTTGAAACGAGAAGAATTGCTCATGGTGGGGGATAACTACCTGACAGATATCCGAGCAGGGATTGACAATGGCATTCCAACGCTCTTGGTGACGACAGGTTTTACCAAGGCAGAAGAAGTGGCGGACTTGCCAATCGCCCCAACTCATGTGCTTTCTAGCCTTGCGGAGTGGGATTTTGATGAAAATTAAACTAACTTTTTGGGGAAGTATGCTTTTTTTCCTCTCCCTTTCTATTCTCTTAACCATTTATCTGGCATGGATTTTCTATCCTTTGGAGATTGAGTGGCTGAACTTAGCGAATCGAGTCTATCTAAAGCCAGAAACCATTCTGTATAACTTTCATATCTTGATGAATTACCTGACCAATCCCTTTAGTCAGGTTTTAGAGATGCCAGATTTTCGTTCGTCAGTGGCTGGTTTACACCACTTTGCGGTGGTGAAGAATCTCTTCCACTTAGTTCAGCTAGTTGCCCTAGTGACGCTACCAAGTTTCTATTTCTTTGTTAAAAATATTGTAAAAAAAGGCTTTCTACCCCTCTATCGTAAAAGTATCCTGGCTTTAGTGCTATTGCCTCTAGTCATTGGGCTTGTGGGAGTGTTGATTGGTTTTGAGCAATTCTTTACTCTCTTTCATCAGATTCTCTTTGTGGGAGATGATACCTGGCTATTTGATCCCGCAAAGGATCCCGTTATTTTGATTTTACCAGAGACCTTCTTCCTCCATGCTTTCCTTCTCTTCTTTGGACTCTATGAAAGCTTCTTTGGCTTCCTTTATTTGAAAAGTCGTAGAATACTTTAATGTGTTGCATTGATAAAATAGAGATGAAGTTAAAAATTCTTACGAGGAGTGAATTAACTTCATTGGAATTGAGTAATTCGTTCGCATACAGTCTATTTTTCTAGAAAAAAATAGGCTTTTTTCTAGAAATTGCTAGTCAAGCGCTTTATTTTTTTGTATAATAAGAATAGCAAAGTATAGATAAAGAAGAGAAAAGCATGATTACACTATTTTTATCACCGAGCTGTACATCATGTCGTAAGGCAAAGGCCTGGTTAGAGACGCATAAAGTTCCTTTTGAGGAGCACAATATTATGACCAGTCCTTTAACAAGAAAAGAATTGCAACACATTCTTTCCTTGACCGAAAATGGTACTGATGACATCATTTCAACTCGTTCAAAAATTTTCCAAAAATTAGATATTGATGTAGAGAGTATTTCGGTATCGGAGTTGCTTCAGTTGATTGAGCAATATCCTAGTCTTTTGCGTCGCCCAATTATTATTGATACCAAACGCATGCAGATCGGTTTTAATGAAGATGAGATTCGTGCTTTTCTCCCTCGTAGTTACCGTAAACAAGAACTAAAAGAAGCAACATTGAGAGCTGGTATTGGATAGATGAACAAACAGTATAGTTACCCACTAGATTTGTCGTGGAGCACTGAAGAACTTGCTTCAGTGCTTTCTTTTTTTAATGATGTTGAAGCTGCCTATGAAGATAAGGTTGAAGCTAAAAAACTGCTAGAGTCTTACAAGGAATTCAAATTGGTTGTGCCAAGCAAGAGTGAAGAGAAACGTTTGGGACGAGAATTTGAAACAGTTAGTGGCTATTCGCTTTACCGAGCAGTTCAGGCTGCCAAGGAAAAAGGGGAAGGGAAGATTTCTCTTGGAAACTAAATTTGAATTTGCCAAACAGATTGTGCAGGAAGCTGCTGACTATATTTTGGCCCACATGCAAGAAGATTTGCAGGTCGAGCGAAAGTCTTCCCCTACAGACTTGGTGACGCGTTTGGATAAGGAAGTTCAGGATCTCTTAGTTCAGAGAATTTTAGCATCTTATCCAGAAGACTTGATTTGTGCAGAAGAGGGCTGTTTGCGTGCTGCGGTCGGTCAAGGTTCCGTTTGGGTGATTGATCCCATTGACGGTACCAATAACTTTGTCGCTCAGCAGGAAGATTTTGCTGTTATGTTGGCTTATTTTGAGAATGGTGTGGGCAAATTTGGTATCATCTATGATGTCATGAAAGGCGATTGTTACCATGGTGGCGGTGCCTTTCCTCCATGTCGTAATAATGATCCCTTACCGACTTTTAAAAAGAAACCTCTTCAAGAATTTTTAGTTGCTGGTAACTCAGCTATGTTTGAAACCAATGAGTGGGGCTTGGCTGATTTGGGCCGAGCAGCGTTGGGAGTCCGTGTCTATGGTAGTGCGGCCATTAGTTTTGCCAAGGTTTTATCAGGTCGTCTGCTGACTTATATCACCTATTTGCAACCTTGGGATTACGCTGCTGCAAGTATCCTAGGAGACAGTCTGGGTTATCGTCTTCTTACGGTATCAGGTGAAGCTGCCGATTTTAAAACGCGTCAGCCTGTCATGATGGTGCCAATCGAAATGCAAGAAGAGATTCAGTCCTATATTTATGAAAGGAAAGAAAACTAAATGCAATTTCCAGAAGGATTTGTTGAAAAATATGAAGCGATACTAGAAGATGAGGCAAGAGATTTTCTTGCCTCTTTTAAACAGGAAGCGGTTTCGGCTTTTCGGGTTAATCCCTTAAAAGAAAGTCAGCTGTCGTTTGCGGATGCTATTCCAAATACACCTTGGGGACATTATGGTAAGGTCTCTGGAAAGTCTCCAGAGCATGTGACAGGTTTCGTTTATTCGCAAGAGCCTGCAGCCCAAATGGTGGCCCAGGTAGCTCAGCCCCTTCCTGGTATGAAGGTCTTGGACTTGGCGGCAGCGCCAGGTGGGAAATCCACTCAATTGGCAGCCTATCTGGCTAATCAGGGAGTCCTTGTTTCCAACGAAATTTCAAACAAGCGGGCTAAGATTTTAGTGGAAAATATGGAGCGGTTTGGAGCTACAAACGTTGTCGTGACCAATGAGTCTGCGGACCGTTTGGCCAAAGTCTTTAAAGGCTATTTTGATGTGATAGTCCTTGATGCACCTTGCTCGGGTGAAGGGATGTTCCGTAAACAGCCAGATGCCATGGATTATTGGAGTACAGATTATCCTAGTCAATGTGCTAGTCTCCAAAGGGAAATTCTAGAAGATGCAGTCACCATGCTTGCAGAAGGTGGCCGTCTGGTCTACTCGACCTGTACTTGGTCACCTGAGGAAAATGAAGAAATCGTCCACTGGTTGCTTGATACTTATGATTTTGAATTGCTTCCAGTCGAGCATGTGAACGGTATGGTAGCAGGAATTGATCTTCCTGAAACGGCTCGAATGTACCCTCATCATTTCAAGGGAGAAGGCCAGTTTGTAGCCCACCTGCAGTTTAAGGGAGAAAATCCAGCACCCAAATTCAAGGCCAGCAAGACCAATCTCAGTCGCGAACAGCAGAACTTATGGCAAGAATTTGCCCAAAAACATCTAAAAATATCGCTAACTGGCGTACTACAAACTTTTGGAGACCAACTTTATCTCTTGTCAGAGATGCTACCCAATCTAGGGAAACTCAAAATTGCCCGAAATGGACTTCATCTGGGTACTTTTAAGAAGAAACGCTTCGAACCAAGCTTTGCTCTGGGATTGGCCTTAAAACCAAGTCAGGTGAAACAAAGGGTAGAAATCGAGGATGAGGACTTTGTAAAATATGTGGCTGGGGAAACAGTTCAGCTAGCTGAAAGTCTACCAAATGGATGGTATCAAGTTGTGGTTCAAGGAAACGGATTAGGCTTTGCCAAGGTAACGGGAAATGTTTTGAAAAATTATTATCCAAAAGGGCTCAGATTCAAGTGAAAAAGCTAGTCAAAGAATCTATTCTATGTTATATTGGAAGTATGAGTTTTTTCTGATAGTCTTTCATTTTTACTTATATTATGTGATGAATTGACTGGTCCTCAATGGGGCTTCCAGTCTATAAATCGTAAACCAAATCTTATCATCACTGATTGATATGATAGGAACAGAAAGAAATCAGAGCATTCATCATTATGTTCAAGGAGAAAAATAGTGAAAAAAAGAAAAAAGCTCGTCCTATCTCTTGCGACTCTTTTGCTGGCAGGTTCTCTAGCAGGATGTGCAAGCTGGATTGATCGTGGAGAAACCATGACAGCCGTCGGATCAACTGCTCTTCAGCCTTTGGTTGAAGCCGCAGCAGACGAATTTGGTTCAAAAAATATCGGAAAAACAGTCAACGTTCAAGGTGGTGGATCGGGTACAGGACTTTCCCAAGTCCAGTCTGGAGCTGTAGACATCGGGAACTCTGACGTTTTTGCAGAGGAAAAAGAAGGAATCGATGCTTCGGCTCTAGTAGACCACAAGGTTGCAGTGGCTGGTCTTGCAGTGATTGTGAACAAGGAAGTAGATGTTGAAAATCTCACAACCGAGCAACTTCGCAAAATCTTTACTGGTGAAGTGACCAACTGGAAAGAAGTTGGGGGCAAAGACCTGGCGATTTCAATCATCAACCGAGCAGCAAGTTCTGGTTCACGAGCGACGTTTGATAATATCGTAATGAATGGCCAAGCGGCAATGCAGAGCCAAGAACAGGATTCTAACGGGATGGTCAAGTCGATTGTATCCCAAACCCCTGGAGCCATTTCTTACCTGGCTTTTGCCTATGTAGATAATTCCGTGAAAAGCATGAAACTGAATGGGTATGAACCTACATCTGAGAATGTAACGACCAACAACTGGCCTTTGTGGTCTTATGAACATATGTACACACTTGGTCAGCCTAATGAGTTAGCTACTGAATTCCTGAATTTCGTCCTCTCAGATGAAGCCCAAAATGGAATTGTTAAGGGCATGGGCTATATCTCTATCAATGAAATGAAAGTCCAAAAGGATGCTTCAGGTACCGTTACAGCAGTAGAAGGAGGTCAATAATGAATCAAGAAGAACTATCTAAAAAATTACTCTCTCCTTCAAAGAACTCTCGCCTTGAGAAGTTTGGTAAAGGTTTGACCTTCACCTGCCTTTCTTTGATTGTCATCATTGTGGCCATGATTTTGATTTTTGTAGCTCAAAAAGGCTTGTCGACCTTCTTTGTCAATGGGGTCAACATCTTTGATTTCCTCTTTGGACAAACTTGGAATCCTTCAGGGAAACAATTTGGTGCCCTTCCGATGATTTTGGGCTCCTTTATTGTGACGATTTTATCTGCCCTGATTGCAACACCCTTCGCTATCGGAGCTGCAGTCTTTATGACAGAAGTATCACCAAAGGGTGCAAAGATTTTGCAACCTGCCATTGAACTTCTCGTCGGTATTCCTTCAGTCGTCTATGGATTTATCGGTTTGCAAGTTGTGGTGCCTTTTGTTCGTAGCGTCTTTGGTGGAACTGGTTTTGGGATCTTGTCAGGAATTTTCGTTCTCTTTGTCATGATCCTACCAACTGTAACCTTTATGACAACAGACAGCTTGCGTGCTGTTCCTCGTCATTACCGTGAAGCCAGTTTGGCCATGGGAGCCACTCGTTGGCAAACCATCTGGCGTGTGACCTTGAAAGCAGCACGTTCAGGTATTTTCACTGCAGTGGTCTTTGGGATGGCGCGTGCTTTTGGTGAAGCCCTTGCTATTCAGATGGTTGTCGGAAACTCAGCAGTTATCCCAACCTCACTAACAACACCAGCTGCGACTTTGACATCTGTATTGACTATGGGAATTGGGAATACCGTCATGGGAACGGTTGATAATAATGTTCTCTGGTCACTAGCCTTGGTCCTTCTCTTGATGAGTTTAGCCTTTAACAGTGTCATTAAATTGATTACGAAAGAAAGAGGAAAGAAAAACTATGCACGCTAAGAAATTAGATAAACTTGCTACAGCTGTCCTCTATACCATCGCAGGTATCATCGTGACCATCTTGGCGTCCTTGATTCTCTATATCCTGGTTCGAGGGTTACCTCATATCTCTTGGTCCTTCTTGACTGGAAAATCCTCCTCTTATCAAGCAGGTGGGGGTATCGGGATTCAGCTCTATAATTCCTTCTTCCTTTTGGTCATTACCTTGATCATTTCTGTTCCCCTGTCTATGGGAGCAGGTGTTTTCCTAGCTGAGTATGCCAAAAAAGGACCTGTGACCAATTTTATTCGTACCTGTATTGAGATTTTATCTTCTCTTCCATCAGTCGTTGTAGGTCTCTTTGGTTACTTGATCTTTGTAGTCCAGTTTGAGTATGGATTTTCAATCATTTCAGGTGCCTTGGCCTTGACGGTCTTTAACCTCCCTCAGATGACTCGAAATGTTGAGGACAGTTTAAAACACGTTCACCATACACAACGTGAGGCTGGTCTGGCTCTTGGAATTTCACGTTGGGAGACTGTGGTCCATGTCGTCATTCCTGAAGCTCTTCCAGGAATTGTGACTGGTGTTGTCTTGGCATCTGGCCGTATCTTTGGTGAGGCCGCCGCTCTTATCTATACGGCAGGGCAGTCTGCACCAGCCCTTGACTGGTCTAACTGGAATATCCTTAGTGTTACCAGCCCTATCTCAATCTTCCGTCAAGCAGAAACCTTGGCTGTCCACATTTGGAAGGTCAACAGTGAAGGAACCATTCCTGATGCTACCATCGTATCAGCTGGTTCTGCCGCGGTGCTCCTCATCTTTATCCTAATCTTTAACTTTGGAGCTCGCAAACTCGGAAGCTATTTACACAAGAAATTAACCGCTGCCTAAAGGAGAAGCCATGTCAAAATATAACTGGGATGAAAAGCATATCATCACCTTCCCTGAAGAAAAAGTGGCCCTCTCAACCAAGGATTTACATGTTTATTATGGTAAAAATGAATCCATCAAGGGCATCGATATGCAATTTGAAAAAAATAAAATAACGGCCTTGATTGGTCCATCAGGATCTGGGAAATCTACTTATCTTCGCAGTCTCAATCGCATGAATGATACCATTGACATTGCCAAGGTAACAGGGCAAATCCTCTACCAAGGTATTGATGTCAACCGTCCTGAAATCAATGTCTATGAGATGCGCAAGCATATTGGAATGGTCTTCCAACGGCCAAATCCATTTGCCAAGTCTATTTACCGCAACATCACTTTTGCTCATGAACGTGCAGGTGTTAAGGACAAGAAAGTCCTTGATGAAATTGTAGAAACCTCTCTAAGACAGGCTGCCCTTTGGGATCAGGTCAAAGACGACCTCCACAAATCAGCCTTGATGCTTTCTGGTGGTCAGCAACAACGTCTCTGTATCGCTCGTGCCATCTCTGTCAAGCCAGATATCCTCTTGATGGATGAGCCTGCTTCAGCCTTGGATCCGATTGCGACAGCCCAGCTGGAAGAAACAATGCTGGAATTGAAGAAGGATTTTACCATCATCATCGTTACCCACAGTATGCAGCAGGCTGCGCGTGCAAGTGACTACACAGGATTTTTCTACTTGGGTGATTTGATCGAGTATGATAAGACATCCAATATTTTCCAAAATGCCAAGCTACAGTCTACCAATGACTATGTAACGGGACACTTTGGTTAGAAAGGAAGCAGTATGACAGAACCGATTTTACAGGTGTCAGACCTGTCCGTTTATTACAATAAAAAGAAGGCCTTGAATAGTGTTTCCCTTTCTTTCCAACCCAAGGAAATAACAGCCTTGATTGGTCCATCTGGTTCAGGGAAGTCAACTCTTCTCAAGGCCATCAACCGCATGGGAGATTTAAACCCTGAGGTGACAACAACTGGATCAGTGGTCTATAATGGTCACAATATCTACAGTCCTCGCACCGATACGGTTGAATTGCGTAAGGAAATCGGCATGGTTTTCCAACAGCCCAATCCCTTCCCTATGTCTATCTACGAAAATGTTGTTTATGGACTACGTATCAATGGAGTCAAGGATAAACAGGTCCTTGATGAAGCAGTAGAAAAGGCCTTGCAACGTGCTTCTATCTGGGATGAAGTCAAGGATCGTTTGCATGATTCGGCCATTGGTCTCTCAGGTGGACAACAACAACGTGTTTGTGTTGCTCGTGTCTTAGCAACCAGCCCTAAAATCATCCTCTTGGACGAACCAACTTCAGCTTTGGATCCTATCTCGGCTGGTAAGATTGAAGAAACCTTGTATGGTCTAAAAGACAAATACACCATGCTCTTGGTAACGCGTTCCATGCAGCAGGCTTCTCGTATCTCTGATAAGACTGGCTTTTTCCTAGATGGAGATTTGATTGAGTTTAACGATACGAAGAAGATGTTCCTTTCCCCTCAAAACAAGGAAACAGAAGATTATATTACAGGAAAATTTGGATAAGGAGTTGAATGATGTTACGATCACAATTTGAAGAAGATTTGGAGAAATTGCACAACCAGTTCTATGCCATGGGACAAGAAGTGCTTTCGCAGATCAATCGTACAGTGCGTGCCTTTGTTACGCATGACCGTGATTTGGCAAAAGAAGTCATCGAAGACGATGCAGAAGTAAATGAGTATGAAGTGAAGTTGGAAAAGAAATCATTTGAAATGATTGCCCTCCAGCAACCTGTTTCGCAAGACCTTCGTACCGTCTTGACCGTTCTCAAGGCAGTGTCAGACGTGGAACGCATGGGAGATCATGCAGTGTCTATCGCTGAGGCGACCATTCGTATGAAAGGGGAGCAACGTATCCCTTCCGTTGAAGAAGAAATCAAAAAGATGGGACGCGATGTAAAAAACTTCGTTGAAGCAGCTCTAGATCTCTACCTGAACGGCTCTGTGGACCAAGCATATGAAGTAGCGGCGATGGACGAAAAAATCAACCATTACTTTGATAGCATCCGTGATTTAGCTACAGAGGAAATCAAGAAAAATCCTGAAGCTATCGTTACAGGCCGTGATTACTTCCAGGTCATTTCCTTCTTGGAACGTATCGGAGACTACGCAAAAAATATCTGTGAATGGGTTGTTTACTTTGAAACAGGTAAAATCGTCGAACTCTAAGAAATGGATTAAATATGCACTAAAAAGGCTAATCAACTCAGATTAGTCTTTATTTTTGAATAAAAAGGAATTTTTTTGAAATGAAAATTCTGAAAATGTTGACAAGTATTTTCAAATAAGTTATAATTATTCAGAAATGACAGAAAGGTCGTTTATTTATGAAAATCAAGAAATGGATATTAGTTGTGTGTAGCATGCTGGCCAGCATGATTTTAGTAGCTTGTCAATCAAGTACGGATAGTTCCCAGTCTGCTGTGGAAGCTATCAAACAAAAAGGGAAGCTAGTTGTTGCGACCAGCCCAGACTATGCGCCATTTGAATTCCAAGCCTTGGTAGATGGTAAAAACCAAGTGGTTGGTGCTGATATTGATATGGCTCAAGCGATTGCGGATGAACTTGGAGTTAAACTTGAAATCTCTAGCATGAGTTTTGACAATGTCTTGACCAGTCTTCAAACTGGAAAGGCTGACTTAGCTATTGCTGGTATTAGTGCTACAGATGAGAGAAAGGAAGTCTTTGACTTTTCAATCCCTTACTATGAAAACAAAATGAGCTTCTTGGTTAGAAAAGCCGATTTAGACAAATACAAGGATCTTACAAGCCTCGCAAGTGCCAATATCGCAGCTCAAAAGGGAACCGTTCCAGAAACCATGGTCAAGGAACAATTACCAAATGCCCAATTGACATCCTTGACCAATATGGGTGAAGCAGTCAATGAATTGCAGGCTGGAAAAGTGGATGCTGTTCATATGGATGAACCAGTGGCTCTTAGTTACGCAGGTAAAAACTCAGACCTTGTCGTTGCATCTGTTAACTTGACAATGAAAGATGGCGAAGCCAATGCCGTTGCTATCAAGAAGGATCAATCAGACTTGAAAGCAGTAGTAGATAAGGTTATCCAAAAACTAAAAGATGAAGGAACTTATCAAACTTATCTTGAAAAAGCAGCGAAACTAACAGAAGTTGAACAATAAGAAAAAGCAGAGTTGGACTTTAATCTAACTCTGCTTTTATGTATTCTAATAGCTTTTCTAGATTTTCGAGAGAGACTTTGGCGAACTGATAAGGGCAAGCATCCAAATAAGCCTTCTCAAAAAAGTCTAGTTTGAGTGAGCTATGCTTTAAACTGGCGATTTTAGGATAGTGTCTCAAATCAAGGAGAAGGCCATCATGTAGAGGATAGTAGGGCAAGGGACAGGTATTTTTTTCAAGTACTTCCTTTATCCGAGTCTGATAGTTCTCTTGAAGGGTCAGTCTGGCCAGTCGATTTTTTTCAAATAACTGACTGTCGATGTAAAGAGAGAGTGCCTTTTGCATGATGAGATTACTGTCATAATCCAGGATATTTTTGTAGGAAACAAAGGCCTCTTTTAGAGCATTTGGGAGAATGAGAGCGGTAATACGAAGGGCTGGAAAGAGACTGGTTGAGAAGGACTTGATATAAATGACGCGATCCTCTGTATCCAGATAGTGGAAGGTCTGGCTTTTTCTCGGGTCTAAATCTCCTAGATAGTCATCCTCGACGACGTATACTCCATACTGGTTTGCTAGATCCAGAATGGCCCTCTTTTCCTGATCAGAATAGGAATGGCCAAGAGGGTAGTGGAAACGAGGAATGGTATAGAAAAACTTGATTTTCCCAGATTTGAATTGTTTTTCCAGTTCTTCAAGGTCAATGCCATCAATACGGCGTTCAATGGTCTGGTAGGCTAATCCTTGAGCGACCAAGAGGCGATTCATCCGGTGGTAGGTCGGCTGTTCGACCAAAATCTCAGCTCCCTCGCTCGGAAAGTTAATCTGAGAAAGGATAAAGAGAGCTTGCTGGGTGCCAGATGTTAGAACCAGTTGATCTGGTTTGCAGTAGAGAGCCTGGTCAAAGAGGAGTTGATGGACAGATTGTCTCAGTTCCTCAAGGCCTTCTTGGTTGTCATAGTAGTTGAAGAGGTAGTTTTCTCGGCCTATCAGGGTTTCATTGACGCAGAGTCTGAAGTCGTCATAAGCACTGGCATGTTCATCAGTGACTTCGATTTCTAAGTCTTGGTGCTGTCCTTGCTCCAGAACATAGTAGCCACTCTGGGGCTTGGCATAGAGGTATTGTTCATGGCGTAATTCCAGCAGGGCTCTTTGGACAGTGTCCTTGCTACAATGAAAGTCCAGACTCAGTTGACGGATAGGGGGAAGCCGGCTACCAGTTGGGAATTTTCCTGATTCGATACCCTTTTTGAGAAAGGAAACGACTGCTTGGTATTTACTTTCTTTCTTCATTCCAGACCTCCCTTGATTTTGTTACATTGTACCTTTTTTTTGCCTCCTTTGCAATGGGAAAAGCATTTCTCCCTTTCACAACTAGGAGCAAATGTGGTATACTTAGAAAGTATGATGATTCATTGAAAAGAAGATAAGAAAGAGAATGGATAGAAAAGTGCAGGAACCGGTAAAATTATTTCAATACAATACTCTAGGTGCCCTAATGGCAGGTCTCTATGGTGGAACCATGACAGTAGGAGAATTGCTGGAACATGGTGACCTCGGCTTGGGAACCTTGGATTCAATTGATGGGGAGTTGATTGTCCTTGATGGCAAGGCTTATCAAGCCAAAGGTTCAGGGGAACAACCTGAAATTGTAGAAGTCGCACCTGATGCCCTTATCCCATATGCAGCAGTGGTCCCCCATCAGGCAGAAGTGATTTTCCGCCAGCGCTTTGAGATGACGGACAAGGAATTGGAAAAGCGGATTGAGTCCTACTATGATGGTGAGAATCTTTTTCGTTCCATCAAGATTCATGGGGAATTCGCTCACATGCATGTACGTATGATTCCCAAGTCAACAACAGACACCAAGTTTGCTGAGGTTGCCACCCATCAGCCTGAATATAGCCGTGAAAATATTTCAGGAACCATTGTTGGATTTTGGACACCGGAGATTTTCCATGGGGTCAGTGTTGCAGGCTACCATCTGCATTTTATCTCAGACGATTTGACCTTTGGTGGGCATGTGATGGACTTTGTTATCAAAGAAGGAATGATCGAGGTTGGAGCAGTCGACCAGTTGGACCAACGTTTTCCAGTCCAAGATCGCCAGTATTTATTTGCCAAATTTAACGTTGACGAGATGAAGAAAGACAT
Source organism: Streptococcus oralis (assembly GCF_023110435.1). Lineage (GTDB taxonomy): Bacteria > Bacillota > Bacilli > Lactobacillales > Streptococcaceae > Streptococcus > Streptococcus oralis_CF. Next base: position 367,948 of record NZ_JALDWB010000001.1, read on the forward strand.
TGATAAGTCAGAATAGGAGAAAAAGATGACACTACATATTATCCTTACCATGATCGCTTTGGTTTTAGTCCTAGTAGGTGGGACTTGGTACGCAAAAAAACGCTTTAAGATCTCTCTTGCAGTGATGGGCTTGGGGGCAATCGCATTTTTTGTTTCTTCTCAAGTGCTAGAGAAGATTGTTCATCTTCTGATACTCCATCCGCAAAAAGATGGAACCATTCCGCTCATGCAGGAGCATCCTTTTTTATACGTCCTTTATGGAATTGCCGTGGCGGCCCTCTTTGAGGAAACAGCTCGTCTTGTCTTTTTTAAATGGTTGGAGAAAAAGAGATGTCTAGAAGATCGAGATGCTTTGGCTTATGGTCTGGGACATGGGGGCTTGGAGATGCTCTATCTCGGAATGGGAAGCTTGATCAGTCTTTTGATTCTCTTTTCACTCATCCAGACTTCAAATACTGATGTAGCCAATCTCCTTCCAAAGGCTACCCTCGAAACGGTTCAGTCTCTTTCTGTATGGCAGGTTTATTTACTAGGAGTTGAGCGTGTGCTTGCCCTAGTTCTCCAAATTGGTCTTTCCATCTGGGTTTACCAAAGTGTTAGCCAAAAGAAATGGATCTACCTAGTTGCTGCCTATGGTTTGCATGCCTTGTTTGACTTGGCTCCAGCTTTATCTCAAGTAGGATGGATTGCAAATCCACTTCTAGTTGAGTTTATTCTTCTCGTAGAACTTTTAGTCTTTATCTGGCTAACAAAATCTACATTTTGGAAAAAATCATCATAAAAAGAGGGAAACCTCTTTTTTTACGCAATGCTTTGACACCAAGAATTTTCCTGTCGTCAAAAGCCCTTAAAAATGGTATAATGAAATGACTTTACAAAAGGATGAGAGATATGACATTCGTAACTAAAATACAAGAACAATTAGAAGGAATCGATATTCGTTTCAAGGAACCCTTGAAGACCTATACCTATACCAAGGTCGGAGGTCGAGCGGATTATCTAGTTTTGCCACGCAATCGCTATGAGATGGCGCGTGTCGTCCAATTTGCCAATCAAGAGAATATTCCTTGGATGGTGCTAGGAAATGCCAGCAATATCATCGTTCGTGAAGGTGGAGTCCGTGGTTTTGTCATCTTGTGCGATAAGCTTAATAACGTTTCAGTTGATGGTTATACCATTGAGGCAGAAGCGGGTGCTAATTTGATCGAGACAACACGTATTGCACTTCGTCATAGTTTGACTGGTTTTGAGTTTGCTTGCGGTATTCCAGGGAGCATCGGGGGAGCTGTCTTTATGAATGCGGGTGCCTATGGAGGAGAGATTGCTCACATCTTGCAGTCTTGTAAGATTCTGACCAAGGAAGGGAAAATCGAGACCTTGTCAGCCAAGGACTTGGCTTTTGGTTACCGCCATTCAGCTATTCAGGATTCTGGGGCCATTGTCTTGTCGGCTAAATTTGCCCTTGCTCCAGGAAATCACCAGGTCATCAAGCAGGAAATGGATCGCTTGACTCACCTTCGCGAACTCAAACAACCTTTAGAATACCCATCATGTGGTTCAGTCTTTAAGCGTCCAGTGGGGCATTTTGCAGGTCAGTTGATTTCAGAAGCTGGTTTGAAAGGCTATCGTATCGGTGGTGTTGAAGTGTCTGAAAAGCACGCTGGTTTCATGATCAATGTTGCTGACGGTACGGCCAAAGACTACGAGGACTTGATCCAATCTGTTATTGAAAAAGTCAAGGAACACTCAGGTGTCACCCTTGAGAGAGAAGTTCGAATTTTAGGTGAGAAGGAGTAAGGTTTCGCCAGAATAGCTGCTGCTATGTCAATGGAAAGGGGGTGAAAGCCTATCGGTAGCGAAGATGTATGCAGGTGGTTTTACTCCCTGCAAGAGGTAGTAGCGGCTTGACAGAGCCCTGATCTGTTAATTTATGAAAAAGAAGGAATTTATGCCAATTGAAAAAACCAATTATCGAATTCAAAAACGTCTCTAAAGTTTTTGAAGACAGCAACACCAAGGTTCTCAAAGACATTAACTTTGAGTTGGAAGAAGGAAAGTTTTACACTCTTTTAGGCGCATCTGGTTCTGGGAAATCAACTATCCTGAACATCATTGCAGGTTTACTGGATGCGACGACAGGAGATATTTTGTTGGATGGGGTGCGGATCAACGACATCCCGACCAACAAGCGAGACGTCCATACCGTATTCCAATCCTATGCCTTGTTTCCACACATGAATGTGTTTGAAAATGTTGCCTTTCCGCTTCGCTTGCGTAAGATTGACAAGAAAGAAATCGAGCAACGAGTAGCGGAAGTTCTCAAGATGGTTCAGTTGGAAGGTTATGAAAAACGTTCCATCCGCAAACTTTCTGGAGGACAACGCCAGCGTGTGGCCATTGCTCGTGCCATCATCAACCAACCCCGTGTGGTCTTGCTGGATGAGCCCTTGTCAGCGCTGGACTTGAAATTGCGAACAGACATGCAGTATGAACTGCGTGAATTGCAACAACGATTGGGGATTACCTTTGTCTTTGTCACTCACGATCAGGAAGAAGCTCTTGCCATGAGTGATTGGATTTTCGTTATGAACGATGGCGAGATTGTTCAGTCCGGAACGCCTGTGGACATCTATGATGAGCCGATCAACCACTTTGTTGCCACCTTTATCGGCGAGTCCAACATCTTGCCAGGAACTATGATTGAGGACTACTTGGTTGAGTTTAATGGTAAACGCTTCGAAGCGGTCGACGGGGGGATGAAGCCAAATGAGCCTGTTGAGGTTGTCATTCGTCCAGAGGACTTGCGTATTACTCTTCCTGAAGAAGGCAAGCTCCAAGTTAAGGTTGATACCCAGCTTTTCCGTGGGGTTCACTATGAGATCATTGCCTATGACGAGCTCGGAAATGAATGGATGATTCACTCGACCCGTAAGGCCATCGTTGGTGAGGAAATCGGTCTGGACTTTGAACCAGAAGACATCCACATCATGCGTCTCAACGAAACCGAAGAAGAATTCGATGCTCGTATCGAGGAGTACGTAGAAATCGAAGAGCAAGAAGCAGGTCTGATTAACGCGATCGAGGAGGAAAGAGATGAAGAAAACAACCTCTAAACTCTTTGTAGTGCCCTACATGCTTTGGATTGCCCTCTTTGTTCTCGCACCCTTGGTCTTGATTTTCGGTCAATCCTTTTTCAACATTGAAGGGCAGTTTAGTTTAGAAAACTATAAATCCTACTTTGCGTCACAAAATCTGACCTATCTCAAAATGAGCTTCAACTCTGTGCTCTATGCTGGGATTGTAACCATGGTGACGCTTCTCATCAGCTATCCAACAGCCCTCTTTTTGACTCGTCTCAAGCACCGTCAACTCTGGCTCATGCTGATTATCCTACCGACATGGATTAACCTGCTCCTCAAGGCCTATGCCTTTATCGGGATTTTTGGTCAGAATGGTTCTATTAACCAATTCTTGGAATTTATCGGAATCGGTTCGCAGCAGTTGCTCTTTACTGATTTCTCCTTTATCTTTGTCGCAAGCTACATCGAGCTTCCCTTTATGATTTTGCCGATTTTCAATGTCTTGGACGATATGGATAACAATCTTATCAATGCCAGTTATGACCTCGGTGCGACCAAGTGGGAGACCTTCCGCCATGTCATCTTCCCTTTATCGATGAATGGAGTGAGAAGCGGGGTTCAGTCGGTCTTTATCCCTAGCTTGAGCCTCTTCATGCTGACACGTTTGATTGGTGGGAACCGTGTTATTACCTTGGGGACAGCCATTGAGCAAAACTTCCTGACCAATGACAACTATGGAATGGGTTCTACCATCGGTGTGATCCTCATCCTGACCATGTTCATCACCATGTGGGTGACCAAGGAAAGGAGAGAACGATGAAAAAATTTGCCAATCTCTACCTAGCCTTTGTCTTTATCATCCTTTATTTGCCAATTTTTTACTTGATTGGCTATGCCTTTAACGCAGGGGATGATATGAACAGCTTTACTGGTTTTAGCTTGAGCCATTTTAAAACCATGTTTGGTGATGGTCGTCTCATGTTGATCCTCACCCAAACCTTCTTATTGGCCTTTTTATCAGCCTTGATTGCAACCATTATCGGGACTTTTGGTGCTATCTATATTTACCAGTCTCGTAAGAAATACCAAGAAGCCTTTTTATCACTCAATAATATCCTCATGGTTGCGCCTGATGTTATGATTGGTGCCAGCTTCTTGATTCTTTTTACACAGCTTAAGTTTTCACTTGGCTTTTTGACGGTTCTATCTAGTCACGTGGCCTTCTCGATTCCTATTGTGGTCTTGATGGTTCTACCTCGCCTTAAGGAAATGAACGGCGATATGATTCACGCGGCTTATGACCTTGGGGCTAGTCAGTTCCAAATGTTCAAGGAAATCATGCTTCCGTACCTGACTCCGTCTATCATTGCAGGTTATTTCATGGCCTTTACCTATTCGCTGGATGACTTTGCCGTGACCTTCTTTGTAACGGGAAATGGCTTTTCAACCCTGTCAGTCGAGATTTACTCTCGTGCTCGGAAGGGGATTTCGCTAGAAATCAATGCCCTGTCTGCCCTTGTCTTTCTCTTTAGTATTATCCTAGTTGTAGGTTATTACTTTATCTCACGTGAGAAGGAGGAGCAAGCATGAAAAAACTCTATTCATTTTTAGCAGGAATTGCAGCAATTATCCTTGTTTTGTGGGGAATTGCTCATCATCTAGATAGTAAAATCAACAGTCGAGATAGTCAAAAATTGGTTATCTACAACTGGGGAGACTATATCGATCCCGAACTATTGGAGAAATTCACAGAAGAAACAGGGATCCAAGTCCAGTACGAGACCTTTGATTCCAACGAAGCCATGTATACCAAGATTAAGCAAGGGGGAACAACCTACGATATTGCCATTCCGAGTGAATACATGATCAACAAGATGAAGGATGAGGATCTCTTGGTTCCTCTTGATTATTCTAAGATTGAGGGGATTGAAAATATTGGTCCAGAGTTCCTCAACCAGTCTTTTGACCCAAATAACCAGTACTCTATTCCATATTTCTGGGGGACTTTGGGAATTGTCTACAACGAAACTATGGTAGATGAGGCACCTGAGCATTGGGATGACCTCTGGAAACCAGAGTATAAGAACTCCATCATGCTCTTTGATGGGGCGCGTGAGGTGCTGGGACTCGGGCTTAACTCGCTGGGTTACAGTCTCAACTCAAAGGATCCTCAGCAGTTGGAAGAGACAGTAGACAAACTATATAAACTGACTCCAAATATCAAGGCCATTGTGGCGGACGAGATGAAAGGTTACATGATTCAGAACAATGCTGCTATCGGTGTCACCTTCTCTGGGGAAGCCAGCCAGATGTTGGAGAAAAATTCTAACCTCAAGTATGTTGTTCCGACTGAGGCCAGCAATCTCTGGTTTGACAACATGGTCATTCCAAAAACTGTGAAAAACCAAGATGCAGCCTACGCCTTTATCAACTTTATGTTGAAACCCGACAATGCTCTGAAAAATGCTGAGTATGTCGGCTATGCAACACCAAATAACACAGCCAAGGAACTGCTCCCAGAGGAGACCAAAGAAGACAAGTCCTTCTATCCAGACGCTGACACCATGAAAAACCTAGAAGTTTATGAGAAGTTTGACCATAAATGGACAGGAAAATATAGTGACCTCTTCCTACAGTTTAAAATGTATCGGAAGTAGGAGTTAGCAGTTATGAAACGAATCAGTTAAGCTGGTTCGTTTTCTTAATAGAAGTTAACTTTTACAGCCTTATCTTTTTCTATTCTAGTTGCTTATTTGCTTGTCTAGTAGTATACTAAGTTTATACGAATAGAAAGCGGTAACAAATCATGAAAATGTCTACTTTTTTCAAAAAAAGTTACTGGCCAACCTTTTTAATTGTTAACGAAACAATTATACTATTTCATTTAAAGGATGGCTTGGATCGGCAATATCTAACAACGGATTCCATATATTTGGTGATAGGTTACTTTATATTTGCAAATGTTTTCATAGCTATCTTTAGCAATTCAAAAACTTGGAATAAAAGTTGGGATAAAAAGAAAAATGGCAGTAAGAAAAAATATATACTGAAAAAGTAATCAGGGATGTAGGGAATGATTTCCAGTTGACGAACTCCTCCAAAAACGATATAATAAGAGAGTTGAGAATTGATTTTCAGTTGTCTTAGTCCAGAGAAATGGCGGTGCTGCGAGCCATCTAAGCTAGGAAATCATGCTACTCAATCACACAATTGCATAAGAATAAGAGAATGACAAGTTCATTGAATGAAGGTGGTACCGCGGTTTTTCGCCCTTCGTGATATGGACTTGTCTTTTGATTTTTGGAGGTGTTTATGAAGACATTTCTCGTGAAACAAAAGTTTCGTCTTGGAGGCGAACGCTTCGATATCAAAGATGATAGAGGAGTAGTAAACTATCAGATAGAGGGCTCTTTCTTTCAAATTCCTAAGACCTTTACTATCTATGACGCCTATGGTGAGCAAGTCAGTGAGATTAGTAAAGAATTTTTCACCTTGCTTCCTCGCTTTACTATCCAGTTACGAAACGGTTCCAATTTCGTCATTCGTAAGAAGTTGACCTTCTTTCGAGATAAGTATGAGTTTGATGATCTCGGGCTTCGTATCGAGGGCAATATCTGGGATTTGAATTTCAAATTGCTGGATGACCGCGACCAAGTGATTGCCGAGATTCGAAAAGAGATTTTCCATTTGACCTCAACCTACACCGTAACCGTCTATGAAGATTCTTATGCAGACCTGGTCATTTCCCTCTGTGTCGCGATTGACTATGTGGAGATGCTAGAAAGCCAATCAAATTAAACAAGTAAATAAGGAGATATTATGAAACAACTATCTAGTGCTCAAGTTCGCCAAATGTGGCTTGATTTCTGGGCAAGCAAAGGCCACTCTGTAGAACCATCAGTCAGCTTGGTTCCTGTAAATGACCCAACTCTTTTGTGGATTAACTCTGGGGTAGCAACCCTTAAGAAATACTTTGACGGGACCATTATCCCTGAAAATCCACGTATCACCAATGCCCAAAAAGCTATCCGTACCAACGACATCGAAAATGTCGGAAAAACGGCTCGCCACCATACCATGTTTGAAATGTTGGGGAACTTTTCTATCGGTGATTATTTCCGTGATGAAGCTATCACTTGGGCTTATGAACTCTTGACAAGCCCAGAATGGTTTGATTTCCCAGCTGAAAAACTCTACATGACCTACTATCCAGAAGATAAAGATTCTTACAACCGTTGGATTGAAGTGGGAGTAGATCCAAGCCACTTGATCCCAATCGAGGACAACTTCTGGGAAATTGGTGCGGGACCTTCTGGACCAGATACAGAGATTTTCTTTGACCGTGGAGAAGCTTTTGACCCAGAAAATATCGGTATTCGCCTTCTTGCAGAAGATATCGAAAACGACCGTTACATCGAAATCTGGAACATTGTATTGTCACAATTTAACGCCGACCCTGCTGTTCCTCGTAGCGAGTACAAGGAATTGCCACACAAGAACATTGATACGGGCGCTGGTTTGGAGCGTTTAGTGGCAGTTATCCAAGGGGCTAAGACTAACTTTGAAACTGACCTCTTCATGCCGATCATTCGTGAAGTTGAGAAATTGTCTGGTAAGGTCTATGACCAAGATGGCGACAATATGAGCTTTAAGGTCATCGCTGACCACATCCGTTCCCTTTCATTCGCCATTGGGGATGGTGCCCTTCCAGGAAATGAAGGTCGTGGCTATGTCCTTCGTCGTCTTCTCCGTCGTGCTTCCATGCATGGTCAAAAATTGGGTATCAATGAGCCTTTCCTTTACAAACTCGTTCCAACTGTTGGAAAAATCATGGAAAGCTACTACCCAGAAGTGCTTGAAAAACGTGACTTTATCGAAAAAATCGTTAAGAGCGAAGAAGAGTCATTTGCTCGTACCCTTCACTCAGGTCAACACTTTGCTCAAGGTATCGTAGCAGACTTGAAAGAAAAAGGTCAATCTGTCATTGCAGGTCAAGATGTCTTTAAACTTTACGATACATACGGATTCCCAGTTGAATTGACAGAAGAAATCGCTGAAGAAGCAGGTATGACTGTCGACCGTGAAGGTTTTGAAGCAGCCATGAAAGAGCAGCAAGAACGTGCACGTGCGTCAGCTGTCAAAGGCGGCTCAATGGGAATGCAAAACGAAACACTCCAAAACATTACAGTGGAAAGTGTCTTCAACTACAATGCCAGTCAATTGCCTTCTAAGCTGGTGGCTATTGTAGCTGACAATGCTGAAGTTGAAGCTGTTTCAGAAGGAACTGCCTCTCTGATCTTTGCGGAAACACCATTCTACGCTGAAATGGGTGGACAAGTAGCTGACCACGGTCAAATCTTGGATGCTACAGGAAACCTTGTGGCTACTGTGACAGATGTTCAAAAAGCGCCAAACGGACAAGCATTGCACACCGTTGAAGTTCTTGCTCCTTTAACTTTGAACCAAGAATACACATTGGCCATCGACACCAATCGTCGTCACCGTGTCATGAAAAACCATACAGCAACTCACTTGCTCCATGCAGCCCTTCACAATATCCTTGGAAACCATGCGACACAAGCAGGATCCCTTAACGAAGTTGAATTCCTTCGTTTTGACTTCACACACTTCCAAGCCGTAACTCCTGAAGAGTTGCGCGCCATTGAACAACAGGTCAATGAGAAAATCTGGGAAGCGATCGCAGTGGAAACTGTTGAGACAGATATCGATACAGCCAAAGAAATGGGAGCTATGGCCCTCTTTGGTGAGAAATACGGTAAGGAAGTCCGTGTTGTAACCATCGGCGACTATTCTGTTGAGCTTTGTGGTGGTACCCACGTTGGCAACACTTCTGAAATTGGCCTCTTCAAGATTGTCAAAGAAGAAGGGATCGGATCAGGAACTCGTCGCATCTTAGCAGTGACTGGTAAGGAAGCCTTTGAAGCCTACCGTGAACAAGAAGACGCTCTTAAAGCTGTCGCCGCAACCTTGAAAGCACCTCAACTCAAGGAAGTACCTCACAAGGTTGAAGGTCTTCAAGAGCAACTCCGTCAACTCCAAAAAGAAAATGCAGAATTGAAGGAAAAAGCCGCAGCTGCAGCCGCAGGCGACATCTTCAAGGATGTTAAGGAAGTTAGCGGACACCGTTACATTGCTAGTCAAGTTTCTGTATCCGATGCAGGTGCCCTTCGCACCTTTGCGGATAACTGGAAACAAAAAGACTACTCTGATGTGCTTGTTCTTGTCGCAGCTATTGGTGACAAGGTCAATATCCTTGTAGCTAGCAAGTCAAAAGATGTACATGCAGGAAACCTTGTCAAAGAATTGGCTCCAATCGTCGATGGACGTGGTGGTGGAAAACCAGACATGGCCATGGCAGGAGGGAGCAACCAAGCTAAAATCCAAGACTTGCTGGATGCCGTAGCAGGTAAATTGTAATTAAGCAAAGATCTATCCATTTGGGTAGGTCTTTTTCTAAATACAAAAAAGCCAAATCCGGTTGGATCTGGCTTGCAACGGATAGGTTTATTTTGCTGCCCAGACACTGACTGAACTCGATGATACTGGAAATTCTCCATAACCTTCAGCATTGATCGTAACTTGTGCTGGGTGATTTTCAAGGAGGTCAACAAAGGTTTGGTCAGCCCATTCTTGCCCGACAAACATAGACTTGCTGTTTTCTTGGTCATTGGAGATAAGGACAGCGATTGGGGATTGATGTTCAGCGCCTGAACGAACCCATCCGATGCAGTTGGCATCGTCAAAGTAGTCTGTTTGCTCTCCATAGGCTAAATCTTTTCGGATGGCTAGGAGACGGTCAAGAACTTCTCTGAAATCTTGTTGAGCAAATTGCCCTGAAATACCGTAATAATCTCCGTAAAAGACACATGGAAGTCCATCTTGGCGTAATAGAATAAGGGCATAGGCTGCTGGCTTGAACCATTCTTCAACAGTAGACTCAAGGGCTTGTCCTCGTTGAGTATCATGGTTGTCAACGAAAGTGACAGCCTTGTCAGGCTTGAGTTCAACCAAGCTATCAGTAAAGATAGTACGAAGGTCGTAGCTTGCTCCAGCCTGACTAGCTTCAAAGAGGTTTTGGTGGAGGCGAACATCGACAAGGTCAAAACGTTCTTCTGTTTTCTCAAGATAGTCTAGATTGGCTTCCTTGTCTGGATTCCAAAATTCCCCAAAAACATAGAAATCTTGACCGTATTTTTCCTTCATATCACGGATGAAATTGCCCATAAAGAAGGAGTCGATGTGCTTAACGGCATCCAAACGGAAACCAGCCACACCAGTCGTTTCCATGAACCAGTCAGCCCAGTCATAGATATTTTGGATGACTTCAGGATGCTTAAAGTCTAGGTCAGCATACATGAGGTAGTCGTAGTTACCGTTTTCGTTATCGACCAATTCCTCGTTTGCCCAACCTTTATTGTCCCCCTGGATCAGGTAAATGCCAGACTTACGGCGCTTGGCATCGTAGTCTGTACCTGTGAAGTGGTACCAGTGCCAGTGGAAGTCATTGTAGGTGTTTTGGCGACCATCGAAAGTAAAGTGAGTCCAGCCATTGATAGTAAAGGGCTCGCTTAGTTGAACGGTACGATCCTCAGGATCCACTTCAATAACCTGAAAGGCTTCCATATGATCTGCTGCAGCCTTGTGATTGAGAACGATGTCAGCCATTGGTTGGATTCCATGCTCCTTGAGTGTCTGAATCGTTTGGAGATAATCTTCCTTAAAACCATACTTGGTACGGACAGTCCCTTTTTGGTGAAATTCACCTAGATCAAAAAGATCATAAACACCATATCCCACATCTTTTTCATTGGTCGCCTTAAAGGCAGGGGGCATCCAGACATGACTGATACCAAGATTTGCTAGGTGTTGAGCATCTTCAGCCAGACGCGTCCAGTGTTGCCCGTCGTGGGGCAGATACCATTCAAAGTATTGCATAAGTGTCTGATTTTGCATTGTTTTTCCTCTTGCTTATCAATGTTGTGTTTTATTCTACCATAAAGTTTAGAACTAGGCAAACGTTTGCGCAAGATTCTATACTCCTTTCTAGAATTGTCTATTTTTATAGATTGCTCCCCCTCTCTCTATTGCTGGGAAAAGTGTTCTTAGGACAAAGAATGATATGATTAAACTTTTTTAACAAAAATGACACTTAATAAACTAAAGTACAGATGGTTAAACGGTTTCTTTTTTGAGAATTGTCACAAAATTTGCTATAATAGTAGCTATGAATAGAATTAGGGTCAGCAGACGTGTTGAAAAAAAGCTAGCTAAGGGTCTAGTTCTTTTGGAAGCGAGTGATTTAACAGATATTGAACTGACGGATCAGGCAGTAGAAGTTCTTAGTCAAGACGGAAAGTTTTTAGGGAGCGCCTATCTTTCTCAGCAGAACAAGGGCATTGGCTGGTTGGTCAGCAAGGAAAAGGTTGGTTTCAACCAAACCTTTTTTGAAATTCTGTTTCGTAAGGCCAAGGAAGCTAGAAAGCCTTATTATCAAGATGACTTGACTACTGCCTTTCGCCTTTTTAACCAAGAGGGGGATGGTTTTGGTGGTCTGACTATTGATCTATACGGAGATTATGTGGTTTTTTCTTGGTACAACTCCTATGTTTACCAGATTCGTGAGCTGATAGTAAAGGCTTTTAAGGAAGTTTTTCCTGAGGTCTTTGGGGCTTATGAAAAGATTCGTTTTAAAGGTCTAGACTATGAGTCTGCCTATGTTTATGGTGAGGAAGCGCCAGATTATTTTACTGTTCTTGAGAATGGCGTGCTCTATCAAGTCTTTATGAATGATGGCTTGATGACAGGGATTTTCCTAGACCAGCATGAGGTTCGTGGGAGTCTGGTTGACGGTCTAGCCATGGGCAAATCCTTGCTCAATATGTTTTCCTATACGGCGGCCTTTTCAGTTGCTGCAGCTATGGGAGGCGCGAGTGAGACGACTTCTGTTGACTTGGCCAAACGGTCGAGAGAGTTATCAGAAGCTCATTTTCAGGCAAATGGACTCAGCACGGACAATCACCGTTTTATCGTTATGGACGTCTTTGAGTACTTCAAGTATGCCAAGCGAAAAGGCTTGATCTATGATGTGATTGTCCTTGATCCGCCGAGCTTTGCTCGAAATAAAAAACAAACTTTCTCTGTAGCTAAGGACTATCACAAGTTGATTTCCCAAAGTCTAGAGATTTTAAATCCGGGAGGCATTATCATTGCTAGTACCAATGCTGCCAATGTTTCCCGCCAGAAATTTACAGAACAAATTGATAAAGGTTTTGCAGGAAGAAAATATCAGATCTTAAACCAATATGGTCTTCCAGCAGACTTTGCCTATAATAAAAAAGATGAAAGCAGTAATTACCTCAAGGTGATTAGTATGAAGGTTAGTAGATGAAATTAATCGTTTCAGTAATGCCAAAAAGTTTAGAAGAAGCGCAAGAACTGGATGCCACTAGGTATGAAGATGCCGATATCATTGAGTGGCGCGCGGACTTTCTTACAAAGGACGCTATTTTACAGGTAGCACCTGCTATCTTTGAGAAATTTGCAGGACGCGAACTTGTCTTTACCCTTCGGACTCGCGCTGAGGGAGGAGAAATCGAACTTTCCTCAGAAGAGTATGTTCAAATCATCAAGGAAGTTACTCAGCTCTATCAGCCGGATTATGTAGATTTCGAGTATTTCAGCTACAAGGACGTTTTTGAGGAAATGTTGGATTTTCCAAATCTCGTTTTGAGTTACCATAATTTCCAAGAGACACCTGAAAACATGATGGAGATTTTGTCTGAGTTGACCAGTCTCTCTCCGAAAGTGGTCAAGGTATCAGTTATGGCCCATACGGAGCAGGATGTTTTAGACCTGATGAACTACACACGAGGATTTAAAACACTCAATCCTGAACAAGAGTACGTGACCATTTCCATGGGGAAAATGGGCAAAGTATCGCGTATCACTTCAGATGTGACGGGTTCAAGTTGGTCATTTGCTAGTCTAGATGAAGCGAGTGCCCCAGGTCAGATTTCTCTATCAAACATGAAGAAAATCAGGGAGATTTTGGATGAAGCTTGATGGCTATACACGTTTAGCTGCAGTTGTTGCAAATCCCATCAAACACTCTATTTCACCCTTCATCCACAATAGGGCCTTTGAGGCGACAGCTACCAATGGTGTCTATGTGGCTTGGGAAATTGAAGCGGTTGACTTGGCAGAAACAGTAGCCAATATTCGGCGTTACCAGATGTTTGGGATCAATCTTTCCATGCCTTATAAGGAACAAGTGATTCCTTATTTGGATAAGTTGAGTGATGAGGCTCGTTTGATTGGGGCGGTCAACACAGTTGTCAATCAAGACGGAACGTTAATTGGATATAATACAGATGGCAAGGGATTCTTTAAGAGCTTGCCTTCTTTTACAATTTCAGGTAAAAAAATGACCATTCTGGGAGCAGGTGGTGCGGCCAAATCAATCTTGGCACAAGCCATTTTGGACGGGGTCAGTCAGATTTCTGTCTTTGTGCGTTCAGTTTCCATGGAAAAAACAAGACCTTATCTAGACAAGTTACAGGAGCAAATAGGATTTAAGGTGGACTTGTATGCTTTAGAGGATCTTTCTGAACTGCAATCAAGGATTGCTGAGTCAGACCTGCTAGTCAATGCCACCAGTGTGGGCATGGATGGCAAATCATCTCCAGTTCCAGAAAGCATCAATTTGCCAGAGACTCTCTTGGTCGCAGATATTATTTACCAACCCTTTGAGACGCCATTTTTGAAATGGGCTAGAAGTCAGGGCAATCCAGCTATCAATGGTCTGGGAATGTTGCTCTATCAAGCTGCTGAAGCTTTTCAACTGTGGACAGGTAAAGAAATGCCGACAGACGAGATTTGGCAGTCCTTAACAGAAAAATATAAATAGTGAAAAGGAGACCCTACTATGAAAATCAGAATCGATATTCCACATCATCCCTATGATATTCAGATTGAAAAAGGTTGTCTGGCCCAGGCTGGTCAATGGTTGCGAGAACTCTGGCAACCTCAAAAGATAGTCATTGTGACAGATAACCATGTAGCCTCTCTCTATGCAGAGAAGGTTAAACTCAGCCTAGAAGATGCTGGTTTTCAGGTAGCTGTTTTTGACTTCTTAGAAGGCGAAGAAAGAAAGAATTTAACCACTGTACAGAAAGTCTATGAATTTCTAGTCAAGCAGGGGTTGACTCGTAGCGATGGGATCGTGGCTCTTGGTGGTGGTGTCGTTGGGGACCTAGCTGGCTTTGTGGCCTCTACCTATATGCGAGGCATTCACTTTGTTCAGATTCCGACTAGTTTGACAGCTCAGGTTGATTCTTCTATCGGTGGAAAGACGGGTGTCAATACTCCATTTGCTAAGAATATGGTGGGGACTTTTGCCCAACCAGATGGGGTTCTGATTGACCCTTTTGTCCTTGAAACTCTTGGAAAAAGAGAGTTGATTGAAGGGATGGGTGAGGTTATCAAGTACGGCTTGATTGAGGATCCAGAACTTTGGAAAATCTTGACGGAGCTAGATGGTTCTGTTGAGAGTATACTGGAACATGCAGAGACTTTGATTGAACATTCTTGTCAGGTTAAGCGCAAGATGGTGGTTGAGGATGAGTTGGATAACGGTGTTCGCCTTTACCTCAATTTTGGCCACACTATTGGCCATGCCATTGAAGCAACGGCCGGTTATGGCAAAGTCATGCATGGTGAGGCTGTGGCTATGGGCATGGTGCAGATTTCCAAGGTTGCTGAGGGAAAAGGCCTTATGCCGATTGGCATAACCCAGTCCATCACAGCTATGTGTCAGAAATTTGGTTTGCCTGTTGACTATGAAAACTGGGATGTTGATAAACTTTATCAAGCTTTGACTCATGATAAGAAAGCACGTGGCAATACCTTGAAATTGGTTTTGGTGCCAGAGCTCGGTTCAGCGACCATTCACCCAGTTTCTCTGGAAGAGATGAGAGACTACTTGGTAAAATAAGGAGAGTGTATGAGATATTTAACTGCAGGAGAATCACACGGTCCCCGTCTGACGGCTATTATCGAAGGAATTCCCGCTGGACTTCCTTTGACAGCAGAGGACATCAATGGGGATCTTAAACGCCGTCAGGGTGGCTATGGTCGTGGTGGGCGTATGAAGATTGAGAGTGACCAGGTTGTCTTTACTTCGGGCGTTCGCCACGGGAAGACGACAGGGACTCCCATTACCATGGATGTCATCAACAAAGACCACCAAAAATGGCTGGATATCATGTCTGCCGAGGACATTGAAGACCGCCTTAAAAGCAAGCGAAAAATCACCCATCCACGTCCAGGTCACGCCGATTTGGTTGGGGGGATCAAGTACCGTTTTGATGATTTGCGAAATTCCTTGGAACGTTCATCAGCTCGTGAAACAACTATGCGGGTGGCAGTTGGAGCAGTAGCTAAACGTCTCTTAGCTGAGCTGGATATGGAGATTGGTAATCATGTCGTAGTTTTTGGTGGCAAGGAAATCGATGTACCTGAAAATCTGACGGTTACGGAGATTAGGGAACGAGCTGCCCAGTCTGAAGTTTCTATTGTCAACCAAGAACGAGAACAAGAAATCAAGGATTATATTGACCAAATCAAGCGTGACGGTGATACTATCGGTGGGGTTGTGGAGACAGTCGTCGGAGGCGTTCCAGTTGGCCTTGGATCCTATGTTCAATGGGACAGAAAATTGGATGCGCGATTGGCCCAAGCAGTTGTTTCTATTAATGCCTTTAAAGGGGTGGAATTTGGTCTCGGCTTTGAAGCTGGTTACCGTAAAGGCAGCCAAGTCATGGATGAAATTCTCTGGTCTAAAGAAGACGGCTATACTCGTCGTACTAACAATCTGGGCGGTTTTGAAGGTGGTATGACCAATGGGCAACCCATCGTTGTTCGAGGTGTCATGAAACCCATTCCCACTCTCTACAAACCATTGATGAGTGTGGATATCGAAACTCACGAACCTTACAAGGCAACTGTGGAAAGAAGTGATCCGACCGCTCTTCCAGCAGCAGGTGTGGTCATGGAAGCTGTTGTGGCAACAGTTCTGGCACAAGAAATCCTTGAAAAATTTTCATCGGACAACCTAGAGGAATTAAAAGAAGCGGTAGCCAAACACCGTGAGTATACAAAGAACTATTAAGGAGTCTCTATGGCAAAAACCATCTATATCGCAGGTCTCGGTTTGATTGGTGCCTCGATGGCGCTCGGTATCAGGCGCGATCATCCGGATTATGAAATTTTGGGTTATAATCGCAGTCAGGCTTCGAGAGACATTGCCTTGGAGCGGGGGATGATTGACCGTGCGACGGATGATTTTGCCAGTTTCGCTCCCCTAGCAGATGTCATCATCCTGACCTTACCAATCAAACAGACCATTGCTTTTATTAAGGAGCTGGCAAACTTAGACTTGAAAGAAGGCGTCATTATCTCGGATGCTGGCTCGACCAAGTCAGCCATTGTGGATACAGCGGAGCAGTATTTGGCTGGCAAGCCTGTTCGCTTTGTTGGGGCCCATCCCATGGCTGGTAGCCACAAGACAGGAGCCGCCTCTTCAGATGTTAATCTCTTTGAAAATGCCTATTATATCTTCACACCTTCGAGCCTGACAAGTCCTGACACACTTGAGGAAATGAAGGACTTGCTTTCAGGCCTTCATGCTCGTTTTATCGAGATTGATGCCAAGGAGCATGATCGGGTGACTTCTCAGATTAGCCATTTCCCACATATTCTGGCTTCCAGTCTGATGGAGCAGACAGCAATCTATGCTCAAGAACATGAGATGGCAAGGCGCTTTGCGGCGGGAGGATTTCGAGATATGACTCGAATTGCGGAAAGCGAGCCAGGTATGTGGACTTCTATTCTCTTGTCCAATCGCGAGACCATCCTAGAGCGGATTGAGGATTTCAAGGAACGCTTAGATGAGATTGGTCAGGCTATTAGCAAGGGGGAAGAAGAGCAGATTTGGAACTTTTTCAACCAAGCGCGTGAACAACGTCAGGCCATGGAAATCCATAAATGTGGTGGTGTGGATAGTTCTTATGACCTCTATGTCGACGTTCCCGATGAAGAAGATGTCATCTTGCGGATTTTGGAATTGCTACGAGGAACTTCCTTGGTCAACATCCACATTAACGAGGAAAACCGTGAGGATGTTCATGGGATTCTACAAATTTCCTTTAAAAATGCTCAGGATCTGGAACGAGCTGAGCGCTTAATTTCAGAAAATACGGACTACACAGTCGTCATCAAATAAGGAGAAAATCATGTCAAATATTTACGATAGTGCAAACGAACTCAGTCGAGGATTACGCGAATTACCAGAATACAAGGCTGTCAAGGCAGCCAAAGATGCCATCCAAGCAGATGAACAAGCTGGCAAGATTTTTGCAGACTACCTCGCCTTCCAGCAAGAAATCCAAGTCATGGCGCAAACTGGACAAATGCCAGATGCTTCTTTCCAAGAGAAGATGCAGTCCTTCAGCAAGCAAATCCAAGAAAACGCTCTTTTGTCAGATTTCTTTGTCAAGCAGCAACAATTATCGATTTACCTTTCAGACATTGAAAAAATAGTCTTTGAACCTGTTTCAGAATTATTGAAATAGTATTTTATCTGTATAAAAGCCAGAAATTTCAGGAATTTCTGGCTTTTTTGTGATAAAATAAGAAAAAGTATTGCAAGTATGAGGTCAACTATGAAACTAAAAACAGACATTCGCCACTTACATGGCAGTATCCAAGTTCCAGGTGACAAGTCTATCAGCCATCGTTCGATTATCTTTGGAAGTTTAGCTGAAGGTGAGACCAAGGTTTATGATATTTTGCGTGGTGAGGACGTGCTCTCAACCATGCAGGTTTTTCGTGACCTTGGTGTAGAGATTGAGGATAAAGACGATGTGATTACGATTCAAGGTGTGGGGATGGATGGCCTTAAAGCTCCGCAGAACGCCTTGGATATGGGAAATTCTGGCACCTCGATTCGTCTGATTTCAGGTGTACTTGCTGGAGCTGATTTTGAAGTAGAGATGTTCGGAGACGACAGTCTATCCAAACGTCCTATGGACCGTGTGACCCTTCCACTGAAAAAGATGGGTGTCAGCATTTCAGGGCAAACAGAGCGAGACCTGCCTCCTCTTCACTTGAAAGGTACTAAAAAACTAACACCAATTCACTATGAGTTGCCAATCGCCTCTGCCCAAGTCAAGTCTGCCTTGATATTTGCTGCCTTGCAGGCTCAGGGTCAGTCAGTTATTATCGAGAAAGAATGCACTCGTAACCATACAGAAGATATGCTACAGCAATTTGGTGGCCATTTAAATGTGGACGGAAAGAAAATCACAGTTCAAGGACCGCAAAAGCTAACAGGACAAAAAGTTATCGTTCCAGGAGATATTTCCAGTGCCGCCTTTTGGTTAGTTGCTGGTTTGATTGTTCCAGATTCTCGTGTTGTGCTGAAGAATGTGGGCATCAATGAAACGCGTACTGGTATTATTGATGTCATTCGTGCCATGGGTGGAAAACTAGAAATAACTGAAATCGACCCAGTCGCAAAATCTGCAACCCTAACTGTCGAGTCTTCTGACTTGAAAGGAACAGAAATTGGGGGAGCCTTGATTCCACGTTTGATTGATGAATTGCCCATTATTGCCCTTTTAGCGACCCAAGCACAAGGTGTCACAGTTATTAAGGATGCTGAGGAACTCAAGGTCAAGGAAACTGACCGTATTCAGGTGGTGGCTGACGCCTTAAATAGCATGGGCGCGGAAATCACACCTACGGCAGATGGAATGATTATCAAGGGGAAATCATCCCTTCATGGTGCTAGAGTCAATACTTTCGGTGACCACCGTATCGGCATGATGTCAGCCATTGCTGCTCTTCTAGTAAGGGACGGAGAAGTCGAGCTGGAACGTGCTGAAGCCATCAATACCAGTTATCCTAGCTTCTTTGATGATTTGGAGACTTTGATTCATGGCTAAGGTATTACTCGGGTTTATGGGGGCTGGGAAATCCACAATCGCAAGAGGTTTAGACCCAGACTACCTCGATATGGATGCCTTAATTGAGGAACGCTTAGGTATGTCTATTGTGAATTTTTTCGAAGAAAAAGGAGAAGTGGCCTTTCGTCAGGTGGAGTCAGAAGTTTTAGCGGATTTACTAAAAACGGACCGAGTTGTGTCAACTGGTGGAGGCGTTGTTATTTCTCAGAGAAATCGTGACTTGCTCAAGCAAAATCCTGATAATATCTATCTGAAAGCAGACTTTGAAACTCTTTACCAACGTATCGCAGCTGATAAGGACAATCAACGGCCGCTTTTTCTCAACAACAGCAAGGAAGAGTTGCGAGAGATTTTTCAAGAAAGACAGGCTTGGTATGAGGAAGTAGCCAGTCGAGTTTTGGATGTGACCAAGCTAAGCCCAGAGGAAATTATAGAGGAACTGAGATGAGAATTGCCTATCTAGGTCCTAAGGGATCTTTTTCGCACCACGTCGTGCAGACTGCTTTTCCTGATGAGGAATTACAAGCCTTTGCCAACATCACAGATGTTATTAAGGCCTATGAACAAGGATTGGTGAACTATTCGGTGGTGCCAGTTGAAAACTCCATTGAGGGAAGTGTGCATGAAAGCTTGGACTATCTTTTTCATCAGGCGAACATTCAGGCTGTTGCAGAAATAGTACAACCCATTCATCAGCAACTGATGGCAGTTCCTGGTCATACTAAGATTGAAAAGATTTTTTCACACCCACAAGCTCTGGCTCAAGGAAAGAAATTCATAGAGGAGCATTATCCAGAAGCCCAGCTTGAAGTGACGGCAAGTACAGCCTATGCAGCTCGCTTCATAGCTGAACATCCAGACCAGCCTTTTGCAGCTATTGCCCCTAGAAACTCCGCTGCTGAGTATGGTTTGGAATTGATAGCAGAAGATATCCAAGAAATGGAAGCCAATTTCACGCGTTTTTGGGTTTTAGGGTCTGAGATTCCCACTATCCCTTTGCGATCACAAACTGAAAAAATGAGTTTGGCCTTAACCTTACCGGACAACCTTCCAGGTGCCCTCTACAAGGCTCTTTCAACCTTCGCTTGGCGAGGTATTGACTTAACCAAGATAGAAAGTCGTCCCCTCAAAACGGCACTTGGTGAGTACTTTTTCATCATAGATGTGGATTATAGTGCCAAAGAGCTGGTTCATTTTGCCAAACAAGAACTTGAAACAATTGGGATCCAGTACAAGATACTGGGAATCTACCCTATTTTCACCATTAGGGATTTAGGAAAGGAGAGCCTATGAGCAAAGAAAGCCCTTTAAGTCATCATGAGCAGTTACGCTATGACTATCTTTTTAAGAATATTCACTACCTAAATGACAGAGAAAAGAGAGAATTTGACTATTTAAAAAGAAAAATGGACGGTGGATTTTCCTCTAATGAAGTTGAAAGGGGAAAAAATCTAGGGAAGGACATTGGGATTCCACAATATTCCAACCAAAGTCGCTCGAATAGACATCAGAAAATTCCCTCTCTTCCAAAAGTGAAAAAGAAGAAACCAAGAAGATTTTTTAAACGAGTTCTAATTTGGCTTTTATTGCTAATAACCTGTGTAGCTGCGGGCATGATTTTTATGTTTCTTCGAGGTTTCCAGTCCACAAATTCTGCCAAAAATCCTTCCAATGCACGGGCAGCTCAGGTTGAAGTTTTTAATGGTCAAGATACTAAAGACGGGGTGAACATCCTAATCATGGGGACAGATGGCCGTATTGGTCAAAACAGTGCAGAAACTCGCACAGACACGATTATGGTGTTGAATGTTAGTGGTTCGGATAAGAAGATCAAGCTAGTCAGCTTCATGCGTGACAACCTAGTCTATATTGATAGCTACAGCCAGATTGTGAATGGAAAGAAGCAGAGGGATAACAAACTCAACGTAGCCTATGAACTTGGGGAGCAGGAGGAACAAAAAGGAGCAGAAATGGTTCGCAAGGTTTTAAAAGATAACTTTGATTTGGACATTAAGTATTATGCTCTAGTGGATTTTCAGGCCTTTGCAACTGCCATTGATACTCTATTTCCTGATGGGGTGACCATCGATGCTCAATTCTCAACATTGAATGGTCAGCCTCTGACAGAAGCTACAGTTGGAGATGATCTTCATGCAACAGAAACAGAGTCGCCAACTCAAACCATCAAAGTTGGGAAACAGCAGATGAATGGGTCTACCTTGCTGAACTATGCTCGCTTCCGTGATGATGATGAAGGAGACTACGGACGTACCAAACGTCAACAGCAGGTCATGTCAGCTGTTCTTGAGCAAATTAAAGACCCGACTAAACTCTTTACAGGTTCAGAGGCGCTTGGAAAGGTCTTTGGAATGACTTCAACCAATCTACCGTATAGCTTCTTATTGACCAATGGTTTGTCAGTTATCGAAGGCGCACAGAATGGTATTGAAAGGTTGACGGTGCCAGAACTTGGCGATTGGGTAGACGCTTATGATGTCTACGGAGGACAAGGTCTACTTGTCGACCAGAACAAATACCGGACTAAACTCGCCCAAATGGGAATGAGATAAGAGATAGATAAATAAAAATCAAAGCTTCATTCACCAGTAAAAATGGTGGATTGGGCTTTGATTTTTTACGGTATCTGATGGATTTTTAAGGCTTTTTTATGGTATAATAAAACGATATAACTCGTTATTGGACAGAAGAGGAGAGACATGAGTGATTTGAAAGCGATTCAGGCTCGTAGTCTGGAAATGGCTGAATATTTCGTCGCATTTTGCAAAGAACATAATTTGTTGTGCTATCTCTGTGGTGGAGGAGCGATTGGTGCCCTTCGCAACAAGGGCTTCATTCCTTGGGATGATGACCTAGATTTTTTCATGCCTCGCAAGGACTATGAAAAGTTAGCCGAACTATGGCCTCGTTATGCAGATAAGCGTTATTTCTTGTCAAAGAGTCACAAGGATTTTGTAGACCGTAACCTTTTTATTACCATTCGTGATAAGGAAACGACCTGTATCAAGCCTTATCAGCAGGATTTGGATTTGCCACACGGTTTGGCCTTGGACGTTTTGCCTTTGGATTATTATCCTAAAAATCCAGCTGAGCGTAAGAAACAGGTTCGCTGGGCCTTGATTTATTCCCTTTTCTGTGCGCAAACTATCCCAGAAAAGCATGGTGCAGTCATGAAATGGGGAAGTCGTATTTTACTCGGTTTGACTCCTAAATCTCTACGTTATCGCATTTGGAAAAAAGCTGAAAAAGAAATGACCAAGTATAGTCTGGCTGAGAGCGATGGAATCACGGAATTATGCTCAGGTCCTGGCTACATGAGAAACAAGTACCCAATCGCATCCTTTGAAGATAATCTCTTCTTGCCATTTGAAGGGACTGAGATGCCCATTCCAGTCGGTTATGATGCCTATCTCAGCACTGCTTTTGGGGACTATATGACACCGCCACCAGCAGACAAGCAAGTACCGCATCATGATGCTATTATAGCAGACATGGACAAGAGCTACACAGAGTACAAGGGAGAATACGGAGCATGATGGGAGAAAAAATAAGCGTTATAGTTCCAGTCTACAATGTAGAAGCCTATCTGGAGCGATGTGTGGAGTCGATTCTTCAACAGACTTATACCCATTTTGAGTTAATCCTAATCAACGATGGTTCTACTGATTCCAGCGGACAGATCTGTGATCACTTAGCATCTCAGTATGAGAATATCAAGGTTTATCATATCGGAAATGCTGGTGTTTCAAATGCTAGAAATATGGGAATTCAGCTAGCGACGGGTTCTTGGGTTACCTTTATTGATAGCGATGATTTCGTTACCCAGGATTACCTAGCTACTTTAGCAAGTGCAGTTGAAGGGGTGAATGTAGGCTTTGTAATTGCTCCTCTGCACCATATCAAAAACGGCATTGTAACAGACCTACCTTCACATTCTGGAAAAACAGAACTCTGGTCAACAGAAGAAACCATGAAGGAACTACTGATGACTACTAGAACTTCATTTTTTCCAGTCGCAAAACTGTTTAAGAGAGACCTGCTTGCGGATGAAAAGTTTAATACAAATTATCACCTAGCTGAAGATGCCTTATTTTTAACTGAATTGCTACTAAAGACAAGATGTAGTAGCGTATTTATTGACAAACCAATTTATTATTATGATCATCGTGAGGGAAGTGCAACAACATCTGTTAATCAGCATGTGTTTGACACGATAGAAGTTTATAAGCACATAATTGCTCAAGTATCACAAGCTTTTCCTGATTTAAAACCTGAATTGAAAAATAGAGAATGTTGGTCGTACATCACAGTTTACGATAAAATCATCTTTACTTCATCTGAAGAGTATCAAAAGGAGAAAGCCGAGCTGAGGACTTGGATTGTTCAGCACCGACGCGAAATATGGAAGGATGCTTATTTTACTACATTTCGCAAGGTAGCGATCCTTTCACTTGTCATTTCTCCATGGCTATATAAGAAAATTGTTGGATTAAAAAACTAATATCATGAGAAGGAGTTGAAAATGAATTTTTCAAAAATGGATGAATACTTTGAAAAATCAAAACTATGGATTGCATATCTATTTGTTTTTATTTCGATTTTAAGTATGAGTTCACTGGTTTATAAGGTAGCAAATCCAATCTATAAGGGATTGTCAGCGATTGTTGTACTTTATATTTGCTACACATTGTTGTTTAAGTGGAAACAGATTACAGTAGATCGAAAGTTTTTGGTCTTATTTGGCTTGTTATCTGGGAGTCATCTGCTATCGGCAGTATTCAATCGCTCTGGACATTTGATTGGAAATGTGATTGAAATCCTTTTCATGGTAACCTATGTTTTATTATTTACCATGTTACAATCGGGGCAACTTAAAAAATTATTTGACTGGATTGCCTATACGGTTCAAATTGTATCTTTTTCTTCAGCAATTTTTGCGTTTGGTTTATTGGTAAGTAGAGTCCTTATCCTATTTAAGATTGGCGAACAATCTTATTACTATGGTGTTATGAATGGACGTCTGTGGGGGATTGTCAATCCTAATGCTAGTGCGATATTTTCATACATTAGCATTATTTTGGCTATGTATCTGATCCATAAAGGAAGTAAATATTCTGTATATCTTAAACTGAACAATGTGATTCAATTAGTATACTTTGCTACTATGCAAAGTCGAGGAGCCTTACTTTCTTTACTCCTCATGATTGGGCTTTATAGTTTCTTTGCTACTAGAGGAAGTCTCATTAAACGATTTCTTACTTTTATTGTTGCTAGTTCGCTGGTTACTGCTACCAACATTGGATTAAGCTATGCAACTTCAATTTATATCTCATCTGAAACTGCGACTGTTTTTGACTTAAATAAAGGACAGTCCTACGCTGAGACAGATTCGTCTGTTACCAAGAAGAATGGTGAACTCCATCTAATTGAAACAACACCAAGTGGTAGGACCTATATCTGGAAAAATGCCATCAAGATGGGAAGTGCCAAACCAATTTTTGGTTACGGTGTACGGAATGTCCCAGATTATTACACAGAATATTTCAGTAAATTTGAGATTCAAAACTCCCTTATCGGTGGGAATTTCCATAACATTCTTGTGACCATATTTGTCAGTTCAGGAGTTCTAGGCTTGGTATCCTTCCTTCTTATACTGGCTTATGTCATCAAGCGCTTTTTAACGTATTTGATTGTTTCCAAGAAAAATACTGATAAATTGATCATGATTCTTTTCTTCGGTATCTTGTTTGGTCAATTATTTGAAAGTCAGATTATGTATTCAACCAACTTTATTAATATCATCTTCTGGCTAGCGATTGGCTATGGACTCGTAGTCTGCAAACGAGATGAAGGAGTTCGGTACCAAGAAGTAACAGATGTCAATGAAATTCAACAGATGGAACTTGGAATCATGGAGTACATTCATGAGGTTTGTCAGAAAATTGGTGTCAAGTATTTCCTAGCATATGGAAGTCTAATTGGTGCGGTTCGCCATAAAGGTTTTATTCCTTGGGATGATGACATGGACATCTGCATGCTAAGAGAAGATTATGAAAAGTTGCAAGATTACCTTATCGCTAACCCTGATGAGCGTTACGAGGTCATGTCTCATAAAAATAATCTCAACTATGTCTATCCTTTTATGAAAGTGCAGGATAACCATACCTACTTGCTAGAAGAAGATGTACGAATTGATTCCAATATGGGAATCTATGTGGATATTTTCCCTGTAGATGGTTATGAAGATGATGCGGACTTTAAAAATAAAATGACGAAACTGATAAAGAAACGTCAATTAAGTTGTTACACTTTTAAAGGAATTACCAACACGAAAAGTCTACTGAATTCTTTGATTCGTTATATTTCTGTTGTCATTTTCTATTTCACAAATACGAATAAGTATGTTGAGCAAATTGATGAGCTTGCTAAATCTAGAGCAGTTGCTGACTACGAGCAAGTTGACTATTTGATTTACAAGGATATGAATAAGCCAGTTTGGAAACGTGAGTGGTTAGAACAAGTGATTGTGGGAACGTTTGAAGGCAAGGAATTTATGATTCCAAAACACTACCATGAAATTTTGACCTCTGACTATGGAGATTACATGCAATTGCCCCCTCTTGAACAGAGAGTATCTCACCATGATTTCAAACTGTGGAAAATCACTAAAAGTTCTAAGTAAGCAAATCGCAGTTAAAAATCGTTTAAAAAATTAGTCAAAATTAGGAGAATAGAACGTATGTCTGAGAGAGTTTTAAGTCTTGAAGAAATAAAACAAGTGGAGTTGGATATTTTAAAGTATCTACATGAATTATGTGAACAGCATCAAATTAAATATTTTATTGATTTTGGAACCTTACTAGGAGCTGTCCGCCATAAAGGATTTATCCCTTGGGATGATGATACGGATATTTCTTTGGCGCGAGATGAATTTGAAAAGCTTTATAAGGTTTTAAAAAATGAGAATCATCCCTACTACAAATTGATTTCATTTAGAGAAACAAAAGGCTATCCGTACAGTTATATGCGTGTCCATGATATTAGAACACGTAGAGATGCCAATCTTCTGGACCCGACAGTCGTATTGGGAACTTGTGTTGACATTTTTCCATACGATGGTGTCGTGACGGAGGAAAGTGATTGTAAGAAAATGAAGCTCTATAAACATTTTGTCCGCCTTTCTTCTTTGAATTTCAAAGGAATTAAATCAGAAAATGGGGGGCTAAAAAATCTGCCTCGTTATATTGGATCAGCTATTTTCCGTCTAAGCTCTCCACAAACTTGGAATCAAAAATTAGAGAACCTTGCTTTGAAATATAGTGTAAATCAAGCTACAGATCTTACCTGTACGATATTTGATCCAAGCTTTCCAGAGGGAATCAAAAAAGAATGGCTCTATGATCTGATTGATATGCCATACGAAAACATCGTAGTGAAGGCTCCGAGAAAATACCATGAAATTCTTGTCTACGAATTTGGATCAGACTATATGACTCCACCACCTGTTGAACAGCAGGTTCCAGGAACTGATAAGAATTATTGGATTGATTAGTAAGAGATTGTTTTCATCGAGAAAGGAGTGTTCAAAATGAAGAATAAAGGATTAGTTAAATCAGTCAGTTATAGTTTATTTGCTTTCCTTTTTTTGTTGGTTGGTTTATCGCAACAAGTTGATGCGAACACCATTACTGCTGGTTCAGGTAATCGTATCCATTTCATAAATACTAAAGCAAAATCCGGGAGTGATGCTATCCTTCTGGAAAGCAATGGTCATTATGCCTTGATTGATATGGGGGAAGATTATGACTTTCCTGATGGAAGTGACCCACGCTATCCAAGCCGCTGGGGAATTTCCATGAGAAATTATCAAGTCTTGGAAGACCGTTTGATTCGCCATCTTGATCAGATTGGTGTTAAAAAATTAGATTTTATTTTGGGAACCCATGTACATAGTGACCATATCGGCGGAGCAGATGAGATACTTAATCGTTACCAAGTTGATAAGTTTTATTTGAAAAAATATTCAGATGATCGGATCACAGCGAACTGGGGACTATGGGATAATCTTTTCAATTATGATAATGCTTTGAGAGCAGCTCAAAAACGAGGAGTTACTCTTATTCAGAATATTACAGACGAGGATAGTCACTTTAAATTAGGTGATATGGATATCCAACTCTATAATTATAAGAATGAATATGATGCTGAGGGGAATCTGAAAAAAGTTCTAGATGATAACTCCAACTCTATCGTTTCAGTGGTGACTGTGGCAGGAAAGAGAATCTACCTTGGTGGAGATTTGGATAATGCCGAAGGGGCAGAAGATAAGTTAGGCCCAGTTATCGGCAAGGTTGATATGATGAAATGGAATCATCATTATGATGCGACAATTTCAAATACGATTAATTTTCTTGAAAACCTATCTCCAAAGATGATTATTCAGACAACTGGTGGTGATATTAATGTTGCTTCAACCAGAGAATATCTCCAAAAGAAAAATATTCAAGTTCTCAGAGCTTCTAGTCAAACTCAAGATGCTACCGTTTTTGATATTAGTGATAGCGGATTTGCCAATGTTTCTAATCTCTTCCCGAACATCCCTGTAGTTGACGAAAAATGGTATCAAGAAGGTAGCTACTGGAAATATCGCTTGGCTGACGGGGAAATGGCTATCGGTTGGAAAGAGATTGGCGGAGCCACTTACTTCTTTAATGGAAAAGGGCAAATGCAAGCAGGACGCTGGCTTCACCTTAATGACGATTGGGGAGAAAATGCCAAGGGAAATGACTACTATTTGAACCAAAATGGTAAAATGCAAACTGGCGGTTGGTTCAAGCTGGATGGCTCTTGGTATTATATCCAATCAAATGGCGCTAGACGATTTAGTGAGCTTTCTGAAATTGGAGGGAAGAAATATCTCTTTGCAGAAGATGGTAAGATGCTAACAGGATATCAAGTCTTTAATGGCAAGAAAATGTTCTTTAGCGAAAGTGGTGCACTCCAAACAGCAGGTAAACCTTTAACTTGGCAAAAGATTGATTCAGATTGGTATTTCTATGATGAGGATGGGCTAAAGACCATTGGTAAAAAGAATATCAATGGAAGCACATATTACTTTAATCAAGAAGGTGTGATGCAAACCGGTTGGGCCTTTGTTGATGGTCACTGGAACTATTTTGCAAGTTCAGGAGCTATGAAAACAGGCTGGATCAAGGATCAGGATACTTGGTATTATCTGGATAAAGATGGTATCATGCTCACTGGAAAACAAGAAATCAACAGTACTCGTTACTATTTGAACGCTAGTGGTGCAATGCAAACAGGCTGGAAATGGCTAGAGAACAATTGGTATTACTATGCGAACTCAGGAGCTATGAAAACTGGCTGGATTAAGGATAATGAGAAATGGTATTACCTAAATCAAGATGGTATTATGCAGACTGGGAAACAAGAAATCAATGGTACGCGCTACTATTTGAATACCAGCGGTGCCATGCAAACAGGCTGGCAGTGGCTTGATAAACACTGGCATTACTACGCTGACTCAGGAGCTATGAAGACTGGTTGGTTGAAGGATCAAGGAACATGGTATTATCTTGAAGATCAGGAAGGTATCATGTTGGTTGGCCTCCATCAAGTGGATGGTAAGCAATATTACTTTAGTGCATCAGGTGCCATGCAGATAGGCTGGAAATGGTTTGATAATCATTACCGTTACTTTGAAGCAAATGGAGCTATGAAAACAGGTTGGATAAAGGATAAAGGAATCTGGTATTATCTCAATCCTGAAGATGGCATCATGTTGGTTGGCCTTCATAAAGTAAATGGTGATCATTATTACTTTGATGAATCAGGAGCTATGCAGACCGGTTGGAAACGGCTTGACGGTAATTGGTACTATTTCCAAACAGATGGTTCCTTGTTGAAAAATGCCACCACACCGGATGGTTATAAGGTAAACGAGGAAGGCATTTGGAGACAGGCTGTTGCTGCTGTAAATGGTGAAGTAGATCAGTCAGAAAAGAAGCAAGAAGCTAATTCCTCTATTGCTGAACAGCCAAAACAAGATTCAAATCTAGAAGCCAATACTTCTGACAAGAAAGAAAAAGAATAAATAAGAAACACCCTACTGATAAACGAGCGTTTATCAGTAGGGTGTTCTTTTAGTTTCTTTTGATCTTAGCTAATACTAGGTTCAGTGCATAGTGAAGTGTTTTATCCTTAGTGAGAAAGAGTGTTAAGAGATAGTAGATTCCACAAGTAGCTATGGTAGAGAGAACCATGAGAATCATATTGAAGTTTACTGCATAGGAATTGATTTGGAAAATCATCTTGAAAATATAGAAGATCGGGATAAATCCAAGGGATATGAGACCATAACGTGTTAAGGTTACAAAAATTTCTTTTAAATTGATTAGTTGGTGTTTCCTAATAAAATGAATTTCTAAGAGAACAACGATGGCTTCCGCAATAATGGTAGTAGTAATATAATACTCAGGGGCAAAAATATTATTGATATACAAGATACAGTTGAAGAGGAGATTTGCTCCACCACCAGCAAAGTAGAAAGCAGTCAAGCGGTTCTCGTGGTCATTGATAAAGATAATTTGCTTACCAAGAATCAATTCAATAGCCCAGATAATGGTTCGAAAGGCGAAGACGCTGGTCACGATACCTGCCTCAAGATACTTTTCAGAAGAGTAGATAACCGTTGCGTACTTTCCCAAAATCATAATCCCAAAACTAGTTGGAATCATGAGAAAATAGAATAATGATGCCGCTTGATTTACAAGATAATTATAAGAATTGTAATCCTTTTTCCCGAGGTAGTAGCCGAGACGTGGAATGCTGACACTGATAGCTCCACTTAAGACACCTGCAATCAGCATAACGATGCTATAGGCAATTGTATAATAAGAAATATAGTTTTCATCTGGTCCCTTGGTGATAAACATTCTATCTAGCAAGGTATAAAGCATATTGGCATTTGCCAAGAGAAGCATAGTAAAGAGTGGTTTAGAAGCCTTAGCTAACTCGATGAAACCAATTTTGACAAAGGAAACTTCTCTCTTGATCCAAAGAAAACTAAGGAGGTAGTTGAGAATAGTGGTCGCAGTCATGACGATAGCGTAGGGAACAATATCATCAGCAGTTTTGACAAAGGAAAAGATGGCGACCAGCATGGTAATCCGAATAATCAATGTCTTGTAAAGGATAAAGGCATAGTTTTCATAGGCCTCATTCATCCATTCGATATTGAGGAATTGGAAGAGTGCCTGAGCTCCTAGGATGTAGTAAAGGACTTTCAGGTTCTCAATGCTGGTGTCAAAGAAGATAAAGAGGAAGTAGATACCAGTCGTCAGGAGAGAGGTGAAAACTGAGATATAAAACAACTTAGAAAAGACATAGTTGATTTTATTCTTGTCGTCCTTAACCTTGCTGATAGCACGAATCCCGTAGTTGTAAATACCAAAGGCAGCTAGTGGAATAACAAAGCTAGCCCAGGTATTAGCGGTATTAAAATAACCGTAGTTGGATTTGCTGAGAATCCGCGTCAGATAAGGGTTGGTTATCAGAGGAAAAACGATATTGAGGATATTGACCAGCAAGCTGGCCAAGGCATTTACTTTTATATTTTTCATTGAACTTTCTTTCTTAAATCTAAAATCATATCTAGTATTATATCACATTCTCGCTTCATTCTTTTGATAAAATCGTAAAAATCTAGTATAATAGATAGACTGAAAGCATGAGGTTACTAGATATGAAGATGAAACAAATTAGTGATACAACACTGAAAATCACGATGACTTTAGATGATTTGATGGATCGGGGAATGGAAATCGCAGACTTTCTCGTTCCTCAGGAAAAAACCGAAGAGTTTTTCTATGCTATTTTAGATGAGTTAGAGATGCCCGACAATTTCTTGGATAGTGGTATGCTGAGTTTTCGTGTGACGCCAAAACCAGATAAGGTCGATGTCTTTGTGACCAAGTCCAAGATTGACCAGAACCTAGATTTTGAAGATTTGGCGGACCTACCTGACATGGAAGAGTTGGCCCAAATGTCGCCGGACGAATTTCTCAAAACCTTGGAAAAGAGTATCGCAGAAAAGACCAAGGACGATATTGAAGCTATTCAGTCTCTAGAACAGGTAGAAGTTAAAGAAGAAGAGCAAGAGCAAACAGAAAAGGAAACGGAGAACAAGAAAGAACCTTATATCTACTATATTCTGCGTTTTACAAGCCTTGCTGACTTAGTTGCTTTTGCAAAGACGGTTAACTACCAGATGGAAACATCTGAACTCTATAAGATGAATGGGCACTATTATTTGACAATTTTAGTCGATATTGAAAATCATCCAAGTCCATACCCAGCCTGGCTCTTGGCTCGTATGCGTGAATTCGCAGACGACAGTGATATCAGTCGTTCGGTCTTACAAGAATATGGGCAAATCTTGATCAACCACGATGCAGTTATCGGTCTGCAAAAGATTAGTTCATAGATTTTGAAAATCATTTTCATTTATCAAGAAAGGCGAATCAGATGATTCGTTTTTTCTTTTCTAGACTGAAATAGTGATTTACCATAATAGGAATTTTCACAAAATTCTGTTATAATGGCTATATCAGAAAATTTCGAGGAGATAAACATGACAGTTAAAATCGCTTTACTTGGATTTGGTACCGTTGCAAGTGGTGTGCCATTCCTCCTAAAGGAAAATGGAGAAAAAATCGTTCAGTCAGCTCATTCTGAGATTGAAGTAGCCAAGGTATTGGTTAAGGATGAAGATGAGAAGAACCGCTTACTTGCAGCAGGGAATGACTTTAACTTTGTAACCAATGTAGATGATATTTTATCAGATCAAGACATTACGATTGTAGTAGAATTGATGGGGCGTATCGAACCTGCTAAGACCTTTATCACTCGTGCCTTAGAAGCCGGGAAGCACGTTGTTACTGCAAACAAGGACCTTTTGGCTGTCCATGGAGCAGAATTGTTAGAAATCGCTAAAGAGCACAATGTGGCACTTTACTACGAAGCGGCAGTTGCTGGTGGGATTCCAATTCTTCGTACTTTGGCAAATTCGCTGGCTTCTGATAAAATCACTCGTGTCCTTGGCGTGGTGAACGGAACTTCTAACTTTATGATGACCAAAATGGTCGAAGAAGGCTGGTCTTACGACGATGCTCTGGCTGAAGCGCAACGCCTAGGATTTGCAGAAAGTGATCCTACAAATGACGTAGATGGGATTGATGCAGCTTACAAGATGGTCATTTTGAGCCAATTTGCTTTTGGTATGAAGGTTGCCTTTGACGATGTAGCCCACAAGGGAATCCGCAACATCACACCAGAAGACGTAGCTGTAGCCCAAGACCTTGGCTATGTTGTAAAATTGGTTGGTTCTATCGAGGAAACTCCTTCAGGGATTGCTGCAGAAGTGACGCCAACCTTCCTACCGAAAGCTCACCCACTTGCTAGTGTGAATGGTGTAATGAACGCTGTCTTTGTAGAATCTATCGGTATCGGAGAATCTATGTACTACGGACCAGGTGCTGGTCAAAAACCAACTGCAACAAGTGTTGTAGCGGATATTGTCCGTATTGTTCGTCGCTTGAATGATGGTACCATTGGCAAAGACTTTAACGAGTATAATCGTGACTTGGTCTTGGCTAATCCAGAAGATGTCAAAGCAAACTACTATTTCTCAATCTTGGCACCAGACTCAAAAGGTCAGGTCTTGAAACTGGCTGAAATCTTTAATGCTCAAGATATTTCCTTCAAGCAAATCCTCCAAGATGGCAAAGAGAGTGACAAGGCGCGTGTGGTGATTATTACACATAAGATCAATAAAGCACAACTTGAGAATGTTTCAGCTGAGTTGGCCAAAGCTTCAGAATTTGACCTCTTGAATACCTTCAAGGTGTTAGGAGACTAGGATGAAGATTATTGTACCTGCAACAAGTGCCAATATCGGGCCAGGTTTTGATTCGGTCGGTGTAGCTGTAACCAAGTATCTTCAA
Organism: Streptococcus oralis; assembly: GCF_023110435.1. GTDB lineage: Bacteria > Bacillota > Bacilli > Lactobacillales > Streptococcaceae > Streptococcus > Streptococcus oralis_CF. The sequence goes on from NZ_JALDWB010000001.1 coordinate 401,116, forward strand.
ATTGAGGTCTGTGAAGAACGAGATGAGTGGTTGATTGAACACCAGATTGGCAAATGGATTCCACATGACGAGCGTAATCTTTTGCTTAAAATTGCCTTGCAAATTGCGCCAGACTTACAACCGAGACGCTTGAAAATGACCAGTGATGTTCCCCTAGCGCGTGGTTTGGGTTCTTCCAGCTCTGTTATCGTTGCTGGGATTGAACTGGCTAATCAATTAGGTAAGCTCAACTTATCTGACCACGAAAAATTGCAGCTGGCGACTAAGATTGAAGGACATCCTGACAATGTGGCACCAGCTATCTATGGAAATCTTGTTGTTGCGAGTTCCGTTGAAGGGCACGTTTCAGCCATTGTGGCAGACTTCCCAGAGTGTGATTTCCTAGCCTACATTCCAAACTATGAATTGCGTACTCGAGACAGCCGCGGTGTCTTGCCTAAAAAATTGTCCTACAAGGAAGCGGTTGCAGCTAGTTCTATCGCAAATGTTGCTGTTGCGGCCTTGTTGGCAGGAGACATGGTGACAGCTGGACAAGCAATCGAGGGAGACCTCTTCCACGAGCGCTACCGTCAGGATCTGGTGAGGGAATTTGCGACGATTAAGCAAGTGGCTAAAGAAAATGATGCCTATGCAACCTATCTCTCTGGGGCTGGTCCGACAGTTATGGTTCTGGCTTCTCATGACAAGATGCCCAAGATTAAAGCTGAATTGCAAAAGCAGTCTTTCAAAGGCAAACTTCATGATTTGAAGGTTGATACCCAAGGTGTCCGTGTCGAAACAAAGTAAAGAATAGCAGATAGGATGGGGAGAGTCTCGACTAGGGGGCTGCTTCCTGTCCTTTTTTTGAAAAGAAGTCTAGTTAAAAACTTGATAAAGGAGAAACGAAGATGGCAGAAATTTATCTAGCAGGTGGTTGTTTTTGGGGTTTAGAGGAGTATTTTTCCCGAATTTCTGGAGTGCTAGCAACCAGTGTTGGCTACGCTAATGGGCAAGTCGAAACGACCAATTACCAGCTGCTCAAGGAAACAGATCATGCAGAAACGGTTCAAGTAATTTACGATGAGAAGGCAGTGTCACTTAGAGAAATTTTACTTTATTATTTCCGAGTCATTGATCCCTTATCTATCAATCAGCAAGGGAATGACCGTGGTCGTCAATATCGAACTGGAATCTATTACCAAGATGAAACAGACTTGCCAGCTATCTACACAGTGGTGCGGGAGCAGGAGCGCATGCTTGGTCGAAAAATTGCAGTAGAAGTGGAGAAACTTCGCCACTACATTCTGGCGGAAGACTACCATCAAGACTATCTTAAGAAGAATCCTTCAGGTTACTGTCATATCGATGTGACCGATGCTGAGAAGCCATTGATTGATGCAGCAAACTATGAAAAACCTAGTCAAGAGGTGTTAAAGGAAAGTTTATCTGAAGAGTCCTATCGTGTCACCCAAGAAGCTGCTACAGAGGCGCCATTTAGTAATGCCTATGATCAAACCTTTGAAGAAGGAATTTATGTAGACATCACGACGGGTGAACCACTCTTTTTCGCCAAGGATAAGTTTGCTTCAGGTTGTGGTTGGCCAAGTTTTAGTCGTCCGATTTCCAAAGAATTGATTCATTATTACAAAGACCTGAGCCATGGAATGGAGCGAATCGAGGTTCGTTCTCGGTCAGGAAATGCTCACTTGGGTCATGTTTTCACAGATGGACCTCAGGAGTTAGGTGGCCTCCGTTACTGTATCAATTCGGTCTCCTTGCGCTTTGTGGCCAAGGATGAGATGGAAGAAGCAGGATATGGCTATCTATTACCTTACTTAAACAAATAAAACAGAGAGGGTGGGCGCTTCCCACTTTCTTCATTTCCAGAATAAGAATAGAAGGGATCTATGAAACACTTACTATCTTACTTCAAACCCTATATCAAAGAATCCATTTTAGCCCCCTTGTTCAAGTTACTAGAAGCTGTTTTTGAACTCTTGGTTCCCATGGTGATTGCTGGGATTGTTGACCAATCATTGCCCCAGAGGGATCAAGGTCATCTCTGGATGCAGATTGGCCTGCTCCTTATCTTTGCAGTGATTGGCGTTTTAGTGGCATTGGTAGCTCAGTTTTACTCAGCCAAGGCAGCGGTTGGGTTTGCCAAAGAACTGACAAACGACCTCTATCGTCATATTCTTTCCTTGCCCAAGGACAGCAGAGACCGTTTGACAACTTCTAGCTTGGTTACTCGCTTGACTTCGGATACCTACCAAATTCAGACTGGTATCAATCAATTCCTGCGTCTCTTTTTGCGAGCGCCTATTATCGTTTTTGGAGCCATTTTTATGGCCTATCGCATTTCAGCTGAGCTGACTTTCTGGTTTTTGGTCATGGTTGTCATTCTGACCATTGTCATTGTGGGGCTCTCTCGACTGGTCAATCCTCTCTACAGCAGTCTCAGAAAGAAAACGGACCAACTAGTTCAGGAAACGCGCCAGCAATTGCAAGGGATGCGAGTTATTCGTGCTTTTGGTCAGGAAAAACGAGAGTTACAGATTTTTCAGACCCTTAACCAAGTCTATGCCAGTTTGCAAGAAAAGACGGGTTTCTGGGCTACTTTATTAACACCTCTGACCTATCTGATTGTGAATGGGACTCTCCTTGTTATCATCTGGCAGGGTTATATTTCAATTCAAGGAGGTTTACTCAGTCAAGGTGCTCTGATTGCCCTTATCAACTATCTCTTACAGATTTTAGTGGAATTGGTCAAGCTAGCCATGCTGATAAATTCTCTCAACCAGTCCTACATCTCAGCTAAGCGAATCGAGGAAGTCTTTGCTGAGGCTCCAGAAGATATTCATTCAGAATTAGAGCAAAAGCAAGCTACCAGTAATCAGGTTTTACATGTCCAAGAACTGACCTTTACCTATCCTGATGCGGCCCAGCCTTCTCTGAAAGACATTTCTTTTGATATGACTCAAGGTCAAATACTTGGCATCATCGGGGGAACGGGTTCTGGTAAATCAAGCTTGGTACAAGTTTTGCTTGGACTTTATCCAGTCGACAAGGGGAGTATTGCCCTTTATCGAGATGGGCGTAGTCCTTGTAATCTTGAGCAGTGGCGATCTTGGATTGCCTATGTGCCTCAAAAAGTCGAACTCTTTAAGGGAACCATTCGTACCAACTTGACTCTAGGTTTCAATCAAGAACTAACTGACCAAGAACTCTGGCAGGCCTTGGAGATTGCGCAAGCTAAGGATTTTGTCAGTGATAAGGAAGAACTCTTAGATGCCATAGTTGAGGCAGGAGGGCGAAATTTCTCAGGTGGACAAAAACAAAGGCTGTCTATTGCCCGAGCAGTCTTGCGCCGAGCACCTTTTCTCATCCTAGATGATGCAACCTCGGCCCTCGACACCATTACCGAGTCCAAGCTCTTGAGAGCTATCCGAGAAAATCTGCCAGACACGAGCTTAATCTTGATTTCTCAACGAACCTCGACTTTACAGATGGCTGACCAGATTCTCCTCTTGGAAAAAGGTGAGCTCCTAGCTATCGGCAAGCACGAGGACTTGATGAAAAATAGCCAAGTCTATCGGGAAATCAATGCATCCCAACATGGAAAGGAGGACGAGCATGAGACGACAAACTGCAAACCAGACGCTCAAACGTTTGGCTAAAGACCTTGCAAGTCATCCTTTCCTCCTTTTCCTAGCCTTTCTAGGAACTATTGCCCAAGTTGGCTTATCGATCTACCTACCTATTCTGATTGGGCAGGTCATTGACCAAGTCCTGGTGGCTGGCTCTTCACCAGTTTTTTGGCAGATTTTTATTCAGATGATAGTGGTAGTCATAGGAAATACCCTCGTTCAATGGGCCAATCCTCTCCTCTATAATCGCCTAATCTTCTCTTATACAAAAGACTTGCGAGAGCGAATCATTCATAAGCTCCATCGTTTACCGATTGCTTTTGTGGATCGGCAAGGAAGTGGAGAGATGGTCAGTCGTGTGACCACAGACATCGAACAGTTGGCAGCTGGCTTGACCATGATTTTCAATCAATTTTTCATTGGTGTCTTGATGATCTTGGTCAGTATTCTAGCCATGCTCCAAATTCATCTCCTCATGACCCTCTTGGTCTTGCTGTTGACACCCCTGTCCATGGTGATTTCACGTTTTATTGCCAAGAGATCTTATCATCTCTTCCAAAAGCAAACAGAGACGAGGGGAATTCAGACTCAGTTGATTGAAGAATCGCTTAGCCAGCAGACCATTATCCAGTCCTTTAATGCTCAGGCAGAGTTTATCCAAAGACTGCGTGAGGCCAATGACAACTACGCAAGCTATTCTCAGTCAGCTATCTTTTATTCATCAACGGTCAATCCTTCGACCCGCTTTATCAACGCTCTCATTTACGCTCTTCTTGCTGGAGTGGGAGCCTATCGTGTCATGATGGGGTCCACCCTGACTATCGGTCGTTTAGTGACTTTTTTGAACTATGTCCAGCAGTACACCAAGCCCTTTAACGATATTTCTTCTGTTTTAGCCGAGTTGCAAAGTGCTCTCGCTTGCGCAGAGCGCGTCTATGCTGTCTTAGAAAGTCCTGAGGTTGCTGAAACAGGTAAGGAAGTCTTGACCAGTGACCAAGTGAAGGGGGCTATTTCCTTTAAACATGTTTCTTTTGGATACAATCCTGAAAGGATCTTGATTAAGGACTTATCCACCGATATCCCAGCTGGTAGCAAGGTTGCTATTGTTGGTCCTACGGGTGCTGGAAAATCAACCCTCATCAATCTCCTCATGCGTTTTTATCCCATTAACTCGGGAGATATCTTGCTGGATGGGCAATCCATTTATGATTATACCCGAGCATCATTGAGACAACAGTTTGGGATGGTGCTACAGGAAACCTGGCTCAAGCAAGGAACCATTCATGACAATATTGCCTTTGGAAATCCGGATGCCAGTCGAGAGCAAGTGATTGCTGCTGCCAAAGCAGCCAACGCAGACTTTTTCATCCAACAGTTGCCACAGGGATACGATACCAAGTTGGAAAATGCTGGTGAGTCTCTATCTGTCGGTCAAGCCCAGCTCTTGACAATCGCCCGAGTCTTTCTGGCTATTCCAAAGATTCTCATCTTAGACGAGGCGACTTCCTCCATCGATACACGGACAGAGGTGCTAGTTCAGGATGCTTTTGCCAAACTCATGAAGGGGCGCACAAGCTTTATCATTGCTCACCGTTTGTCAACTATTCAGGATGCGGATTTGATTCTTGTCTTGGTAGATGGTGACATTGTGGAGCATGGCAATCATCAGGAGCTCATGGCTAGAAAGGGCAAGTATTACCAAATGCAAAAAGCTGCGGCCTTTAGCTCTGAATAAGTCATTCCTACCCATTTAAATTCTTAATGACACTAAAAGTTGCCTTCGGGTGACTTTTTTGTTACAATAGCTAGAAAAAATCAGGGTCTTAGAAGGAGAAAACAATGAAAGTCTATCATCATGTAAATATCGTGACTTGTGACCAAGATTTCCATGTCTATTTGGATGGTATCTTAGCCGTTAAGGATTCTCAAATCGTCTATGTCGGTCAAGAGAAGCCAGAGATTTTAGATCAAGCTGAGCAGATTATAGACTATCAAGGAGCTTGGATCATGCCTGGTTTGGTCAATTGTCACACCCATTCTGCTATGACAGGTTTGAGAGGGATTCGGGATGACAGCAATCTCCATGAATGGCTCAATGACTATATCTGGCCAGCAGAAGCTGAGTTTACTCCCGACATGACTACCAAGGCGGTCAAAGAAGCTCTGACAGAGATGCTCCAGTCAGGGACAACAACCTTCAACGATATGTATAATCCCAATGGTGTGGATATCCAGCAAATTTATCAGGCAGTGATAGATTCTAAGATGCGTTGTTATTTCTCACCGACCCTCTTTTCTTCAGAGACAGAAACAACTGCTGAGACTATAAGTAGAACACATGACATTATAGAGGAAATTTTAGGATATGAAAATCCAAATTTCAAGGTTATGGTAGCTCCACATTCACCATACAGCTGTAGTAGAGACCTGCTGGAAGCGGGCTTAGATATGGCAAAAGAGCTGGACATTCCTATCCATATCCATGTAGCGGAGACCCAGGAGGAATCAGGAATTATCCTGAAACGATACGGCAAACGTCCCCTTGCCTTTCTCGAAGAATTGGGTTACTTAGACCATCCGTCCGTCTTTGCTCATGGGGTCGAATTAAACGAGCGAGAAATTGAACGTTTGGCAACTTCTCAAGTAGCTATTGCTCATAATCCTATCAGTAATCTCAAACTGGCCTCAGGAATTGCCCCAATCATCCAACTGCAAAAAGCAGGAGTAGCAGTCGGAATTGCGACTGACTCGGTCGCTTCCAATAACAATCTAGATATGTTTGAGGAAGGACGGACTGCAGCCCTTCTTCAGAAAATGAAGAGTGGAGATGCCAGCCAATTCCCCATCGAAACAGCTCTAAAGGCTCTGACGATAGAAGGTGCTAAGGTTCTTGGAATGGAAGATCAGATAGGAAGTCTGGAAGTTGGCAAGCAAGCAGATTTTTTGGTCATTCAACCACAAGGGAAAATCCATCTCCAACCTCAGGAAAATATGCTCTCTCACCTCGTTTATGCAATCAAATCCAGTGATGTTGATGATGTCTATATTGCAGGAGAACAAGTTGTCAAGCAAGGCAAAGTTTTGACGGTAGAGATTTAAAAAAATTTCAAAAAAAGTTTGCAAAAATCTTGCATTCTTTTTTTGTCTATGCTATACTTATATACGGTTTGAAAAAACTGCCTAAGACAGTAGGGGAGCTCGACTCATAAAGATCCTACCGAGGACAAAACGTATCATGTAAAAAGAAGCGTATTGTACTTTCGTGTCTAGGTTTGGGCGCGTTTTTCTTTTGGAAAAATTCCCCAAGCAAAATAATTACGGAGGTGAACACACTAATGAGTGAAGCAATTATTGCTAAAAAAGCGGAACTAGTTGACGTAGTAGCTGAAAAAATGAAAGCTGCTGCATCTATCGTCGTTGTTGACGCTCGTGGTTTGACAGTTGAGCAAGATACAGTTCTTCGTCGTGAGCTTCGTGGAAGCGAAGTTGAGTATAAAGTCATTAAAAACTCAATCTTGCGTCGTGCAGCTGAAAAAGCTGGTCTTGAAGATCTTGCATCAGTATTTGTTGGACCATCTGCTGTAGCATTTTCTAATGAAGATGTTATCGCACCAGCGAAAATCTTGAACGACTTTGCTAAAAACGCTGAAGCACTTGAAATCAAAGGTGGTGCAATCGAAGGCGCTGTCGCATCTAAAGAAGAAATCATTGCTCTTGCAACTCTTCCAAACCGCGAAGGACTTCTTTCTATGCTCCTTTCTGTACTTCAAGCGCCAGTGCGCAACGTTGCTCTTGCAGTCAAAGCGGTTGCAGACAGCAAAGAAGACGCAGCTTAATCTTAAGCTACGCAGCGTAGCCTAGCTACGAAAAATCTATTATAAATTTAAAAACATATTTGGAGGAAATAACAATGGCATTGAACATTGAAAACATTATTGCTGAAATTAAAGAAGCTTCAATCCTTGAATTGAACGACCTTGTAAAAGCTATCGAAGAAGAATTTGGTGTAACTGCAGCTGCTCCTGTAGCTGTTGCTGCAGCTGGTGCTGCTGACGCTGGTGCTGCTAAAGACTCATTTGACGTTGAGTTGACAGCTGCTGGTGACAAAAAAGTTGGCGTTATCAAAGTTGTACGTGAAATCACTGGTCTTGGTCTTAAAGAAGCTAAAGAACTTGTTGATGGTGCACCAGGTGTCATCAAAGAAGGCGTTCCAACTGCAGAAGCAGAAGAAATCAAAGCTAAATTGGAAGAAGCTGGAGCTTCAGTTACTCTTAAATAATAGAGAAACTACATTAGTAGCTTAAAAACATGATTAAACCGCTATTCTTAGGAGTAGCGGTTTTTCTTTATAATTGAAAAGAGAAAATTTATAAAGTGTCTCCAGTTGTTCCATAAGATTTTCATCATAAAGTTCTGGAGTTTGATTAGAGAACCATGTCAATCAAACTCCAGCGCTCGATAAAGCGATGATGTATCTGTGGAAGGAGATTATGTTTGCTAAGGTATTTTTTGCAGAAATAGTGGTACAATATCCTTAGAATAGTTCAAAATTTATCTTTGCTAGGGGAAAGGGAGATTGAACTCCCTGATGCATCCGTCTTAGTATGGGATTAATGTCCTATAAAAAGGAAATGTTATAAAGGTGATATTGATGGAAAGATATGAATTTACAGCGACAACAGCAAAATCAGATATAATAATTGGTATCCTTTTTCCCATGTTCCTCATGCTTCCTGTATTGGGAATACAGTTGGCTATATTCTATTTAAAACTGAATGATTTTTTTAAATCACAGCCTCTTTTTCTTTATACGATAGTATTAGTATTTTTTGGTATTAGTTTTCTTTTAATTAAAAAAATACAAGGTAGTCTAGTGAAGAATTTTGTCGTAGAATTATCTGGAAGAAATATTAGGATTTGGTGTGATGGAAAGGAGATTGTATCAGGAGAAGTTATTTTCTGTAGGATAAAAAATAAGGAGCCTAAACTGAGGGCGAGAGCCTTAAATGTAGACATAGACACCAAGGGGGATAATATTAAATTTCGAGTTCGGTCTAAGGAATATGAAAATTTATCATCTTATACTTGGAATCCTCTCGGGACAAGCAAACCCTCTGATGTAGAAACGTTATTATCTTTGGGCAAAAAAATAAAAAATGCTATGGAAGAAGAAGTTTTGATAGAAGATGAAGCTTCAAAAAAACCTCGATCGTTTTGATTGAGGTTTTTAGCATATTTCTTAAACAACACCTTGTGCAATCATAGCATTGGCTACATTTTCAAAGGCAGCGATATTTGCTCCTGCAAGGTAGTCAGTACCAAGACCGTATGTTTCAGCAGTTGTTTTAGCTGTGTTGAAGATGTTTGTCATGATGTCTTTGAGGCGGCCGTCAACTTCTTCACGTGTCCATGAAAGGCGAAGGCTGTTTTGGCTCATTTCAAGTGCAGATACAGCTACACCACCAGCGTTGGCAGCTTTGGCAGGTCCATAAAGGATTCCGTTTTCTTTGTAGACTTTAATCGCATCAAGGTTGCTAGGCATGTTGGCACCTTCTGATACGAAATACCAAACTCAACATATTCCTCTGAAAGCCAAGTATCCCGAAGGATTTGATGCTTTGTTCCTACTTGGTTTTATGAATCAGCTACCCGGAACTCTGTCAGAGAAGGATAGACCAGCTATCGACGCTCTGAGCTCTGATCAACTCTGGCAAGATTGTCAGGATACTATCAATAGGAGTATCGGTCTTTTTAAGCAAGCTGGCTATGACTTAGAGGTTGAGGATTACCATTTTACTATTTTACTGGGCAATCCAGAAAAACCTATGCTACAGCTTAATAAGGGATACAGTGGAGATGGAGGAATTCCAGGATACCTCATGCTTAGTCTGTTGCCGAATGACTATACTTTACCACGTGTGCAAGCCGCGTTGGCTCACGAGTGCAACCACAATGTTCGCTTCCAATTTATCAAATGGAACCAGCAGACAACACTAGCAGACTGGGTAGTCAGTGAAGGATTAGCAGAGTCTTTTGCTGCTGAGCTCTATGGTAAAGAGCTCATCGGATCCTGGGTCACTTCAACTAGTTCCGAGCAGTTAGAAGAGATTAAGCCCATCATCTCAAGTCAGCTTCAGCTAACAGGGATGGCGGAAATGGCTCCTTATCTTTACGGTGATGAAATAGCTGAGATTCAAGGTCAAATACCGGTTGGAATGCCCTATGCTGCAGGCTATGCTTATGGCTATCATCTGATACAAGCCTATCTGAAAAAGACTGGCAAGAGCATTATTGAGGCCACAGTAACACCGACAGAAGAAATTTTAGAGGCTACTAAAGATTTTTGGAAATGATACTTTTGCTTGCAAATCTGCCAGAGTCTGATATAATGAAAGTAATTTTTGGAGGTGACTATATGCACTATAAAAGAGTTGAATTAAAAGTCACAAATCAGGGTATCCATGAGCGCAAGATTTTTCAAGGAGTTAAAATTTTCAGTCGGAGCAAGCTGTCCAAAGATCAGAAAAGCATTCTGACGCAGAAGCTTTACCTGACACCGAAGCAAAATATTGTTTACTATCAACGGAAAGATATCAATTATGACCAGAACTGGCATCATCATAAGGACTATTATGAACTAACTTTTGGCCATATAGATAGAGAGACTGTTTTTAAGGTTTGTCAAGATTTTGACGAACTAAGTCCTTTTCTGGAAAATGAGCTGCTTGAGAAGCTAAAAGAAAAGCAGTCAACAGGCAAATTTTTTGAAAAATTAGATATATAAAAATCCGGCTGCTTTTATAAGCAGTCGGATTTCTTTGAGTTATAGTTTGATAATCTTTCATGATAAAAATAGATCTATTTTTATCATGAACAGCTCACTTAGTTAGAACTTTTGGAAACAGTATAGTTGACATCTATGGGGAATAAGCATATAATTAAGAAAAATGATTGAGTGCTCACTCAATTTTTTAGATGTGTAAAGGAGTTCATACAATGGTTGTTCAAGCAATACAATATAGTCGTTTCGGTGATGAAGAAGTGTTAGATTTAGTGAACATTAAATCTGATTCTTTGAAAGTGAATCAAGTTAGGGTAGAAGTTTATGCAGTTGGTTTAAATCCTATTGATTATAAAACTTTTGAGGGTGCAAAGCCACTTCGTTTTCTATCTTTTATGACGAAACTAAGGAAGCCAAGTCATTGGTTTGAATCAAAATCATCTCTTTTTCCAAGAGGTATTGGTCGGGATTTTGCTGGAGTTATCACAGAAGTTGGTGAAGGAGTAAGTCGGTTTGCAGTAGGTGATAAGGTTTTTGGAACAATGATCAGTGACCCTGGATTAGGCACCAAGAGGGGAGCTTTGGCAACAGAAATTTGTGTCAATGAATCAGAAATTGTGTTGAAGCCAGAGATGATTGATATGAACCATGCAGCTACTATGGGTGTAGCCTCTCTAACTGTGGGAGGTGCTTTTAGAAAGATTGAGCTAAACTCTAAAGATGTTGTAGTTATTTCAGCAGCAGCAGGAGGTATTGGAAGTATCGCAGTACAGTATGCGGTTGCTAAAGGTGCGACAGTTATTGGAATTGCGAGTAAGAAAAATTCAGATTATCTGAAGTCTTTAGGTGCTATACCGGTAGCCTACGAAGAGAACATCCAGAATGCTCTTCTATCAGCAAGTGCAAAGCCAATTACAAAATTCTTGGATTGCTATGGAAGTGATTATGTTAAATTGGCTTTCAGTTTGGGATTGAAGGGCACGGCTATTGGAACGCTAGTACCTTCACCATATGTTATGATAAAAGGTGCCCAGTTCACGGGTCCGAGACATTCCACATATGATGATTTGAACACTCTAGCAGAAATGGTCTCAGAAGGGAAGGTTCGGCTGAATATTGATCAGGTTTATGATTTTTCTCTAAAGTCAGTTAGAGAGGCATATCGTAGTCTAAAATTGGGACACACTCGAGGTAAGAAAGTCGTAAAAGTAAGAAAGTAGCAGAGAGGTGCCAGCAATGGAAAGTTTAGAACAAAAGTATGCTCAGACATTAGAAAATAGCAATTTGAGTTTAAAACAACGTCAAGTATTGTTATCAAGTCTAAAGCTATTTTCGGAAATTGGTTTTGAAAATACAAAAGCCAGTCTTATCGCTAAGGAGGCTGGAGTTTCAGAAGGAACAGTTTTTAGTTACTTTAAGACCAAGGAAGGCATCTTAGAGGCTATTCTGTCAACTTTTCTCGAACAGGTTATTCCAGATGTAATTGCTGATTTTTCTGAGAAGAAATTTACAGCAAACCAAGAGTCTTTTCCGCTATTTTTAAGAAGTATTGTTCGGGATAGACTAGTTTTCATTCAGGAGAATCAAATGCAAGTTAAAATTCTCTTGAACCGTTCTTTTATTGATGAAACGATTTCTGACCAGTTAGGGAATGTTATTGTTCACTCTATCATTAAGCAAATTAGTCCAGTTCTGAATCAGTTTAAAGAAAATGGTGCTATCCGAGAGTGGTCAAATGAAAGAATTGTTCGTTATATTCTAGCCTTGAGTCTTTCTTATGTTCTTCCAATGATGTTGAATGATAATGAGGATCTAGACATAGATGAAGCAGTAAATGAAATAGTTGAATGCCTATCTTTTGCCTTGGTAGAGGTAAAATAAATCTTAATTTTAAGCTTACTATTTTAAATCGTGAGCTTTTTTGAAGCCAACATAAAAATCCCCAATCATAATGACTGAGGATTGAGCAAATGAATCTTAAACAATACCTTGGGCAATCATAGCATTGGCTACATTTTCAAAGGCAGCGATATTTGCTCCTGCAAGGTAGTCAGTACCTAGACCGTATGTTTCAGCAGTTGTTTTAGCTGTGTTGAAGATATTTGTCATGATGTCTTTGAGACGTCCGTCAACTTCTTCACGTGTCCAAGAGAGGCGAAGGCTGTTTTGGCTCATTTCAAGAGCAGATACAGCAACACCACCAGCGTTGGCAGCTTTGGCAGGTCCGTAAAGGATTCCGTTTTCTTTGTAGACTTTAATCGCATCAAGGTCGCTCGGCATGTTGGCACCTTCTGATACGCAGATAACACCTTGGGCAACCAAACGTTTAGCAGCTTCACCGTTGATTTCGTTTTGAGTCGCACATGGAAGCGCAATGTCATAGTTTCCAGAGTAAGTCCATACAGAACCTTCATGGTATGTAGCAGTTGGTTTCTCAGCAGCGTATTCTGTCAAGCGAGCGCGACGGTTATTTTTCACATCTGCTAGAAGGTCGAAGTCAATACCATTTTCGTCAATGACATAACCATTTGAGTCAGATACAGAAATGACAGTAGCACCGAGTTCAGTTGCTTTTTGAAGAGCGTATTGAGCTACATTACCAGAACCTGAAATAACTACTTTTTTACCAGCAAAGCTGTTACCGTTAGCTTTGAGCATTTCTTCGGTATAGTAAACCAAACCGTAACCAGTTGCTTCTGGGCGAATCAAGCTACCCCCAAATCCAAGAGGTTTACCAGTCAAGACACCCGCATCAAATTGATTAAGACGTTTGTATTGTCCGTAAAGGTAACCAATTTCACGTCCACCAACACCGATATCACCAGCAGGTACGTCAAGAGATGGTCCGATGTATTTTTGCAATTCTGTCATAAAGCTTTGGCAGAAGCGCATCACTTCAGCATCAGTTTTCCCTTTAGGATCGAAGTCTGATCCACCTTTACCTCCACCGATTGGAAGTCCAGTCAAAACGTTTTTAAAAATTTGTTCGAAGCCGAGGAATTTCAAGATCCCTTGGTTTACAGTTGGGTGGAAACGAAGTCCGCCTTTATATGGTCCAACAGCTGAGTTAAATTGAACACGGTAACCACGGTTGACTTGAACTTTTCCATCACGGTCAACCCAAGGAACACGGAAAGAAATCACGCGCTCAGGCTCAGTGATACGTGCCAAGATATTTTCTTCGATATACTCAGGGTGTTTTTCAAATACAGGTTCCAAAGTGCTGAAGAATTCTTCAACCGCCTGGAGAAATTCAGCCTCATGCCCGTTACGAGCTTTTACAGTTTCAAACACGCTTTGGATATAGTCTTTAGCAGATGTCATATCGTTCTCCTTTGTTGTTATATTTTATTACATGAGCAATTATAACAGAATTCTTTTTCAGTGTAAAGAAAAAAACAGAAATTTTCTAAAAATTCTTTCAATTTACAGTAAACTATTTTTCTGATAGTAAAAACCGAACGTTTTATATAGAAATTAGTTTTTCAAAGAGAAAATCTTAAAGTATGGTATAATATTAAAAATAAAAGGAATCTGGAGGATCAGAATCATGGTATCAACAAAAACGCAAATAGCTGGCTTTGAGTTTGACAATTGCTTGATGAATGCAGCGGGTGTTGCTTGTATGGCGATAGAAGAGCTTGAAGGGGTCAAAAACTCAGCGGCGGGTACTTTTGTTACGAAGACTGCGACCTTGGACTTTCGTCAGGGAAATCCTGAACCACGTTATCAGGATGTTCCACTTGGTTCCATCAACTCCATGGGCTTGCCAAATAATGGCTTAGACTACTATCTGGACTACCTTTTGGACTTGCAGGAAAAAGAACCAAACCGTACTTTCTTCCTATCTTTAGTTGGCATGTCTCCAGAAGAAACACATACCATCTTGAAAAAAGTTCAAGAGAGTGAATTCAAAGGACTGACAGAGCTTAATCTCTCTTGTCCAAATGTTCCAGGAAAACCTCAGATTGCCTATGATTTTGAGACAACAGACCGTATCTTGTCAGAGGTATTTGCCTACTTTACCAAACCTCTTGGAATCAAGTTGCCACCATATTTTGATATTGTTCACTTTGACCAAGCGGCAGCTATTTTCAACAAATATCCGCTCAAGTTTGTCAACTGTGTTAACTCTATCGGGAACGGCCTTTATATAGAAGACGAATCGGTCGTGATTCGTCCTAAAAATGGTTTTGGAGGCATTGGTGGAGAGTATATCAAACCGACTGCTCTTGCTAATGTGCACGCCTTCTATCAACGTTTAAATCCGCAAATCCAAATCATTGGAACGGGTGGCGTTCTGACAGGTCGTGATGCCTTTGAACACATCCTCTGTGGTGCCAGCATGGTGCAGGTGGGAACCACCCTCCACAAGGAAGGCGTCGGTGCTTTTGAGCGCATTACCAATGAACTAAAAGCAATCATGGCAGAAAAAGGTTATGAGAACCTAGAAGATTTCCGTGGGAAATTGCGCTATATTGATTAAAGTTAGTGAAAAATCAGAAGAAAGGAGAGAAGATGATAGCCATAGAAGACAGTCAAAAGTTGACTTTGTCAAACTTACCTAGTATGACCCTATTTACCGGTGCCGATCAAGGTCAGTTTGAAGTTATGAAGAGTCAAGTCTTGAAACAGATTGGCTATGATCCAGCTGACCTCAACTTTGCCTACTTTGACATGAAAGAAGTAGCCTATAAGGATGTGGAACTGGAGCTAGTCAGTCTCCCTTTCTTTGCGGATGAAAAAATCGTGATATTAGATCATTTTGTCGATATTACAACGGCCAAAAAGCGCTTTTTGACAGATGATGAGCTCAAGTCATTTGAGGAATATCTTGATAATCCTTCACCAACAACCAAATTATTGATATTTGCGGAAGGAAAACTGGATAGTAAAAGACGGCTGGTCAAACTGCTCAAACGCGATGCGACTGTCTTTGATGCTATTGAACCCAAGGAACAAGAACTGCGTCAGTATTTCCAAAAATGGAGTCAGACACAAGGTCTGCAGTTTGTGGGGCAATCCTTTGAAAATCTACTTATCAAATCCGGTTTTCAATTTAGTGAAATCCAGAAAAATCTCCTTTTTTTGCAGTCTTATAAGTCCGACGGCGTGATTGAGGAGAAGGACATTGTCGAGGCTATTCCCAAGACCTTGCAGGACAATATTTTTGATTTAACTCAGTTTATCTTGGGTAAAAAAATCGACCTGGCCCGTGACTTGATTAGAGACTTGACCTTGCAAGGGGAGGACGAAATCAAGCTCATAGCTGTTATGTTAGGACAGTTTCGAACCTTTACCCAGGTGAAAATTTTATCAGAGACTGGTCAGACGGAATCGCAGATCGCAAGCAGTCTGGGAACTTACTTGGGGCGCAATCCTAATCCTTATCAAATCAAGTTTGCATTGAGAGATTCGAGAGGGATTTCCTTGATCTTTCTCAAGCGAGCGATTTCTTATTTGATTGAAACAGACTACCAGATTAAGACAGGTGTCTATGAAAAAAGTTACTTGTTTGAAAAGGCACTCTTGCAGATCGCTGCAGAAGCTAATTGAGCAAAAAACTTGAAAAAAGAGGATGATTGCGTTATCATTTTCATATAGAAAGAAAAAGAGGTATTACAGATGGCTATTATCTTACCAGACCTTCCATACGCATACGACGCTTTGGAACCATACATCGATGCTGAAACAATGCACTTGCACCATGACAAACACCACCAAACTTATGTCAACAATGCAAATGTAGCTCTTGAAAAACACCCTGAAATTGGTGAAGACCTTGAAGCTTTGCTTGCTGATGTAGACTCTATCCCAGCTGATATCCGCCAAGCGCTTATCAATAACGGTGGTGGACACTTGAACCACGCTCTTTTCTGGGAATTGATGACTCCTGAAAAGACTGCTCCATCAGCAGAACTTGCAGCAGCAATCGATGCAACATTTGGTTCATTTGAAGAGTTCCAAGCAGCCTTTACAGCAGCAGCTACAACTCGCTTTGGTTCTGGATGGGCTTGGTTGGTTGTCAACAAAGAAGGGAAGCTTGAAGTAACTTCAACAGCAAACCAAGACACACCAATCTCAGAAGGCAAAAAACCAATCTTGGGCTTGGACGTTTGGGAACATGCTTACTACGTGAAATACCGCAACGTGCGTCCTGACTACATCAAAGCTTTCTTCTCAGTTATTAACTGGAACAAAGTAGACGAGCTTTACGCAGCAGCTAAATAATAAAATGTGGAGGGAAGAGTCAATCTTCTCTTTTTAAGATTTTCAAGCAGAAGTCTGACAAAATCGTCAGACTTTTTTCATTTTTATGAGAAACGTGCTAACTGCTAGAAATTATGGTAGAATAGAGTGTTAAGTAATCGTGGAAAAGGAAGACTATGCGTAAAGAAATTGCACCTGAATTATACAACTATAACAAGTTTCCTGGCCCAGAATTTCAAGTAAATGGGGAAAAGGTTGAGACTGAAGGAATCGCTTTTACCTTGGTTGAAAATATCAAGGATGCTTTCGATGTGACAGTCTTTAATCAACGCTTCTCAGAAGTGTTGACCAAGTTTGATTATGTCGTGGGGGACTGGAGCAATGAACAGCTTCGTCTACGTGGCTTTTACAAAGACGACCGAACAGAGGAAAAAATTGAAAAAATCAGTCGCTTACAGGACTATCTTTTAGAGTACTGTAGTTATGGTTGTGCCTATTTTGTCCTAGAAAATCAAGCACCGAAGCGGGCTTCATTTGACAAGAAAATGCGTAGAAAAGAGGAGGAAAACTCTTCTAGAAAGAGAAAGAAACCTTCGCAAAACAAGAGAAAACCAAATGCGGATAAGCGAAATAGACGTCGTCATAAGGAGCAAAAGTCTCAGAAAGAGGACAAGGGACAGCGCCATTTTGTCATTCGTCAGAAATAGATAGAGAATAAGGAGAAGAGATGAAACCGTCTATTTATAGTTTAACACGTCAAACCATGCAAGAATGGGTATTAGAACAAGGAGAAAAGAAATTCCGTGCAGATCAAATCTGGGAATGGCTCTACCGTAAACGTGTCCAGTCATTTGAAGAAATGACCAACCTTTCCAAGGATTTGATTGCCAAGCTCAATGAGCAGTTTGTGGTCAATCCCTTGAAACAACGCATTGTACAAGAGTCGGCTGATGGTACTGTTAAGTATCTTTTTGAGTTGCCAGATGGCATGTTGATTGAGACAGTACTTATGCGTCAACACTACGGTTTGTCAGTCTGTGTGACCACCCAGGTTGGTTGTAATATTGGTTGTACCTTCTGTGCGTCAGGCCTGATTAAGAAGCAACGTGACCTCAATAACGGGGAAATCGTAGCGCAGATCATGCTAGTTCAGAAATACTTTGATGAGCGTGGTCAGGACGAACGTGTCAGCCATATCGTTGTCATGGGAATTGGTGAACCATTTGATAACTACAACAATGTTTTGAATTTTGTCCGTACCATCAATGATGACAAGGGGATGGCTATCGGTGCTCGTCACATCACTGTTTCTACCTCAGGTTTGGCTCATAAAATTCGTGACTTTGCTAATGAAGGCGTACAGGTCAATCTCGCTGTTTCCCTTCACGCACCCAATAATGAATTGCGCTCAAGCATCATGAAGATCAACCGTGCCTTTCCGATTGAAAAGCTCTTTGCAGCTATTGAGTACTATATCGAAACAACTAATCGCCGTGTAACCTTTGAATACATCATGCTCAATGAAGTCAACGATGGCGTTGAACAAGCCTTGGAGTTGGCGGAATTGCTCAAGAATATTAAGAAATTGTCATATGTCAACTTGATTCCTTATAACCCAGTTAGTGAACACGACCAATATAGCCGTAGTCCTAAAGAGCGCGTGATGGCCTTTTATGATACCCTCAAGAAAAAAGGGGTCAACTGTGTTGTTCGTCAAGAACATGGTACTGATATTGATGCAGCTTGTGGACAATTGCGCTCCAATACAATGAAACGTGACCGCCAGAAGGCAGTCGCAGCGGTAAATCCATAAAATGACTAAAAAAAGAGAATTAATCTTAAGATTGGGAGTGGCTGTTTATAGCCTATGCATTGTCTGTTTTTGTTTTACTCCCCAACCTCAACTTCCTACAGGAGTGGAAACTCCAGGTATTCAAACTTTTGGACGCCTGGTTTTTCTTTTAACTCCCTTAAACTCCCTTTGGAATCTGGGTGAAGTGACTAGCCTTCTGCAGCTATTCTGGATATTTTTGCAAAATGCCTTAAATATACTCTTGCTCTTCCCACTGATTTTCCAACTTCTCTATCTTATGCCTGGTCTAAGAAATACTAAGAAAGTGATTTTGTTCAGTTTTTTACTAAGTCTAGGAATTGAGTGTACGCAACTAGTTTTAGATTTTTTCTTCGACTTTAATCGCGTCTTTGAGATTGATGATTTGTGGACCAATACCCTGGGAGGCTATTTGGCTTGGCTCCTCTATAAAGGACTGCATAAAAACAAGATAAGGAATTAAAATGAGTATTTTAGAAGTTAAAAATCTGAGTCATGGTTTTGGTGACCGTGCAATTTTTGAAGATGTGTCCTTCCGTCTCCTCAAGGGTGAACATATCGGTCTGGTCGGTGCCAATGGTGAAGGGAAATCAACCTTTATGAGCATCGTAACTGGTAAGATGTTACCAGATGAAGGGAAAGTTGAGTGGTCCAAATATGTGACTGCTGGTTACCTGGATCAACACTCAGTTCTGGCTGAAGGTCAAACTGTTCGTGATGTGCTCCGTACAGCCTTTGATGAGCTTTTCAAAGCAGAAGCACGTATCAATGACCTCTATATGGAAATGGCCGAAGACGGAGCGGATATCGATGCACTCATGGAAGAAGTTGGCGAACTCCAAGACCGTTTGGAGAGTCGTGATTTCTATACCTTGGATGCTAAGATTGATGAAGTGGCGCGTGCCCTTGGTGTCATGGACTTTGGCATGGATACGGATGTAACAGCATTATCAGGTGGACAAAGAACCAAGGTCCTTTTGGCTAAACTTCTCCTTGAAAAACCAGATATTTTGTTGCTTGACGAGCCAACCAACTACTTGGATGCTGAACACATTGACTGGCTTAAGCGTTATCTCCAAAACTATGAGAATGCCTTTGTCTTGATTTCGCACGATATTCCTTTCCTCAATGATGTGATTAATATCGTCTATCATGTGGAAAATCAACAGCTGACGCGTTACTCTGGTGATTACTACCAGTTCCAAGAAGTTTATGCCATGAAGAAATCTCAGCTGGAGGCAGCTTACGAACGTCAGCAGAAAGAGATAGCGGAACTAAAGGACTTTGTCGCTCGAAACAAAGCTCGTGTTGCAACACGTAATATGGCCATGTCCCGTCAGAAGAAATTGGATAAGATGGATATTATCGAACTCCAAAGCGAGAAACCAAAGCCATCCTTTGATTTCAAACCGGCTCGTACGCCAGGGCGATTTATCTTCCAAGCCAAGGACTTACAGATTGGTTATGACCGTCCACTTACCAAACCATTAAACCTCACCTTTGAACGCAATCAAAAGGTTGCCATTATTGGAGCCAATGGTATCGGGAAAACAACCCTCTTGAAGTCTCTCTTGGGCATTATTCCACCAATTGCTGGAGAAGTCGAACGTGGCGACTATCTAGAACTTGGCTACTTTGAGCAGGAAGTAGAAGGGGGCAATCGTCAGACGCCTCTAGAAGCGGTCTGGAATGCCTTTCCAGCACTCAATCAAGCAGAAGTCCGTGCAGCCCTTGCTCGTTGTGGCTTGACAACCAAACATATCGAAAGTCAGATTCAGGTCTTGTCAGGTGGGGAACAGGCCAAGGTGCGTTTCTGTCTCTTGATGAACCGTGAAAACAACGTTTTAGTGCTGGACGAGCCAACCAACCACCTAGATGTGGATGCCAAGGATGAACTCAAACGTGCTCTGAAAGAGTATAAGGGTTCAATCCTCATGGTTTGCCACGAGCCAGACTTCTATGAAGGCTGGATGGACCAAATCTGGGACTTTAACAAGTTAACTTAAAAGCACTAAAAAAGCCAAGTCGAAATGACTTGGCCTTTTTTGACTAGTAATTTAAATAGTTTTCAACTTCAGATTTCTCAATTTCTTTACCGTAGTGGCAAATCGGACAAGAAACGAAGTAACTTTTACCATAAGGAAAAAGTGGAATCCAGTAGAGGGTAAATTTGCGCCCTGTTTCAACAATTTCCCACGTGTCGACATTGTTACAGTGACCACATTCGATCGCAGTTTGCGTATGTCCCAAATCTTTCTGATAACCTTTAGAACCCCAAAATAGAATCATATCATCGTCTCCTTATCTGTTGATGGTTTATTTCTTGCTGAAGTCGTAGTCTTTCACCACTTCGATACTATCGATAGTGATAGCAGACGTTGGTTTGTCTTTCTCATCTTTTTCAGCTTTGGCAATCTTGTCAACAACGTCCATGCCATCGATGACTTGACCAAAGACAGGGTGTTTGCCATCTAGACTAGGATTTCCGCCTTCTTTATAGGCTTCGATGATTTTCTTAGGATACTTGCTGGTAGGAAGTTTAGTTGAAATATCTGTCGAGTTTTGGTTGATGAAGAATTGGCTACCGTTGGTATTTGGTTGACCAGTGTTAGCCATAGCAAGGGCACCGCGGATATTGTATAGGTAAGGAGAGATTTCATTTTTGAAACCAGTTCCCTTGTCCTTCGTTTTGTCCTTATCATGCCAGATGGATTGGCCCCCTGTACCATCTCCCTTAGGATCTCCAGTTTGGACCATAAAGCCATCGATGACACGGTGGAAGGTGATTCCGTTATAGTAGCCTTCTTTAGCGTGAGTGAGGAAGTTTTCAACTGCTAGAGGAGCTAGTTTGGGGAAGAGTTTGATGCGAATATCACCCTGACTTGTGTGGAGAATGACTTCGGCTTCATCTTCAGCAACTTCCTTAGAAAGTTGAGGGAAGTTGGCATTTTCATTGGTCAAAGCGTCATTCAAATCTTTGGCAGCCTGAGCAGCTGCTTTTGAGCTTTCTTCTGCTGCAAGACTAGAGTCGACATAGTCATCACCACGGAGACCACGTTGGATACTAGTACATCCTGCAAGGGCAATAGATGATAGTAAAAGAAGGGTTGCTAGTTTTTTCATTGTTTTCCTCTCAAAAATTCATTTCTATCATTGTACCCTAAAAGGGAGGTGATTTCAAATATTTGTGACAAGGTAGTTTAAGAGGAAGCCGACCAGAAAGTCGCTTGCTTAGAGATTTTTCTTTGGATGACGGTCGATAATGTCCTGGTACTGTTCCAGTATCTGCTCCCCCTTTGGAGTCAATTTGTAACCACGAATTGAAAAGTAACTTGCTAATTCTTCTTCTGAAAAGTTGTCACGAAGGGATTGGTCCAAATATGGAGCCCTCATCTTAGACAGTCCTGTCATTCCCTTGCTTTTCAGAATATTCTTTTTTATGGTGGCATTTAGATGGTCAAGTGAATCAAAAGCTGTCTTAATGACAGCATAACCTTTTTCCACAGAGTTTTTAGATGCTTTGGGGTATCAATATCATAAGTGTACTCAAAGTATTTAGGAAACCAGGTCTCGAAAAGAATTATGCTTCCTCTTTCTGTCTGAGTTCAAAGAGGTCTTCTACTTTAAGATTAAAAACTTGAGCAATTTTAAGAGCCATTTCCAGCGAAGGGTTGTAACGGTTATTTTCCAAGTGCAGAATTGTCTCGCGTCGCATGCCGATGAGGTCGGCTAACTCCTGCTGGGTCATGCCTGTGGACTCACGAACAGATTTGAGATTAGTAATAATTTTGCTTTCTTTGGCCATGCTTATCCTCTACGTTCCAAGATAAGATAGACAACCGAAAAGATGCAAATCAAGGCAGCTATGCTAATAAATATCTGTCCCATGTAAAGAGTGAGAGACCCCATATACCCAATGATAACTGCTAGGATCATCAGTGCGCCTAGTATAAAAACAAACATTAAGCTAGCTGCCTTTGCTAAATTAGCATAAAAGCGTTCGTCCGGAGTTTCCTTGACATTTTTTAAAGAGAAAAAACCAAATACAATCACTTCAATAACGAGGCCAATTCCCAAAATCCATTCTTTAATACCAGAACTTTCGCTTGGGGTCGCAACCCAAATCCCTACTGTATAAAAAATGCTTGCTGCAAACAAAAGTATCGTGTAAAGCTTAGCAGACAAGTCAAAAATAATCTTTCCCTTACCTTTCTGACTCTTATGAGGCCATGGTTTCATATGTAGCCAGCTCCAAATAGCTACAATTTGACCTGATACTGAAATACCAGCAATAACTAACTTGGGTCCCCAACTAAGATTAGAACCAAATAAAACAATAAAATCAATAAAGAGAGCTACGGCAATCATTGCAATGAGGCCACGCATTTTTTGACTTTTTTTCATGATAGACTCCTTTTTTGTGTTATAAATATATCACACTTAAAATTATGTTATAAATATATCACACTTAAATTTATAAAGCAAGAATTTATGTGTCAATGTGGCAATTATTTGAAAAAATTTTTTAATTAAAGACCTCGCTAGTCAAACAACTAAAGAATTCTTTGAAGCAATGCATCGTATTTGGTTTGATAGTTTCGTTAATAATATTTGATGATAAAGAATTTTTGGAAAATCTAGACACTGTATGAATCTCTACTTTTTTTCTTAGGCTTTTATAAAGTCTGTCAGAATAGGCTTTGTAGGTGTAGAAGTTAATTTTTACAGAAGTGAAGTAAGCATTCAATACGAATCAATACATAAGAAAAACTCTGATTTCAAGCGTTTTTTCTTTTTTCAATTTTAATACATTTCACTATATTTCAGTCCAATCTCTACCTTCTTATCTATACTTTGATGGAGCTGAAGTTGACATCTACAAAGTTTAATGTTAAAATTCATTCAAAAATATATTTGAATGAGGTGTTTTATGATTCAAAATGTTGTTACTTCAATAATCCTGTATTCTGGGACAGCCGTAGACTTACTTATTATCCTAATGTTATTTTTTGCCAAAAGAAAAAGCAGAAAAGACATCATTAACATCTATTTAGGACAATTTCTAGGCTCTGTTAGTCTAATATTGCTAAGTTTACTTTTTGCATTTGTCTTAAATTATATTCCTAGTAAAGAGATTTTAGGTTTGCTCGGTTTGATTCCAATTTTCCTAGGGCTCAAAGTTTTGCTTTTAGGAGATTCTGATGGAGAAGCTATTGCAAAAGATGGTTTGCGAAAAGACAATAAAAACCTGATTTTTCTAGTCGCTATGATCACTTTTGCAAGTTGTGGCGCTGACAATATTGGTGTCTTTGTCCCATATTTTACCACCTTAAATTTAGCGAATTTGATAGTGACTTTACTTACTTTTCTAGTCCTGATTTATCTCTTGGTTTTTTCTGCCCAAAAATTAGCACAAGTCCCTTCTGTTGGAGAAACTTTGGAAAAATATAGCAGATGGTTTATTGCCGTTGTCTATTTAGGATTGGGGATGTATATCCTGATTGAAAACAACAGCTTTGACATGCTATGGGCTGTGTAAGGCTAGGAGAATAAATTATGAAAAAAGATAGTATCTGTCAAGTGGATGTTATAAATCAACAAAATGTTACAACCGCAACGAACTACCTTGAAAAGGAAAAAGTCCAAAAATCACTTCGCATTTTATCAAAATTTACCGATAATAAACAGATAAATATCATCTTTTATCTCCTTGCCGTCGAAGAACTCTGTGTCTGCGATATAGCCTGTTTATTAAATCTCAGTATGGCATCTGCCTCCCACCATCTTCGTAAACTAGCCAATCAAAACATCTTGGACACTAGAAGAGAGGGGAAAATTATATATTATTTTATAAAAGATGAGGAAATCAGAGATTTTTTTAATCAACTAGGATAACAACTATTTTTACTACTTTCTACTTTTCCATGATTATAGGGGGATTATATATGAAATTTTTTGAAGAAAATTATTCACAAGAAATACCTACTCGTATCAAAAATTTAAGAAAAAAATACAATATTACACAAAGCGAACTAGGCAATGCAGCTCAAGTTAGCCAAGTTGAAAAGGGAGGAATTTGAAAGAAAATGTATCTTTGATAGTAGTCATTTATTGTGAAATATGATATATTTATTAATTAGATGGATGAATATTTCTAAAGTTAAATAAAATATGACAGATACATGTTTTTTAGTGTATCTTGTTTGTACTCAAAGTATGAAATGAATATCTAATATTTAAGATTAATAAATATTATACGATGAGATAGAATGCTACAAAATGAAAGGTGATGTAATCTGATGAAGAAAGATAGATTAATTGCATTGACAGATGCGGTTCTAGCAATTATAATGACTATCCTAATCTTAGAATTAGAAAAACCAACGACACCAAGTCTTCAAGCTTTTTGGGATTTACGGCAAAATTTCTTTGCTTATTTTCTTTCCTTTTTCTGGTTAGGATCGTTATGGATGGCACTAAACACACTATGGGAAAAGGTTGAGAAAATTTCCCCACAAATTGTTTGGTGGAATTTGTTTCTTTTATTTTTTGTTTCATTTATGCCCTATGCTACTGGAATCGTTAGTAGTCATTTCATGAACCATACGGCACAGCTCTTTTATGGACTGATCGTTATTGTTTCAACGGTAGCAAACTGGTTTTTACATAAAGTAATTGATAAACCCAATATAGATCAGAAAGAATTACTTGAAGCTACCGCACAATATAGAAAGTTATTGATACCTGACCTAATAATTAAAGGAGTGGGATTGATTCTATCCTTAATTCTCTATCCTCCGATTATGATGTATAGTGTTTTAATTGCGGCATTTTACATCATAACTTTAAAAACACTATCTGAAAAAAGAGTGAATAACTAAAAAACGGTGACCAAAGTTAGGTGTATTATTTTAATGATTACAGACCTAAACTATTCCCCTATTTATAATTTATTGATTCATATTTTATGAAATTAAAAAGTAGATATCGTTCTGAAAATCCTTGATATTACGCTGTTTTTAGTCCAACTGAAACGCATACTTTCCAAACCAGATTTTAAGAAAGCTCGTAAAGCTAGGTAGTTTTCTAAACGTTAAAAACTAGCTACAATACAGCATTTACAACACTTCATGGTTCACACCATGGGGTGTTTTTGATGATTTTAAGCAAAATTCACACCATTTAATTGAAAGTTATTTAAATTAGATAAAAATTTGTTTTCTGAAAAAGTGGGAAAACATTGATTTTAAGCGAATTTTGAATCATATTCGAATGGGAGTTTTTAAAATCATGTTTCGGTTGTAAAAGTGCCAAAGTTGATTCTCCATAGGAGAATGATATCTCCTGCTAGTAAATCATCTGCTAATAGGTCCATGTGTCATTTGGGAACGGGCTTGAGATTTAGTAGCCAAGCTTCGACATCACGATTAAGAGAGATATAGGGCTTGACAGGGTAGTTATCAAAAGTAGTATTCATAAATTTTTTCTTTCTAATTTATCTCTATTAATCTAATAAATTTCTAAAAAATTTAAAAATTTTTAACTCTGTCAAGTTTTTTTCTTGACACCTCTCGAAAATCTGTTATAATAGAACATGTGCTAAATAGCTTAGCTATTTCACCGAAATAAAAAATAAGAAAAGAGACATTAAAAAATGGCAGTTAAAATCCGTTTGACTCGTATGGGTTCTAAGAAAAAACCTTTCTACCGTATCAACGTAGCAGACTCACGTTCACCACGTGACGGACGTTTCATCGAAACAGTTGGAACTTACAACCCACTTGTTGCTGAAAACCAAGTAACTTTGAAAGAAGACCGCGTTCTTGCATGGTTGGCTGATGGAGCTCAACCTTCTGATACAGTTCGCAACATCCTTTCAAAAGAAGGCGTATTGAAGAAATTCCACGATTCTAAATTCTCAAAATAAGTTTAAAGTAGGTTGACAGATGGATACGATTGAAAATCTCATTATTGCGATTGTGAAACCCTTGATTTCACAACCAGATGCCTTAACTATCAAGATCGAAGACACACCAGAGTTTTTGGAGTATCACTTGGATCTTGACCAAAGCGATGTCGGTCGTGTTATCGGTCGTAAGGGTCGTACTATTTCTGCGATAAGAACGATTGTCTACTCTGTCCCAACTGAAGACAAAAAAGTAAGAATCGTTATCGATGAAAAATAAAGAAAGCGGGACAGATGTCTCGCTTTTTTGTTAGGAGGAGAAGATGAAGGATTTAACGTTTAGACAATTACAAGCCTATTTACTCGAACATTACCAACAGTCTCGGACTGAGGAAGGCCTCTTTATCAAGCTAGTGGAGGAAGTCGGAGAAGTAGCCGAGGTCTTGAATGGGCGCTCCGGTCGAAAAAAGGGCGTTCAGGACTCAAACGAGGAACTAGCCAAAGAACTGGCTGATATCATTCATTACACCGTCGCAATTGCAGCTATCAACGATATTGACCTAACCAAAACCATCTTTGAGAAAGATAAGAAGGCTGCCATTAAGTATCAGCATGAACGAGATTTGGAAGAATTTTTGGAAAACCTCCAAGAGAACTAGGAGTAATCTCTTTTCACTAATATGAAAGGTTTCTCCTAGCTTACGGTAGCTAGTAAGAAAGAATGAGAAAGCAATGAGACCAGAGGACTATGCATGGAATGAGTTTGAACGAACTGCCTATAAGACTAAAATGAATCACCTACCCAGTCCTTACAAAGTTGCCATTTGGGACGACTCTGAGAAAAGATTGGAACTAGAACAAATACTGGATAGACTTCCTCAGAAAGAACTAGCTCGATGGGCATTAGAGAACTCGCGAAATTTCTTATCTTTAATTGATATCGGTGATGAAGGTGAGAAAAATAAAATAATTCGGCAAGCTTATGAGGCTTTTGATGCACGATTGAGAAATGAGTTCTCACCTCATGAGTTGAGAAAAGCAGGTTTCGCAGCAAATCTCCTCTCTAAAAATGCCCAAAATCAAATCGCTAAGTACGCAGCCAGAGTTTTTGTACAAGCCATCTCAACTGCTCATATGAGAGGACATGCCATTGTTTCCGCGGATTATGCTATCAAAGTAAGGAATCTCCAAGAGGCAGACAAGTTAGAACTTGTGAGACAAGAACGAGAAAAGCAGATTAGACTCGCAGAGTCCTTTTTAAGCTATGTTGTAGATAAAGGGAGAAAGAAGGTACAAAATAGGAATCCTAGAAATAGCATCTAGGATTTTACTATGCTAAAATGGATAGACAGTCTCAAAGAATTCTAGTCAATTAATCTTGAGAATAGCTATTTTTAAAGGGAGTAACAATCTATGAACGAGAAAACAAAAGCATACCTAGCAGCCTTATCCTTTTCAGCAATCATTGGTTTTTCTTTTTTATTTACTAAGATTGCTTTGGGCTATGCTAGTCCTCTCACAAACTTAGCACATCGCTATACAATCGCTGCTTTGGTATTGGTCATCCTTCATCAAACAAAACTTATCAATGTGAGTTTAAGTAGAAAAGATATTCTTTCAATTCTGCCTATGAGTCTTTTCTATCCACTCCTCTTCTTTATTTTCCAATCCTTTGCTTTACAGTATATATCGTCTTCTGAAGCGGGAATTTTACAAGCGCTTGTCCCGATTTTTACTCTCCTTTTGGCATCGGTCTTTCTCAAGGAAAAGACTGGTTTGCTACAAAAGTTCTTTTTAATTTTATCCGTAGCAGGAGTAGTTTTCATTTTCCTTAGCAAAGGAGCAAACTTTAGCACTGAAACTGCTAGCTTGGGCTTTCTCTTGATGTTGTGATCTGTTCTTGCCAATGCGATAAACAATATCCTCAGCAAGTCCAAAGGAGGTCGCTATCGGGCCATGGATATGACAGCTGTTGTGATATTTGTTGGCTTCATCACCTTTAATATGCTAAGCCTGACCTCGCACTATCTAGAGGGGAATATATTAGCTTACTTTGCACCACTTGGACAGGTGTCCTATCTGCTTTCCATCCTCTATTTGGGAATACTAGCCTCTATCGTGACTGGTAGTCTCTCTATCTATGCTATCGTTCGCCTCGGGGCATCAACCGTCAGTGTCTTTGGCAATCTTGGAACAGTTTTGACTATTCTAGCTGGGGCTCTTATCCTCCACGAACCAATTTATAGTTACCATGTGATTGGAGCAACTTTGATTATTGCTGGAATTTTAGGCATGAATCTGATGAGAAAAAAGTAAAGATTGCTTAGCAGTCTTTTTCTTTATCTAAATGATGCAGAAAATTCAAAATTTTTAATGAAATTAAGTTTGGAAAACAAAGATTTTAATATAGCATGATAAAATAGATACAAAGAATGATATCAGGATAAAGAGGAGAGAGTGTAGAAATGAAGCCAAATGATATTGCTGAAGCTATTGCTTTTTATAACAGAGAACCCGAGATGTTGAAACGTCACCTTATAGCAGTCGTAGATTGTGATTTGGTTGTTTATCATCGTCCTGGAAACGCTAGTAAAGGGCATATTATTTTTTATCATGGAGCTTGTGGCCGTAGTCAGATGTGGGCCCACCAGTATGATGCTTTTGATGGATTTGACCTTTACTTTGTCAATGTTAGAGGGCAGGGTGAATCACCTATGAAAGTTGGCCTACCCGACCTGGAAGGCGCTGTTCAAGATGTAGATGCTATTTTGTCTTATTTCCGGCTAGATAAGGTGATATTGGTTGGTCATTCTTGGGGAGGAAATCCACTTCAAGAGTACACCTATCGCCATCCAGAAAGAGTCCTAGCCTTGGTCATGGTAGATAGTTGGGGACAGCATCGTTACCTATCAGATAAAGAAAGAGGTCGAATCAAATATAGTTCTCTTATGTATAAAACGATTCCTTGGAAGGTGATTGCAGATAAGAACTCAAAAATGTGTAGTGATAACCCTATCACAAGAGAATTGGTCAAGACGGCCATTATAGAAACTGGGCGAGATGTTTTCTTGAACCTTGGAATCACAGGTTTCTTGGCAGTCCATGAGATAGAAGGATATAAAGGAAATCCTCCCATGCTATTAGTAAGAGGCGAAAATGATTTTCCCAAACACCTAAAAATAATCTATGATGGTATCATTGCTCTAAATCCCAATGCGCGTCAAGTAACGATTTCAGATAGCAAACACCAACCGATGAATGACCATCCTAAAGAGTTTAATCAGATAGTTGGTGATTTTTTTGAAGAAGTAGTAGCCTTGTAAGATAGGACCTATCCAACTTGTGAAAATCCCTGGAACGTGATAAAATAAAGGATAGAAATAGATACAGGAGACAAGATGAACTACTTTAATGTTGGGAAAATCGTCAATACGCAGGGGCTACAGGGTGAGATGAGAGTCTTGTCTGTGACGGATTTTGCTGAGGAACGTTTTAAAAAAGGGGTAGAACTGGCTTTATTTGATGAAAAAGATCAGTTTGTTCAAACAGTGACCATCGCTAGCCACCGTAAGCATAAGAATTTTGACATTATCAAATTCAAAGACATGTACCATATCAATGCGATTGAGAAGTACAAGGGTTATAGTCTCAAGGTTGCTGAGGAAGACCTAAATGACTTAGACGATGGAGAATTCTACTATCACGAGATTATTGGTTTGGAAGTTTACGAGGGAGACAACCTGATTGGAACTATCAAGGAAATCCTACAACCAGGAGCCAATGATGTCTGGGTGGTCAAGCGAAAAGGTAAGCGAGATTTGCTTTTACCCTACATTCCGCCAGTAGTTCTCAATGTTGATATTCCAAACAAGCGGGTCGAAGTGGAAATCTTAGAAGGGTTAGATGATGAAGATTGATATTTTAACCCTCTTTCCTGAGATGTTTTCTCCGCTGGAGCACTCGATTGTTGGAAAGGCTCGAGAAAAAGGGCTCTTGGATATCCAGTATCATAATTTTCGAGAATATGCTGAAAAGGCCCGTCATGTTGACGATGAGCCCTACGGAGGCGGTCAGGGAATGTTGCTCCGCGCCCAACCTATTTTCGATGCTTTTGACGCCATTGAAAAGAAAAATCCCCGCGTCATTCTTCTCGATCCTGCTGGGAAACAGTTCGATCAAGCCTACGCTGAAGATTTGGCTCAAGAAGAGGAGCTTATCTTTATCTGCGGTCACTACGAAGGATATGACGAGCGCATCAAGACCTTGGTAACCGATGAAATTTCCCTAGGAGATTATGTCCTGACTGGTGGTGAGTTGGCTGCCATGACCATGATTGATGCTACGGTTCGCCTGATTCCTGAAGTGATTGGCAAGGAGTCTAGTCATCAGGATGATAGCTTTTCATCAGGCCTCCTTGAATATCCTCAGTACACACGTCCTTATGACTATCGAGGAATGGTGGTTCCAGATGTGCTCATGAGTGGTCATCATGAGAAGATTCGTCAGTGGCGGCTGTATGAGAGTCTAAAGAAAACCTACGAGCGCAGACCTGACCTGCTAGAAAACTATCAACTAACAGCCGAAGAAGAAAAAATGCTGGCTGAAATCAAAGAAAACAAAGAATAAAGGAGAACCTTATGCAAGTAATCAAACGTAACGGAGAGGTTGCTGACTTTGATCCAGATAAAATCTACCAAGCTGTCCTCAAAGCAGCTCAAACAGTTTATGTTTTGACCGATGACCTGCGTCAAAACCTAGCTCAAGTTACTAAAAAGGTAGTCTTGGACTTGGAAGAAGCAAAAGTAGAACGTGCGACCATCAGTATGATCCAATCAATGGTTGAAAATCGTTTGTTGGGGGCAGGATATATCACAATAGCCGAACACTACATTTCTTATCGCTTGCAACGTGATTTGGAGAGAAGTGGGTATGGTGACCATATCGCAGTTCACCTTCATTTTGAACAAATTCGTTAAGAAAAAGAGTGGGATGAAAAGCATCTCACTCTTTCTTAAATCTATTTTTCTGAGCTCTCTGGACAGTAGATGGGACAAAGCGTAGCCTTTTGATGTCAGCGATTCGGATGATACGTGTCACATTTTTTGTAAAATTTTTGACAACAATCTGTTGACGACTGGTATCATATTTGACAATATCACCAGTGAAGCTTGTTTCAGCTAGTATGACATGAACAGCCGTTTTTTTCTGGATGGCCTGTTCAATTGTGCTAATAAGGGAGTCGTTTTCAGAATAATCTTGTTCATTATGTCCACTGAGAAAGTCTTGTATCTTATCTAAGACTTGCTTGAATGTGTACGTCATAGGCGTCTCCCTTCTTATATATCCACATTATATAAAATTTTCCTAAAAACTACAAGATTTTTACGAATAGACTAGAGAAAGCATATCACAAAAAGGAGTTAAAAATGGCAGAATTTACATTTGAAATCGAAGAACACTTACTGATCTTGTCTGAAAATGAAAAAGGATGGACAAAAGAACTAAATCGAGTCAGCTTTAATGGCGCTCCAGCAAAGTTTGATATTCGAACTTGGAGCCCTGATCATACCAAAATGGGAAAAGGAATCACTCTTACAAACGAAGAATTTCAAGTAATGGTGGATGCTTTTAAAGGAAATCAATAAAAGGATATTGAGTTTTTGACTCAGTATCCTTTTTGGGTTAAATTGAGAAGTATGCTTGTCCCCTAAGTCGTTGTAATAGTAGACGACCAATGAAACTAATGGCAATGATCTTACCAAGATCAGGGAGGATAAAAGGAAGGACACCAACTGTTAGTGCCTTATCGAATGGCATACCAGCAAGGAAGTGGAGGCTGAGAATACCTCCGACAAAGACGAGGGAATCGCCCAAGAGGTTGGCTAGGAAAATGCGGATATGGCCACTATTTTGATGGATGAGATAAGATGTAAGTCCTGCATAGACAAGGTCGAACCAGAGATAGCCTGCGCTTGGACCAACTAAAACGTGAAATCCAGCTCCTCCCCCTGCAAAGACAGGTAGACCAATGGCACCCAGCAGGAGATAGAGAGCAACAGATAGGACGGCTTCCCTTGGTCTAAAAACAGTTGCAATCAGACCGATCGCAAAGTTTTGTAGAGTGAAGGGGACAGGACCGATAGGGAGACTGATTTGAGCCAATACGGAGATGAGAGCAGCACCGATAGCAGGGATAGCATAGATATGAGCTTTTTTCAAGACTGTTAACCTCTTTTCAAAATTATAGTAACTATTATACTAATTTAGGAAGAAAAGTCAACCTATTTTTAAATTAAGGTAACAATTTTGTGGCAGCCGATTTTGCAAGTAAAAAGAGACTCTTTAAAGTCTCTTTCAACAATTAGCGCATGGTCACAAATTCTTCTGAAGCGGTTGGGTGGATAGCTACTGTAGCATCAAAGTCTGCCTTGGTTGCTCCCATCTTGATGGCAACAGCAAATCCTTGAATCATCTCATCCACCCCGTAACCTAGTCCGTGAAGGCCAACAACTTTTTCGTCAGCACCGGCGGTGATGAGTTTGAAGCGAGATTCTTGACGATGGTTTGTAACGGCAGAGTACATAGATGCAAAGCTTGACTTGTAGACTTTGATGTGCTCTTGGCCGTATTCTTTGATAGCTTCTTCTTCGGTCAACCCCACGGTTCCGATTGCTGGGTGGGAGAAGACAACAGTAGGGATAGTTGTGTAGTCCATCTTAGCAAGTGTTTTCCCATTAAAGAGACGTTCAGACAGGGTACGTCCAACCTTGATGGCTACTGGAGTTAGTTCCTTCTCACCCGTAACGTCTCCAAGGGCATAGATACCATCTACAACAGTATTTTGATACTCATCCACTTGGATAAATCCACGTTCGTTGAGTGTAACTCCAGCCTTTTCTAACTCCAATCCGTCTACATTTGGACGGCGGCCAGTAGCCCAGATAACTTGGCTTGCAGTGTGACTGGAACCATCTTCGAAATGAATGGTAATGCCATGATCTGATTCTGCTAGTTTGACGGGTACCTTATGGGTGTGCAAAGGCAGGCCTATTTTTTCCATTTCATTGACAAGACCTTCCACGATGTAGCTGTCAAAACTGCGCAAGGGACGATCGCGACGGACGAACAAATCAGTTTTTACTCCGAGTGCGTGGAGAACACCTGCTAACTCAACGGCGATATAGCCAGCGCCAAGAATCGCAACAGATTCAGGAAGTTGCTCCCAAGCAAAGACATCGTCTGAGCTACCACCGAGTTCAGCTCCAGGAATAGTTGGAATGCTTGGTCGAGCACCAGTCGCAATCACGATATGCTTGGCACGAATCAATTCACCATTAACACTGACAGTGTGGGAATCAACAAAATGAGCACGCCCCTCAATCAAATCAACTCCGTTGCGTTTGAAACTTCCATCATAAGATGAGCGAGCGCGGCCGATGTAGGCTTCACGGTTTTGACGAAGTTTTGTGAAATCAAATTGAACATCTGAACTCGTAAACCCATAGTCAGGACCGTAGTGGTGGAAGCTTTCAGCGATTTGGGCTCCATACCACATGATTTTCTTAGGAACACAGCCAACGTTGACACAAGTTCCACCTAATTTTTTCTCTTCGATAACAGCTGCTTTGGCTCCGTGTTCACCAGCTCGGTTCATAGTGGCGATGCCGCCGCTCCCTCCACCGATAGCGATGATATCATATTCTCTCATAGAAAACTCCTTATAGATTTGATAGTCATATTCTATCGTTTTTATTTTTTGAATGCAAAAATCTGCTACGCCCTAAAGAAATAGCAGAAATCACTTGCTAAATATAGAAATAAGGTGTATGATGTTACTAGTACAATTCTGCATAAATTAAATGAAAATAAGGCTCATTTCCTGAATTGTTCTCTTTTCTCTCTGAACAATCATTGTTTAGAGTAGGTAAATTTGCTATAATAGTCTTTGTATTGAAAATAAAATAGGAGTTTTGTGATGAAGGGGAATAAGAAAACTAAAAAATGGCAACTATACACAGCTATTGGTGCTGCAAGTATTATTATAATCAGTGCAGCGGGTATTTTGCTATTTAGACAGCCCTCTCAGGCTGCCGGTAAGGATGACACATCGCATCTCGTAGTCGCAAAGGAAGGAACAGTTGCCTCCTCTGTTCTTTTATCTGGTACCGTCACCGCAAAAAATGAACAATATGTTTATTTGGATGCGAGTAAGGGTGAGATAGATGAAATATTGGTTTCTGTTGGAGATAAGGTTGACAAAGGACAAACGCTCGTAAAATACAACAGCACAGAAGCGCAATCTGCTTATGATGCAGCTAACCGTGCCATAGCCAAGGCTGATCGTCGTATCAATGACTTGAAGGAATCACGAAACAACACTCTAGCTGATTCGGAAGGATATGATGATGGAGCGCAGGGTTCTTCAGTCTCCTCCATAGATTCTCAGATTAGTGATGCTCGTGATAGTCGTGCTGATGCAGAGGCACAACTTAAAAAGGCGCAGGCTCAATTGGACGCGACAAAGGTTCTGAGTACGCTAGAAGGTACAGTTGTAGAAGTTAATCACAATGTATCGAAGTCTACAACTACTGCAAATCAAGTGATGGTTCATGTAGTAAGTAACGACAATCTACAAGTCAAGGGAGAACTTTCTGAGTACAATCTTGCCAATCTTTCTGTTGACCAAGAAGTGACCTTCTCTTCTAAAGTTTACCAAGATAAAACTTGGACAGGGAAGATCAGCTATATTTCAGCTTACCCTAAAAATAGTGGAGAAGGAACGAATGCTATAACTGGAGGGAATACTGGTTCTAAATATCCCTATACGATTGAAGTGACGAGTGAGATTGGTGATTTAAAACCAGGTTTTACCGTTAGTGTTGAGGTTAAAAGTGACAAGAAATCAATCCTCGTACCCTTAACCAGTGTCATTACTGAAGACGGGAAAAACTACGTTTGGGTTGTTGACGAAGAGAATAAGGCTAAGAAGGTTGAAGTTAGCTTAGGAAATGCTGACGCAGAAAACCAAGAGATCACATCTGGTTTGACAGACGGAACCAAAGTCATCAGTAATCCAACGACTTCCTTGGAAGAAGGAAAAGAGGTGAAGGCTGATGAAACAACTAATTAGTCTAAAAAACATCTGCCGGAGCTATCGAAATGGTGAACAGGAACTGCAGGTCTTGAAAAATATTAATTTAGAGATTGGCGAAGGGGAATTTGTTGCCATTATGGGACCATCTGGTTCGGGTAAATCTACTCTGATGAATACCATCGGAATGCTGGACACCCCAACTAGCGGCGAATATTATCTAGAAGGCCAAGAAGTGGCCCGTCTAGGTGAAAAGCAGTTGGCACAGGTACGTAACCAACAAATTGGTTTTGTCTTTCAACAGTTCTTTCTTTTGTCAAAGATGGATGCTGTTCAAAATGTTGAGTTACCCTTGATTTATGCCGGAGTTCCAGCTGCCCAACGTCGCAAGTTGGCAGAGGAATATCTGAGTAAAGTAGAGTTGACTGATCGTATTCATCACCTTCCTTCAGAGTTGTCTGGTGGTCAAAAACAACGGGTGGCCATTGCGCGTGCTCTTGTTAATGATCCCTCGATCATCCTAGCTGATGAACCAACAGGTGCCTTGGATACGAAAACAGGAAGTCAAATCATGGAACTCTTGGTTGAGTTAAATGAAGAAGGCAAGACTATTATTATGGTAACGCACGAGCCCGAAATTGCAGCCTATGCAAAACGCCAGATTGTAATCCGTGATGGAGTTATTTCGTCTGATAGCGCTCGTTTGGAAGGAAAGGAGAACTAAGATGCAAAATCTGAAATTTGCCTTTTCATCTATTATGGCACACAAGATGCGCTCCTTTTTGACTATGATTGGCATTATCATCGGAGTCTCTTCAGTAGTTGTCATCATGGCTTTAGGGGACTCTATGTCTCGTCAGGTCAATAAAAATATGACAAAATCTCAGAAAAATATTCAGGTATTTTTCTCACCAATTAAAAGTAAGGACGGTTCCTTTACACAAAAGCAATCTGCACTGACACTATCTGGTAAAGAAGAAGGTGTTCACGTAGAACCACCTAAAACACAGGAATCGTGGGTTAAGGAAACTGCCAAACTAAAAGGTGTAGATGGCTATTATGTGACTAATAGTACAAATGTTACTTTGACCTATAAGGATAAAAAGGTAGAGAGAGCAAGTCTGACAGGTGGAAATATGACTTATATGTCTGCTGTAGAAAATAAAATTATTGCAGGTAGGGATCTGAGAGAACAAGATTACCGAGATTTTGCAAGTGTGATTTTGCTAGATGAAGAACTCGCTAAAAGTCTTTTTGACTCACCTCAGGCAGCACTCAATCAAATTATTTCAGCCAATGGATATAGCTATCGTGTGATTGGTGTTTACTCTAGTCCTGCTGTTAAAAGTGCTAAGATGTTTGGTGTAGGTGGCTTACCGATTACAACCAATGCTTCTGTAGCAGCTAATTTTAATGTGGAGGAAATTTCTAATATTGTCTTTCGTGTGAATGATACGAGTCTAACTCCGACTTTGGGGCCAGAACTCGCACGTAAGATGACAGAAATTGCAGGAGTACAGCAGGGAGAATATCAGGTTGTAGACGAAACTGCCGCTTTTGCAGAGGTTCAGCAAATCTTTGGTTTTATGACCGCTATTATCAGTGCTATCGCAGGAATCTCTCTCTTTGTGGGAGGGACTGGAGTTATGAATATCATGCTGGTTTCTGTAACGGAGCGTACTCGTGAGATTGGTCTTCGTAAAGCATTGGGAGCTACACGGGCTAATATCTTGGTACAGTTTTTGATTGAGTCCATGATCTTGACCTTGCTAGGTGGAGTCATCGGCCTAATAAGTGCAGCGGGTTTGACCACGCTAGCAGGTGCTTTGTTAAAAAATATGATGGAAGGAATAGAAATTGGTGTCTCGCTACCGATCGCTCTCTTTAGCTTGGCTGTTTCGGCCAGCGTTGGTATGATCTTTGGGGTCTTACCAGCCAATAAAGCGTCTAAGCTTGATCCAATCGAAGCCCTTCGTTATGAGTAATATAAACAAGAGGAAAAACAAGATGGACATTTATCTGTCTTGTTTTTGTATGGATTTTCCTATCGAAAATCACTAAAAATATGATATAATGAAGTGTTAGAAAAACAGGTTTCATTTGCCTGGAAAGGAAATATTATGTCTGAAAAGAATTTTTATATTACAACACCGATTTACTATCCATCTGGTAAACTTCATATCGGTTCTGCCTACACAACTATCGCCTGTGATGTCTTAGCACGTTACAAACGCCTTATGGGCTACGATGTCTTTTATTTGACGGGTCTTGATGAGCATGGCCAAAAGATTCAACAAAAAGCAGAAGAAGCTGGTATTACACCACAAGCCTATGTCGATGGGATGGCAGTTGGAGTCAAAGAACTTTGGAAATTACTTGATATCTCATATGATAAATTCATCCGTACAACTGATGATTACCATGAAAAAGTAGTGGCTCAAGTCTTTGAACGCTTGCTTGCTCAAGATGATATTTACCTAGGTGAATATTCTGGTTGGTATTCAGTCTCAGATGAGGAATTCTTTACAGAAAGCCAGCTTGCAGAAGTTTTCCGTGACGAAGCTGGAAATGTAACTGGAGGTATCGCTCCATCAGGTCACGAGGTCGAATGGGTTTCTGAAGAGTCATATTTCCTTCGCCTCAGCAAATACCAAGACCGTTTGGTTGAATTTTTCAAATCTCACCCTGACTTCATCACTCCAGATGGCCGTCTTAACGAAATGTTGCGTAACTTCATCGAGCCAGGTTTGGAAGATTTGGCGGTTTCTCGTACAACCTTTACATGGGGGGTACCAGTCCCATCAAATCCAAAACACGTTGTCTATGTTTGGATTGACGCTCTCCTTAACTATGCGACAGCTCTTGGTTACGGTCAAGATGAGCATGGAAATTTTGATAAGTTCTGGAATGGAACAGTTTTCCACATGGTTGGAAAAGACATTCTTCGTTTCCATTCTATCTACTGGCCAATCCTTCTTATGATGTTGGATATCAAATTGCCAGACCGCTTGATTGCTCACGGTTGGTTTGTCATGAAAGACGGCAAGATGTCTAAGTCTAAAGGAAACGTTGTTTACCCTGAAATGTTGGTAGAGCGTTATGGACTAGATCCACTTCGTTACTACCTCATGCGTAGCCTTCCGGTTGGTTCAGACGGAACCTTCACTCCTGAAGACTATGTAGGCCGTATCAACTATGAATTGGCAAATGACCTAGGAAACCTCCTCAACCGTACGGTTTCCATGATCAACAAGTATTTCGATGGTCAAATCCCTGCCTATGTAGAGGGTGTAACAGAGTTTGATAATGCTCTTGCTGACGTTGCGAAACAATCAATCGCTGACTACCATACACACATGGAAGCAGTTGACTATCCACGTGCTCTTGAAGCAGTCTGGACTCTTATCTCTCGTACCAATAAATACATTGACGAGACAGCTCCATGGGTCTTGGCCAAGGATGAAGCTCTTCGTGACCAATTAGCAAGTGTTATGAGCCACTTGGCAGCCAGTCTTCGTGTCGTAGCCCATTTGATTGAACCATTTATGATGGGAACAAGTCAGGCAGTCTTGACTCAGCTTGGTCTAGCAGAAGTTTCTAGCCTTGAAAACTTGAGCTTGGCTGACTTCCCTGCTGGTGTAACTGTAGTAGCTAAAGGAACACCTATCTTCCCACGTCTCGATATGGAAGAAGAAATCGCCTATATCAAGGAACAAATGGAAGGCAACAAACCAGCAGTCGAAAAAGAATGGAATCCAGACGAAGTCGAACTCCAGCTCAACAAGGATGAAATCAAGTTTGAAGAATTTGACAAGGTTGAAATCCGTGTCGCAGAAGTCAAAGAAGTGTCTAAAGTGGAAGGTTCTGATAAGTTGCTTCAATTCCGTCTGGATGCTGGTGATGGCGAAGACCGTCAAATCCTCTCAGGAATTGCTAAGTACTATCCAAATGAACAAGAATTGGTCGGCAAGAAGGTACAAATCGTTGCCAACCTTAAGCCACGTAAGATGATGAAAAAATATGTCAGCCAAGGAATGATCCTCTCAGCTGAATATGATGACAAATTAACCCTTCTCACAGTTGACCCATCCGTACCAAACGGAAGTGTGATTGGATAAAAGCAAAAAACCAACGTTATACACGTTGGTTTTTCTTGTTGTTTGCGATATTTTCTAAAAAGTAATCTATCTCCTTTTGCGAACTGAGGACAATTACTTTCTCTGGATAGGTTTCTTGAACCCGTTGATAACGTTCTTTAGCATTCTTTGTCCGCCCATCCCAGAGAATCCATCTGATAAAGTCCCAGTCAAAGCGTTCAGGACAACCTGCAGCCATGCTTTCTCTGACCTTGCCTCGGTATGTGAGATAACGTTTAAAGGCTCGAAAAAGACAAGTCCATGGGGAAAAGTTGAGAAAGATGATTTGGTCAGCTTCCTGCATTCTTTCTTCGTAATAGCACCAAGAGTAGTTGCCATCGACTACCCAAGATTCATGCTTTGTGAGAAAGTTTTTCATCTCGGTCAACATCCATTCTCGGTCACTATCTTGCCAACCAGGTTGAAATTGGAGAGTATCCATATGTAGTTTAGAAATGGAGTAGTAGTTTGATAACTTCTCAGATAGAGTTGACTTACCAGCTCCAGAATATCCGATGATTGCGATTTTCATTTTCTACCTTTTTGTATTCAAGGACAAAAAAACAGCCTCTATGGACTGTTTCTTATTTAGCAAGTTTAGCTGAAAGACGAGCTTTATCGCGGCTTGCTTTGTTTTTATGAATCAAACCTTTAGTTTCTGCTTTGTCAATAGCTGAGCTAGCAGCACGGAAAAGTTCTTCAGAAGGGTTTGCTTCGAAAGCTTTGATAGCAGTACGCATAGCTGATTTTTGAGCTGAGTTTTTTTCGTTTTGTTTAACGTTCAATTCAGCGCGTTTGATAGCTGATTTAATGTTTGCCAATGTTCTTACCTCCATATTTACTAACTATACCATTATATATGAAAACTTAGGTTTTGACAAGGGAAAATTATTTTTTTAGGTAAATTTCATCGATTTCATGGTTTTTAGTCTTGTGGAGAATAACCTCGGCACGATTCCTTGTCGGTTCGATATAGTTTTGTAAATTTATTAGATTAATGCTGGTCCAGATCTGATGAGCGAAGGCTTCGACCTCTCCAATCGGCATTTGCGTAAAGCGGTGGTAGTAGCTGTTGGGATCATTTTGGGCAAAGCTGAGTAGTTTTAAGAAACGATCCAGATACCAACTTTCAATGTCCTCGACTGCTGCATCAACGTAGATGGAGAAATCAAAGAAATCAGTGATGTAAAGGCGCTCATTTTGAGGGTTTTGAAAGACATTAATTCCCTCGACAATGACAAAGTCAGCAGCTTTGACACGTTGCTTTTCCCTAGGAACGATGTCATACACTTCATGAGAATAGACAGGAATATCGACATCTTGCCCATTCTTTAGGCAGTCAAGAAAATTCAACAAGGCTTCCATATCATAACTTTCAGGAAAACCTTTGCGATTTAAGATATCTTGGTCAATCAAGGTTTGATTGGGATAGAGAAAACCGTCAGTTGTCACCAATTCTACAGTAGCATCTGGGAGAGTACGTGATAGAAGAATCTGAAGTAAGCGACTAGTAGTCGATTTCCCCACAGCAACACTTCCAGAAACCCCAATGATAAATGGCTGGGATTTGCTTTCACGTTGGAGGAAAATTCCTTTTGAAAATGCCAAATCATCCTTGGTGCGCTTGTAAATATGGATAAGATGGACAAGGGGAAGATAGACATCCGTTACGTCCTGCAGACTAATCTGGTCATTGAAACTCTTGATGGATTCTAACTCTTCCTCTGTCAAGGGAGGAGTTGTTTTGCGATGCAATGATTGCCAAGTCTGGCGACTGATTTTCTCAAAATGTAAAAATTCGTTGGTCATTTGTTTTCCCCTAGATATTTTGTTTATCATACCATAAAAAGCTAAAAAAATAAAGCGGTTTCTTGATGGTAGTAAGTCAATATCGTATAATAGAGGTAGATGGAGGTTGAATAATTTAATGATGAGATAGGGAATTGTTTCTGAAGACTTGTCAGTTATTAAAAGTGGGCTTTTTTAGTTTGCAACTTATAGGAGGCATACAATGAAAATCTTGAGATGTTACATATTGGAACTCTGTTTTATTTTAAGTTTTGCACTACCTTTTATAAGGGGAGCGAATGCGGATAATGGTAGACGCTTTGTAGAAACTTATTACGGTTTTACCTTCTTAATGGATCATCTTCTTGTAACAGTTATCTTTATCTGTTCACTCTTGATTGCTTGGTTAGTAAAAAAGCAGTGGACGAAATGGCTTGCTGCTGGTAGTTATCTATTTTTGATTTTGTGGATTGCTACAGAAGGTTATTTATTCCGTATGTCGCTAGAAGATTTGATACGACTTTGGACAAGTTTGGAAATCTTGATACAAACTTATCAGTTGGGTTTTTATCTAAACATCATATTGGGAATCCTGTTGATAATAAAGTGTTTTAAGTTTAAGAAATAGTAATAAAAATGCGCCTGATTACAGACGATCTGTTTTTTCCTGACTATGATAATTTGTAGTTCCCGATCGATTGTAATGTATTTCTAATAATTGAAAGAGATTGAAGAAAAGGTTTTTTGACTAGGATTCTTCAGTCTTTTTCATTTTATCATCACTTTGCAAACGATTTACAATTCAAGCCAAATTATGGTAAAATAGTTTTATGAGTAAAATGTATTATGCAGAAAATCCTGATGCTGCTCACGACATTCATGAGTTGGGAGTGGAGTTGTTGGGACAAAAAATGACCTTTTTGACGGATGCGGGTGTTTTTAGCAAGAAAATGGTTGACTTTGGGAGTCAGCTTTTATTGAAGTGTCTAGAGGTTAATAAAGGAGAAACGGTCCTTGATGTCGGCTGTGGGTATGGTCCCCTAGGACTTTCTTTGGTCAAGGCTTATGGAGTTCAGGCAACCATGGTCGATATCAATAATCGCGCCTTGGACTTAGCGCGACAAAATGCTGAACGAAATAAAGTAGAAGCAACGATTTTTCAATCCAATATCTATGACCAAGTTGAAGGGAAATTTGACCATGTTATTTCCAATCCGCCTATTCGAGCGGGCAAGCAGGTTGTTCATGAGATTATCGAAAAGAGCAGTGATTTCTTGAAAGACGGAGGAGATTTAACCATCGTCATTCAGAAAAAGCAAGGAGCTCCAAGTGCTAGAAATAAGATGGAAGACGTGTTTGAAAATTGTGAAATCGTAAAGAAAGATAAGGGATATTATATCCTTAGAAGTGTGAAAGAATGAGAGCAGTTGATTTAATCCAAAAGAAACGAGATGGTCAAGAACTGACTGCAAATGAAATCAAGTGGTTGGTAGAAGGCTATGTAGCTGGAACTGTTCCAGATTACCAAATGTCTGCCTTTGCTATGGCTGTTTATTTCAAAGGAATGACCACACGTGAGATCTCTGACCTGACGATGAATATGGTCAAGACAGGTCAGGAGTTTGATTTATCAGCCATAGATGGTATCAAAGTGGATAAACACTCAACAGGTGGTGTTGGTGATAAGGTGACCTTGATTCTAGCTCCTTTAGTAGCCAGCTTTGGTGTGCCGGTTGCAAAAATGAGTGGTCGTGGTCTCGGACATACTGGCGGAACTTTAGATAA
The DNA here is from genome assembly GCF_023110435.1 of Streptococcus oralis. Taxonomy (GTDB): domain Bacteria; phylum Bacillota; class Bacilli; order Lactobacillales; family Streptococcaceae; genus Streptococcus; species Streptococcus oralis_CF. The sequence continues at coordinate 444,270 of NZ_JALDWB010000001.1, forward strand.
GTTAGAAGCGATCAAGGGCTATCAAGTCGAGCGCAGTCAAGAAGATTTCATTCGTCAGGTACAGGACATTGGTGTATCTGTTATTGGGCAGTCAGATCAGTTGGTTAAAGCAGACAAACTTCTCTATGCTCTTCGTGATGTGACAGCGACTGTCGACACCATTCCTTTGATTGCAAGCTCTGTCATGAGCAAGAAAATCGCTGCAGGAGCGGATGCCATTTTGCTAGACGTAACGGTCGGTGAGGGTGCCTTTATGAAGACTGTCAATGAGGCGCGCGAATTGGCTCAAACCATGGTTGATTTGGGGAAGGCAGTTGGTCGAAAAACAGTTGCAGTCATTACAGATATGAGCCAACCCTTGGGACGAGCTATCGGCAATCGTCTTGAAATCCTAGAAGCAATCGAAATTCTTCAAGGAAAAGGTCGAGAAGATATTAGTCACTTTATTTGTGAACTAGCTCAGATTATGCTTGGTTTGGCAAATGTTGAGAAGACAGTTGAAGAAGTACGTCAACATCTTGAGAATGGACAAGCTCTGGCCAAGTTTGAAGAAATGGTAGCAGCACAAGGCGGTGATTTAGAAGATCTCTATCGTCCAGTAAATGTTGCGCATGTGGTGGAAATCCCAGCTCAAGAGACCGGTGTCATTTCAGCTCTTCCAGCTATGGAATTTGGTCTATATGCCATGAGATTGGGAGCTGGTCGTGCAGTCAAGTCTGATCCTTTAGACTATGAAACTGGAATCGTTTTTGATAAAAAAGTTGGTGAACCTGTCCAGAAGGGTGAAATTGTCGCAAAAGTATATACAAATGGAAAAATTTCTCCTCAACTAGTTACAGAATTTCAAAAATATGTTAAAATGAATGATGGAGTGCAAAGTTTACGAGAAATTATAGAAATTATCTCATAAAACCAGGGAGAATCCGAATATGAAGTTAAATAAATATATCGATCATACGCTTTTAAAGCAAGATGCAAGTCAAGAACAAATTGATCGTTTGCTATCTGAAGCACGTGAGTATGACTTTGCCAGTGTCTGTGTTAATCCGACTTGGGTTGCTCATTCAAAGGCGGGGCTTGAAGATTCAGATGTGAAGGTTTGTACAGTAGTTGGTTTCCCGTTGGGAGCAACAACTTCAGCTGTAAAAGCTTTTGAAACAAAAGAAGCTGTTCAAAACGGTGCAGATGAGATTGATATGGTTATCAATGTCGGTGCCCTCAAATCAGGCAATCTGGATTTAGTTGAATCGGACATCCGTGCTGTAGTAGAAGCAAGTGGTGACAAGTTGGTGAAAGTCATTATCGAAGCTTGCTTGTTGACGGACGATGAAAAGGTTGTGGCTTGCCAATTATCCCAGAAAGCAGGCGCTGACTTTGTCAAAACATCAACTGGATTTTCAACTGGAGGAGCAACTCTGCCAGATGTCAAATTAATGCGTCAAACAGTGGGACCTGATATGGGTGTTAAAGCTGCTGGTGGAGCGCGTTCTTACGCAGACGCTCTTGCCTTTGTGGAGGCAGGTGCTACTCGTATTGGAACATCCGCTGGTGTAGCAATCTTAAAAGGAGAATTGGCTGATGGCGACTACTGAGTTAATCGAACTAGCAATTGAAACCAGCAAGAATGCCTATGTGCCCTATTCTCACTTTCCTATCGGAGCTGTTTTAGTAGCCAAGGATGGTAGCATTTATACGGGTGTGAATATCGAGAATGCTAGTTATCCTTTGACTAACTGTGGAGAGCGGACAGCTATTTTCAAAGCAGTCTCTGAAGGGCAACGGGAATTTTCAGAATTGGTTGTCTACGGTCAAACTGAAAAACCCATCTCACCATGTGGTGCTTGTCGCCAGGTCATGATTGAGTTTTTTGAACAAGATCTAAAGGTGACACTTGTCGCCAAAGATAAATCGACGGTCGAGATGACGGTCGGGGAGTTACTTCCATACTCATTTACAGACTTAAATTAGTCTGGGCCACTCTTGCAGTGGCTGTGGTCTGTGTGACCAAACAATCCATACTTGCAACATCGTTGCGTATCTTATTTAGGAGGTTCAGTAATGAACAAGAAACAATGGCTAGGCCTTGGTCTAGTTGCAGTAGCAGCAATTGGACTTGCTGCATGTGGTAACCGCTCTTCTCGTAACGCAGATTCATCTTCAACTGTGAAGACAAAAGCTGCAATCGTAACGGACACTGGTGGTGTTGATGATAAATCATTCAACCAATCAGCTTGGGAAGGTCTTCAAGCTTGGGGTAAAGAGCACAACCTTTCTAAAGATAAAGGTTACACTTACTTCCAATCAACAAGTGAAGCAGACTATGCGAACAACTTGCAACAAGCAGCTGGAAGCTACAACTTGATCTTCGGTGTTGGTTTTGCCCTTCACAATGCAGTTGAAGAAGCAGCAAAAGAGCACACAGACTTGAACTATGTTTTGATCGATGACGTAATCAAAGATCAAAAGAACGTTGCAAGTGTTACTTTCGCGGATAACGAAGCAGCTTACCTTGCAGGTGTTGCAGCCGCTAAAACAACTAAGACAAAACAAATCGGTTTTGTAGGTGGTATGGAATCTGAAGTTATCTCACGTTTTGAAGCTGGTTTCAAAGCTGGTGTTGCATCAGTTGACTCATCTATCAAAGTACAAGTAGACTACGCTGGTTCATTCGGTGACGCTGCTAAAGGTAAAACAATCGCTGCTGCACAATACGCTGCAGGTGCTGACGTTGTATACCAAGTAGCAGGTGGTACTGGAGCAGGTGTCTTCTCTGAAGCGAAATCACTCAACGAAAGCCGTCCAGAAAATGAAAAAGTTTGGGTTATTGGTGTTGACCGTGACCAAGTGGAAGAAGGTAAATACACTTCTAAAGACGGTAAAGAATCTAACTTTGTCCTTGCTTCTACTTTGAAACAAGTTGGTACAACTGTAAAAGATATCGCTAATAAAGCGGAAAAAGGTGAATTCCCTGGTGGACAAGTGATCGTCTACTCATTGAAAGATAAAGGGGTTGACTTGGCAATAACAAACCTTTCAGAAGAAGGTAAGAAAGCTGTTGAGGATGCAAAAGCTAAAATTCTTGACGGAAGCATTAAAGTTCCTGAAAAATAATGGATAAAAGTCATTTCTTAGGAAGCGGCCATCGGTCGCTTCTTTAAGAATTGAGGCAATTTTTGTCTCAATAGAGCTTGTTAATGTGATTAGCAGGTTTTATTGAAATAAAATAAACCTCTGAAAGGAAGAGCATATGGCACACGAAAATGTCATTGAGATGCGGGAAATTACCAAGGTGTTTGGTGAATTTGTAGCAAACGACAAAATCAACTTGCAACTGCGAAAAGGTGAAATCCATGCACTTTTAGGAGAAAACGGAGCTGGGAAATCCACTCTGATGAACATGCTAGCGGGACTTCTTGAACCAACTAGTGGTGAGATTGCGGTGAATGGTCAGGTTGTAAAACTAGACTCACCATCTAAAGCTGCTAGTTTGGGGATCGGAATGGTTCACCAACACTTTATGTTGGTTGAAGCTTTCACAGTAGCTGAAAATATCATTTTAGGGAGTGAAATCACTAAAAATGGTGTTCTAGATATAGCTGGTGCTACTAAAGAAATCAAGGCTCTTTCTGAACGTTATGGTCTAGCAGTGGATCCTGCTGCCAAAGTGGCGGACATTTCTGTCGGTGCTCAACAACGTGTAGAAATCTTGAAAACACTCTATCGTGGTGCTGATATCCTTATCTTTGACGAACCTACAGCGGTATTAACTCCTTCGGAGATTGATGAGTTGATGGCTATTATGAAAAACCTTGTCAAGGAAGGCAAATCCATCATCTTGATTACCCACAAGTTGGATGAAATCCGTGCAGTCTCTGATCGTGTTACGGTTATCCGTCGAGGAAAATCTATTGAGACTGTTGAGATTGCAGGAGCAACCAATGCAGATTTGGCTGAAATGATGGTTGGACGTTCCGTATCCTTTAAGACAGCCAAACAAGCGGCCCAGCCAAAAGATGTGGTCTTGTCTATCAAAGACCTAGTTGTCAATGAAAACCGTGGTGTTCCAGCTGTTAAGAACCTTTCTTTGGATGTTCGTGCTGGTGAAATTGTCGGTATTGCGGGTATTGACGGAAATGGTCAGTCAGAACTGATTCAAGCTATCACAGGCCTTCGGAAAGTTGAGTCTGGTAGCATTGATTTGAAAGGAAAGTCAGTTGTCGGTATGCATCCTCGACAAATTACTGAGATGAGTGTGGGCCATGTTCCAGAAGACCGTCATCGCGATGGTTTGATTTTGGATATGATGATTTCGGAAAATATCGCTCTTCAAACTTACTACAAAGAACCACTCAGTAAGAATGGTATCTTGAACTATGCCAATATCACTTCTCATGCCAAGAAACTGATGGAAGAATTTGACGTCCGTGCTGCTAACGAGTTTGTTCCAGCAGCAGCTCTTTCAGGGGGGAATCAGCAAAAAGCAATTATCGCTCGTGAGATTGACCGAGACCCTGATCTCCTAATCGTTAGCCAACCGACACGTGGTTTGGACGTTGGTGCCATTGAGTACATTCACAAACGCTTGATTGAGGAACGTGATAATGGCAAGGCTGTTCTCGTTGTCAGCTTTGAATTGGATGAGATTTTAAATGTCTCAGACCGTATTGCTGTTATTCACGATGGGAAGATTCAAGGTATTGTGTCGCCAGAAACGACTAACAAACAAGAACTTGGTGTCTTGATGGCTGGTGGAAGCTTGGGAAAGGAGAAGAGTGATGTCTAAAAAATTACAACAAATTTCGGTTCCCCTGATTTCCGTATTCTTAGGAATCTTACTCGGAGCCATCGTTATGTGGATCTTCGGCTACGATGCTATTTGGGGTTATGAGGAGTTGTTCTACACAGCCTTCGGTAGTCTGCGTGGTATCGGTGAGATTTTCCGTGCCATGGGACCTCTTGTCTTGATTGGTCTTGGTTTTGCGGTTGCCAGTCGTGCAGGCTTCTTTAACGTTGGTCTTCCTGGACAGGCTCTTGCAGGTTGGGTTATGAGTGGGTGGTTTGCCCTTTCAAATCCTGATATGCCACGTCCTTTGATGATTCTTGCGACAGTTGTTATTGCCCTTATTGCTGGTGGGGTTGTCGGAGCTATTCCAGGTATCCTCAGAGCTTATCTCGGAACATCGGAAGTTATCGTGACCATCATGATGAACTACATTGTATTGTATGTGGGAAATACCTTTATCCGCTCTTTCCCTAAAGAATTGATGCAAAGTACAGACTCGACAATCCGTGTCGGTGCCAACGCCGCCTACCAGACACCATGGTTGTCTGAGTTGACTGGAAATTCTCGTATGAATATCGGAATTTTCTTTGCGGTTATTGCAGTAGTTGTCATCTGGTTCTTGCTCAAGAAAACAACTCTTGGTTTTGAAATCCGTGCAGTTGGTCTCAACCCAAATGCTTCTGAGTACGCAGGTATCTCTGCCAAACGCACAATTATCCTATCTATGATTATTTCAGGAGCCTTGGCAGGTTTAGGTGGAGCAGTTGAAGGTCTGGGAACTTTCCAAAACGTTTATGTTCAAGGTTCGTCATTGGCTATCGGATTTAACGGAATGGCAGTTAGTCTCCTTGCAGCAAACTCTCCAATCGGTATTCTATTTGCAGCCTTCCTATTTGGAGTTCTCCAAGTCGGAGCACCTGGTATGAATGCTGCGCAAGTACCATCAGAGCTTGTTAGCATCGTAACGGCGTCTATTATCTTCTTTGTCAGCGTTCACTACCTTATCGAGCGTTTTGTCAAACCGAAAAAACAAGCAAAAGGAGGTAAGTAAAGATGTCTATTACAACAATGCTAACCCTCTTGGTATCCTCTATGTTGATCTACTCAGCACCTCTTGTCTTTACGAGTATTGGTGGGGTCTTCTCTGAACGTGGAGGGGTAGTCAATGTCGGTCTTGAGGGAATTATGGTTATGGGTGCCTTTTCTGGGGTAGTCTTCAACCTTGAATTTGCAGAACAACTTGGATCAGCAACTCCTTGGCTTGCCTTATTGGTCGGAGGAATTGTGGGAGCGATTTTCTCAATTATCCACGCAGCTGCAACCGTTCACTTCCGTGCGGACCATGTTGTCAGTGGAACAGTGTTGAACTTGATGGCGCCAGCTTTAGCAGTCTTTTTGGTCAAAGTTCTTTATAACAAAGGACAAACCGACAACTTGAGCCAAACTTTTGGACGTTTTGATTTCCCTGTTTTGGCAAATATCCCAGTAATCGGCGATATCTTTTTCAAGTCAACGAGTCTGCTTGGTTACTTGGCGATTTCCTTCTCATTTCTTGCTTGGTTTATCCTCTTTAAGACCCGCTTTGGTCTTCGTCTTCGCTCTGTCGGTGAACACCCTCAAGCAGCGGATACCTTGGGGATCAATGTTTACAAGATGAGATATTTTGGAGTTATCATTTCTGGTTTCCTTGGCGGAATTGGTGGAGCTATCTACGCCCAATCAATCTCAGTCAACTTCTCAGTGACAACTATTGTCGGTCCTGGATTTATCGCTCTTGCCGCTATGATTTTTGGTAAATGGAATCCAATCGGAGCTATGCTTTCAAGTCTCTTCTTTGGACTCTCTCAAAGTTTGGCCGTTATTGGTTCCCAACTTCCTTTCTTGCAAGGAGTACCTGCGGTATACCTCCAAATTGCGCCTTATGTTTTGACAGTTATTGTCTTGGCAGCCTTCTTTGGAAAAGCTGTTGCACCAAAGGCAGATGGTATCAACTACATCAAATCAAAATAAGCATACAAAAAAACGTCAGTTCAAACTGGCGTTTTATTTTTTAGGATTTTGATGAGTCAAGTTGAGTCCCCAAGGAACAAGGTTTTCAGTTTTGTTTTTGATGCGTGTGATATTATCCTTGTGACGAATGATAATCAAGCTAGCAAGCGCTAGGATAATCACGATAAAAAGAAGGTCATAGCTGTTTAGGATGAAACCAAATAGTGGAAATAGGAGAATTCCGATAACGGCTGCGATAGAAGCAGTAACGCTAGACAGGGAAATCATACTACTAAGATAGAGGGTTCCAAAGAATACGACTGCTAGGTAGAGGCAGAAAACAGGAGCAAATCCAAAAACCACTCCAGCACTTGTTGCGACAGCCTTGCCTCCTTTAAATCCTGCAAAGATAGGAAAGGTATGTCCAATGACAGCCAAAAGTCCAAAGACAAGAGGCGATACACCTTGTAGGTGGAAAAGGATTGGAAGGAGAGTGGCCAAGGTTCCTTTAAAGAAGTCAATCACAAAGGTTGCCATACCCGCTTTCTTACCTAAAATTCGGAAAGTATTGGTTGTTCCGGTGTTTCCAGAACCATGTTCACGCAGATTTGTTTGAAAGAAAATTTGTCCAATCCATAGACCAGACGGAATCGAACCTAGCAAATAAGCTAGAATTAATAATACAAATGTCATCATAGACCTATTATACCATGAAATGCTGTGGAAAGTCAGAGAATATCTTGTGAAATTGTGACGGCTGAATGGGAAAAATTTTGCAAAATCCCTAGAAAACCTGTAAAATAGAAAAGATGAACAAATAGGAGGTTCCTTGTGTCAAAAAAGGAAATCAATATTAATAACTACAATGATGATGCCATTCAGGTGCTAGAAGGGTTGGATGCGGTCCGTAAACGTCCGGGTATGTATATCGGATCGACTGACGGTGCGGGTCTTCATCACCTAGTCTGGGAAATAGTGGACAATGCAGTCGATGAAGCCTTGTCTGGCTTTGGTGACCGCATTGATGTGACTATCAATAAAGATGGCAGTTTAACAGTAGAGGACCATGGTCGTGGAATGCCGACTGGTATGCACGCCATGGGAATCCCAACTGTTGAGGTTATCTTTACCATTCTCCACGCTGGAGGGAAATTCGGTCAAGGTGGCTATAAGACATCTGGAGGTCTCCACGGGGTTGGTTCTTCTGTCGTTAATGCCCTTTCTAGCTGGTTGGAAGTTGAAATCACTCGTGACGGTGCAGTCTACAAGCAACGTTTTGAAAATGGCGGGAAACCCGTCACAACCTTGAAGAAAATTGGCACAGCACCCAAGTCTAAGACAGGTACCAAAGTTACCTTCATGCCTGACGCGACTATCTTTTCTACTACTGATTTCAAGTACAATACCATTTCAGAACGACTCAATGAGTCAGCCTTTCTCTTAAAAAATGTTACCTTGTCTTTGACAGATAAGCGAACAGATGAAGCAATCGAGTTCCATTATGAGAACGGGGTACAAGACTTTGTTTCTTACCTCAATGAAGACAAGGAAACCTTGACGCCAGTTCTATACTTTGAAGGCGAAGACAATGGTTTCCAAGTGGAAGTTGCCCTCCAGTACAATGATGGATTTTCAGATAATATTTTATCATTTGTCAATAACGTTCGTACCAAGGACGGTGGAACCCATGAGACAGGACTCAAGTCAGCCATTACCAAGGTCATGAATGACTACGCTCGTAAGACGGGACTTCTCAAGGAAAAAGATAAAAATCTTGAAGGCTCAGACTACCGCGAGGGACTAGCAGCCGTTCTTTCTATTCTGGTTCCTGAAGAACACCTCCAGTTTGAAGGTCAGACCAAGGATAAACTGGGGAGTCCACTAGCTCGTCCGGTTGTGGATGGAATTGTAGCTGATAAGTTGACCTTCTTCCTTATGGAAAATGGGGAACTGGCTTCAAATCTCATCCGCAAGGCTATCAAGGCGCGTGATGCCCGTGAGGCGGCACGTAAGGCACGTGATGAGAGCCGAAATGGTAAGAAAAACAAGAAAGACAAAGGCTTGCTGTCTGGAAAATTGACCCCAGCCCAGTCTAAAAATCCAGCAAAGAATGAACTCTACCTGGTCGAGGGTGATTCTGCCGGCGGTTCTGCCAAACAAGGTCGTGACCGTAAGTTTCAGGCTATCTTGCCCCTTCGTGGTAAGGTTATCAATACAGCCAAGGCCAAGATGGCGGATATCCTCAAAAATGAGGAAATCAACACTATGATTTACACTATCGGTGCAGGTGTTGGGGCAGACTTCTCTATTGAAGATGCCAATTATGACAAGATCATTATCATGACCGATGCGGATACTGATGGTGCCCATATTCAAACTCTTCTCTTAACTTTCTTTTACCGCTACATGCGTCCGCTAGTTGAGGCAGGACATGTCTATATCGCCCTTCCGCCTCTTTACAAGATGTCCAAAGGCAAAGGCAAGAAAGAAGAAGTAGCTTATGCTTGGACGGACGGAGAGCTAGAAGAACTACGGAATCAGTTCGGTAAAGGCGCTACCCTCCAACGCTACAAGGGGCTTGGTGAGATGAACGCGGACCAGCTCTGGGAAACAACCATGAATCCAGAAACCCGCACTCTTATCCGTGTTACAATTGAAGATCTAGCACGCGCTGAACGCCGCGTAAACGTCCTCATGGGAGACAAGGTCGGACCACGCCGCAAGTGGATTGAAGATAATGTCAAGTTTACGCTTGAGGAGAGTGGGGTGTTTTGAAAGGATGAAAAAGAGAATATGAGTTATACCAAATATACAAATCAAGAATTTGAAAAATTGGCTGATGATGGCCAAATTAATATTATGGCTTTGTTTGGTAATGGAGTAGATATTCAGTTAATGGAATATCTAGGTTCTCCGTATCGGACTTCTTATCAAAATTTCTATAATTATCTTTGCTATAAGAATTTTGATAAAGATAATATGATCTTTAAAAAAATGACTGAGGATAAGAAAGATAATGAAAAAGATCCTAATATTAAGAAAAACTGGAGTGACTTTGAGAATAGTTTAATTGAGATCTTTAATCAACCAAGCTGGCTGGACGAAGAGAAATTGGCTAACGATTTCACTCAATTTCAAATCGAGTTCTCAAATTTTTTAAATGAAATAATTATTCCTAATATGCTTGCTAAGTTAGGGAATGATAGCACAGAAAAAGGGATTGCTCTTAATTCTTTTACCCGTTTTTTAGGTGATTTAGATACGAAAAATTTCAATAAATTGGCTTTTCCTCGTAAAACCAAACATTATTCTTTATTTAACTGGGAAATTTTAAATTTCAACTATACTTCGATGTTAGATAATATTTTATTGCTTGATAAAGGACAATTTGATCCGCATCCCCATAAGTTTGCAGATAGGCAGATTAAATTCTATCCAAATCCTGATGGTACACCGATTGATTTGCCCGGTTGGGGAATGGACTTGGAAACAAAAGAATGGTCACAAGGCTCTTATTTGGTAGATTCACATTTAAATGAAGAAACTAATTACTCCAGTTATTTAATGAGTAATATCAACCATCCTCATGGTTATCAGAATGTTCCAAAATCAATGTTATTCGGGTTTGATAATGAAGAACAAATAAAAAATAAAAAGAAAAGGTTTTTGGCTAAAAAATTTCTAAAACCTTATTGGGCCCAAAATGATAAAAGATATAAATTGTATTTTAATGACACTCATCTGTTCATTATTTATGGCATGTCAATAGGTAGCAGTGATTTTTGGTGGTGGAATAATATTCTTAACTCACTTTTGGAGACAGATGCTGAGTTGATTATTTATAATTACAATAGCAATAAAGAGTCTGATAGTGACACAATTAATAGATTTATTAATGCGGCAACCAACGAGAAACTGGATAATGGTAAACTAGATAAGCTTCATAAGAAAATTGCTATAGTTCAGTATAATTCTAAAACAAAACTAAATGCCTTCAAATTGGATTGAATCCATGATTATCCCCCATAATGAAATGACAATTTTCTCGCCAGATTTTCTGACAAGCTCGCCAGTTCTAAAGTGAAATCGTCCGATTTTCGGACGAGACCTTTCATGGCGAATTCTATTTGTCCGAAAATCGGACGAGTGTATTTTGAGTAAAAGACGAACCTTTGTTTTTCGGACGAGCTCTTGCAGGAGTAAAAAACTTTTTCCGAAAATCAGACGAAGTAAAAAGTACATTAAAATAAAAAAATTAGGAGATTATCCAGATGAAAAAAATTTATGGAATTAGCAGTTTAGATACAAAAGCTTTAGAAAACAACGAATTCTTTCAACTTCTATCTGAGAGCAAGGACGAGTTGGGGGCTTTTACAAAAGCCAATAAGTCTGAGCAGGTTTATGCAACGAAACTTGAGGATATGGAGAAACTTCTTGAGACCTTGCAAGCTGGTTTGCACCGTTCCAAGGCCAGTCAAACGGTGGCTAGTCTGGAAGCATCTGATCGTGAGCGTGATGATGCGCTTTCTACCTTGACTGGCTTGGTCAAGGCCTTCTCTCGTGTGAAAGAAGTAGGTAGCAAGGAAGCTTACGACAAACTCAGCAAACTTTTCAAAAATTATGCTGGGCTAACGAGTATGAGCTACGAAAAAGAGACAGAAGCTATTAACCATTTGCTTAAGGAGTTAAAAGATACTGACTACCAAACTGCCCTTGCAACCCTGCATTTGACAACTCATGTAGAAACCTTGACAAAGGCGCAAGCTCAGTTTGAAAAAGCCTATAAGGAGCGCTTGGCTGAGCAAAAAGGCAAGGCACCTAGTCAAAACAAGGAAGTCCGTGCGAAATTACAAGAAATCTATGACTTCCTTGTGGACTTTACTGCAATCAACGCCTATGCTTATCCAGATAAAAAGCAGTATGCAGATCTCCGTGACCATCTCAACGCTATCCGTAGTCGCTATAAAAAATTAACACCAAAGAAAAGCAAGCAAGAAGCAGTAGCTGAGGAAAAGTAGCTTTCTTCTGAAGAAGTCCCTCACAGATAGACGAGTTTTTGCAACATAAGGCGAAGTTTTGAAGTCCTAAAAAGAATAGAAATGGGAACAAAGATGGTATGGGAAAATAAACTAGGCATTACAAACTCAGCCCAGCTGGCAGATGCAGAAGAAAAACTGACAAAAAAACAAGCCGCCCTGCTTTTTCAGACAGGAGCTTTGTTCAAGATGGAAGTTGGTACTTTTGCAGGGCTGTCCGCTATTCACCGTTATCTCTTTTCAGGCATCTATGATTTCGCTGGAAAGATCCGTGATGTCAATATTACAAAGGATAACTTTCAATTTGCCCCCCGTATTTTTTTAGAGCAATCCTTGCAGTATATTGACAAACTTCCTCATGACAATTTTGATGAGGTAGTTGATAAGTATGCGGATATGAATATTGCCCATCCTTTCCGTGAGGGGAATGGACGCGCCATGCGGATTTGGCTAGATTGTATGCTTCGTCAGAAGCTGGGGAAAGTGGTAGATTGGAACGCCATTGATAAGGATGAATACCTGAATGCCATGAAGCGTAGTGCAGTGTCGACTGGAGAACTCAAGAATCTCCTCCTCGATAATCTGACGGATGACCTCACTCAGGCCCGTTTCTTTAAGGGTGTGGATGCTTCATATTATTACGAAGGGTATAACCTTTACCAGACAGGGGAGTTATGAAGTTCAAGCAAAGGTGACGATTATCTTTTGTATGTAAACAATCGCTAAAACTATTGGAGGTGCAGTATTGATTACGTTATTAATGATACCTTTTTTCCTTGTTCTCCTATCCATTTTTGGAATTATATATGATTTAATGACCAATAAAGGTAGAAAAGAGTGTGCTCGCACAGTATCTTTGTTTATATTGAACATCCTCACTATTTGTATCTGTCTATTAGATCTACCAATGGAAAGTAAACCATACTCAGGAATAGGGTTTATCTTATTTTATGCACTTGCCTTCACACCTTTGATGATTGTTTTTTCACTATATACTCTCTATCGGATTGGAAAACATTATAGGTATTTTAAGAGTAAGTTCGCTATAACACTCCTATTCAATGCTATTTTACTTTTCCTTCTTTCATTAGTAAATACTTTTGTATTATGGAGAAGCTTTCAAATATATCATAGAAACGATATTAATTTGTTTTATTTTGTTTTAATCGTTTTGGGGATTTGTTCAACTATCCAATTGATAATAGGCGAACTTGAGAAGAAAAGAATACGAGGCATCCAAAAACAAGAGGAGCAAGACGGCAATGAAAAATAACTCTATAAAAGATATGTGCAGACAACATAGAAGTGAAGCGCAAATGCTGAGATTGATTTTACAGACTGCTGAAACTTTACAAATTGAGGCTGTCGCCATGTCTGGTTCACGAACTGATACAAGAGCGCCAAAAGATGAGTTTCAAGACTATGATGTAGTCTATGTTGTGGACGACTTAGACAATCTGACGAGTGACTTTTCTTGGTTGGACCAGTTTGGAACACGTATCATTGAGCAGCATAATATCCTAGGCAACCGTCGTCTCTATCTCATGCTTTTTGAAGATGGCAATCGGATTGATTTGACCCTTTGCCCCAAAGACCACATCCAAGAGTGGGTGGATAGTGAGGCCGATTATACAGTTTTGAAAGATGAGAAAGGCTTGTTTGAGTCCTATACTACAAGTCCTCAACGTTACTGGACGGATCCAGCTAGCCCGATTGATTTTGAAAAAGCCTGCAATGAATTTTGGTGGGTGTCAGCCTACGTGGTTAAAGGAATTTGTCGTAAGCAAGTTCTCTATGCCACTGATCATCTCTACGGTATATGTCAACAAGAACTCTTGAAGGTCTTAGCCTGGCAGGTAGCAAGTGATAGGGGGACTGTCGACATCGGCAAGAACTACAAGTATCTCTTTAACTATTTGTCTGCTGAGAAAGAGAAGGAATTCTCGAATCTGCTTGATTTCTCATGTAGTGACAAAGTCACTCAGTCTTTATTTGCTACCATGGAACTTTTCCACCAAGAGGCTCAAAGCCTTGCTAAAAAAATGGGCTTTAACTATGATAGGGAAGCAGCTGAGAAGATGATTCAGTATGCTGAGGAGAGACTCGAAACAAATGAAACATTTACAAAATAATAAGATAACAAAATTTTTACTGATTAGTTTTCTCATTTCTTGGGGATTTGGTTGGGGATTGCTCGCTTTTCTGACGCAAATGAGCCTCTTAAGTCTAACAAGTCCACTAGGAGTTTTTCTCCATTTACTAGGAGGTTTCGGTCCAACCATTGCAGCCATTTCTTGCTTGCCTCAAAAATCCATTAAAAGCATAGTCTCTTTTATCTTAGGGGACTCAAAGAAATATATTTTGTTATTTCTTTTACTAATTTTCGTGCAGACAGGTGTCATTGCTTTCTCATCTAAGGAGCTTAATCCGGCTTTTCCACTAGGAAATTTGTTTGTTGTTTTTTTGAGTGCAGTCTGTGTTTATGGTGGCGAAGAAGAATTGGGATGGCGAGGCATCTTGCAACCAACTTTGGAAACTAGATTCTCCTTTTGGATTTCCGGTTTGATAACAGGTTGTATTTGGGCAATATGGCATGTACCTTTATGGTTTGTGATTGGAAGTTCCCAAAGTAGGATGCCTTTTATATTATTCAGTATATTTGCAATTTATCTCAGTATTCTTCTAGCAGCTGTTTTCAAAAAGACTAAGTCGATCCTTTATTGCGCCATTTTTCACGGCCTAATTAATACCCTACTTAGCTTATTTGTTATTAAAATTAATCTTTTATTCATTCTAGGATTAGTAGGATTGCTCTTCTTTTCTCACTACCTACAAAGAAACAGTTAAATTTATAAAATATAGATTTACTTTACAATAAAACACTAAAAAGAGAATTATTATGTCTAACATTCAAAACATGTCCCTGGAGGACATCATGGGAGAGCGATTTGGTCGCTACTCCAAGTACATCATTCAAGACCGGGCTTTACCAGACATTCGGGATGGTTTGAAGCCAGTTCAGCGTCGTATTCTTTATTCGATGAATAAAGATGGCAATACTTTTGACAAGAGCTACCGTAAGTCGGCCAAGTCAGTCGGGAATATCATGGGGAATTTCCACCCACACGGGGACAGTTCTATCTATGATGCCATGGTCCGTATGTCTCAGGACTGGAAGAATCGTGAGATTCTGGTTGAAATGCACGGTAACAACGGTTCTATGGACGGAGATCCGCCGGCGGCTATGCGTTATACCGAGGCACGTTTGTCTGAGATTGCAGGCTACCTTCTCCAGGATATCGAGAAAAAGACAGTTCCTTTTGCATGGAACTTTGACGATACCGAGAAAGAGCCGACAGTCCTGCCAGCAGCATTTCCAAACCTCTTGGTCAATGGATCGACTGGTATTTCGGCTGGTTATGCCACAGATATTCCACCACATAATTTGGCCGAAGTTATCGATGCTACGGTTTACATGATTGACCATCCAACTGCCAAGGTTGATAAACTCATGGAATTCTTGCCTGGACCAGACTTCCCGACGGGAGGAATCATCCAAGGGAGATACGAAATCAAGAAGGCCTATGAAACTGGGAAAGGGCGCGTGGTCGTTCGTTCTAAGACTGAGATTGAAAAGCTTAAAGGTGGTAAGGAACAAATCGTTATCACTGAGATTCCTTATGAAATCAATAAGGCCAATCTGGTCAAGAAAATCGATGATGTTCGTGTCAATAACAAGGTGGCAGGGATTGCTGAGGTTCGTGATGAGTCTGACCGTGACGGTCTTCGTATCGCTATTGAGCTTAAGAAAGACGCAAATACCGAGCTCGTTCTTAACTATCTATTCAAATATACTGACCTGCAAATCAACTACAACTTTAATATGGTGGCGATTGATAATTTCACACCCCGTCAGGTAGGGATTGTTCCAATCTTGTCTAGCTATATCGCCCACCGTCGTGGAGTGATTTTGGCACGTTCCCGCTTTGACAAGGAAAAGGCTGAGAAACGTCTCCATATCGTCGAAGGTTTGATTCGCGTGATTTCGATTTTGGACGAAGTCATTGCCCTTATCCGTGCCTCTGAGAATAAGGCTGACGCCAAAGAAAATCTCAAGGTCAGCTATGAGTTTACAGAAGAGCAGGCTGAGGCCATCGTTACCTTACAACTTTACCGTTTGACCAATACAGACGTGGTTGTCTTGCAAGAAGAAGAAGCAGAACTTCGTGAAAAGATTGCCATGCTTGCGGCGATTATCGGTGATGAACGGACCATGTACAATCTCATGAAGAAAGAACTCCGTGAGGTCAAGAAGAAATTTGCGACTCCGCGTTTGAGTACTTTAGAAGATACTGCAAAAGTCATCGAGATTGATACAGCCAGTTTGATTGCCGAGGAAGATACCTATGTCAGCGTGACTAAGGCAGGATATATTAAGCGTACCAGCCCACGTTCCTTTGCAGCTTCCACTCTGGAAGAAATTGGTAAGCGTGATGATGATCGTTTAATCTTTGTTCAATCTGCCAAGACAACGCAGCATCTCTTGATGTTCACGACTCTTGGAAATGTCATTTATCGACCAATCCATGAGTTAGCAGATATTCGCTGGAAGGACATCGGAGAGCACTTGAGCCAGACCATTACAAACTTTGAAACCAATGAAGAAGTTCTCTACGTAGATGTCGTGGATCAGTTTGATGATGCGACTACCTACTTTGTAGCAACTCGCCTTGGTCAAATCAAGCGTGTAGAACGCAAAGAATTCTCTCCATGGCGGACCTACAAGTCTAAGTCTGTCAAGTATGCTAAGCTCAAAGACGAGACAGACCAGATTGTAGCAGTGGCTCCGATTAAACTGGACGATGTACTCTTGATTAGCCAAAACGGTTACGCCCTTCGTTTCAATATCGAAGAGGTACCAGTTGTTGGTGCCAAGGCTGCGGGTGTCAAGGCTATGAACCTAAAGGCAGATGATGCGCTTCAAGCTGCCTTTATCTGTAACACCTCATCCTTCTACCTCTTGACCCAACGTGGTAGCTTGAAACGCGTTTCCATTGAGGAAATTCCAGCGACCAGCCGTGCCAAACGAGGCCTACAAGTCTTGCGTGAGTTGAAAAACAAACCGCACCGTGTCTTCTTGGCTGGAGCAGTTTCAGAGCAAGGATTCGTTGGTGATCTTTTTAGTACAGAAGTAGAAGAAAACGACCAAACGTTACTTGTCCAATCTAATAAGGGAACAATCTATGAGAGTCGATTGCAGGACCTCAACTTGTCAGAACGTACTAGCAATGGAAGCTTTATTTCAGACACCATTTCAGATGAGGAAGTTTTCGATGCTTACCTCAAAGAAGTCTTTAAAGAGGACAAAACAAATTCGTAAAAAGAATCAGTCCAGAGGGCTGATTTCTTTTGTGTTGAAAAAATTTTCAGAAAATTACAAATAATACTTGAAATTTCACTAGAAAAGTGTAGAATAGAACACATAGTTTGAATAGTATAAAGGAGAAACACATGACAGTTGCAATTGATTGGGAAAACCTTGGATTTGCTTATATGAAATTACCTTACCGCTATATCGCTCACTACAAAAATAGTCAATGGGATCAAGGAGAATTGACAGAGGATGCAACCTTGCATATTTCAGAGTCTTCTCCAAGTCTCCACTATGGACAGCAAGCATTTGAGGGATTGAAAGCCTATCGTACCAAGGACGGCAGTATTCAATTGTTCCGTCCTGACGAAAACGCTAAGCGTTTGCAACGTACTTGCGACCGTCTTTTGATGCCACAAGTTCCGACAGAAATGTTTGTAGAAGCTTGTAAAGCAGTTGTGCGTGCAAATGAAGAATACGTCCCACCATATGGAACAGGTGGAACCCTTTATCTTCGTCCACTTTTGATTGGTGTTGGGGATATTATCGGGGTTAAACCAGCAGAAGAGTATATTTTCACTATCTTTGCTATGCCAGTTGGGAATTACTTTAAAGGTGGTTTAGTCCCAACAAACTTCTTGATTCAGGATGAATACGATCGTGCCGCTCCAAATGGTACAGGTGCGGCCAAGGTAGGTGGGAACTATGCTGCTAGCCTCCTCCCAGGTAAAATGGCCAAGTCACGCCAATTCTCAGATGTTATCTACCTAGACCCATCTACACATACAAAGATTGAAGAAGTCGGATCAGCCAACTTCTTTGGAATCACGGCAGACAATGAATTTGTTACGCCATTGAGTCCATCCATCTTGCCATCTATTACCAAGTATTCTTTGCTTTACTTGGCTGAACATCGCTTGGGCTTGACACCGATCGAAGGTGATGTTCCGATTGACAATTTGGATCGTTTTGTAGAGGCAGGTGCTTGTGGAACAGCAGCGGTTATTTCTCCAATTGGGGGAATCCAACACGGTGACGATTTCCATGTTTTCTATAGCGAAACAGAAGTAGGTCCTGTTACACGGAAACTCTATGATGAATTGACTGGTATCCAATTTGGTGATGTGGACGCACCAGAGGGATGGATTGTCAAAGTGGATTAAAAGACTAGAAGTAAAGAGGAACTCCATAGCAGTTGTAAGGGCTGAAATGGAGTTTTTTCTTGCTAGTTTTCACTTTTTCTTGTACAATAGAAAAAGTGAAAAGAGGTACAGTATGAGTAAAAAAGATAAGAAAATTGAAATTCAATTAACAGATGCAAAAGTGACTGTTGGAAAAGACAGTTATGAAGGCTACGTTTTGACGATCGGGAAAAAGGTCATTGGAGAAATTGCCGAATTAGATAACCAATTTGCCATCATAAAGAATGGAAATGTCGATAGTTTTTATAAAAAACTTGAAAAAGCTGTGGAAATTTTGATTGAAAACTATAATTTAACAAAATAATGCTTGTTTTTTTGAAAATTTCATGATATAATAGTTTTCGTTAAGCATTGGAGAGATAGCGAAGAGGCTAAACGCGGCGGACTGTAAATCCGCTCCTTCGGGTTCGGGGGTTCGAATCCCTCTCTCTCCATCTCATCATTGGGGTATAGCCAAGCGGTAAGGCAAGGGACTTTGACTCCCTCATGCGTTGGTTCGAATCCAGCTACCCCAGTTCTTAGGTAATAAATTCAAGATAAAAAGAAAAATATCTTAGGGTATTTTATTTTTATATTGAAAGACATGAACAAAACGAACATGTTCTTGCGGGTGCTTAGGAAAAAAATTATAAGTATGTCAAGTTTTGGAAAAGACTTGATTGTTGGAGGATTTTTTAGATGAACGAATTTGAAGATTTGCTAAATAGCGTTAGCCAAGTTGAGCCTGGTGATGTTGTTAGTGCTGAAGTATTGACAGTTGATGCGACTCAAGCTAACGTTGCAATCTCTGGGACTGGTGTTGAAGGTGTCTTGACTCTTCGCGAATTGACAAACGATCGCGATGCAGATATCAATGACTTTGTGAAAGTAGGGGAAGTATTGGATGTTCTTGTACTTCGTCAAGTAGTTGGTAAAGATACTGATACAGTTACATACCTTGTATCTAAAAAACGCCTTGAAGCTCGCAAAGCATGGGACAAACTTGTAGGACGCGAAGAAGAAGTTGTTACTGTTAAAGGAACTCGTGCTGTTAAAGGTGGACTTTCAGTAGAATTTGAAGGTGTTCGTGGATTTATCCCAGCTTCAATGTTGGATACTCGTTTCGTACGTAACACTGAGCGTTTCGTAGGTCAAGAATTTGATGCTAAAATCAAAGAAGTTGATCCTAAAGAAAACCGCTTCATCCTTTCACGTCGTGAAGTTGTTGAAGCAGCTACTGCAGCAGTTCGTGCTGAAGTGTTCGGTAAATTGGCTGTTGGTGATGTAGTAACTGGTAAAGTTGCTCGTATCACAAGCTTTGGTGCTTTCATCGACCTTGGTGGTGTTGACGGATTGGTTCACTTGACTGAATTGTCACATGAACGTAACGTTTCACCTAAATCAGTTGTAACTGTTGGTGAAGAAATTGAAGTGAAGATCCTTGATCTTAACGAAGAAGAAGGACGCGTATCACTTTCACTTAAAGCAACAACACCTGGACCATGGGATGGTGTTGAGCAAAAATTGGCTAAAGGTGATGTAGTAGAAGGAACAGTTAAACGTTTGACTGACTTTGGTGCATTTGTTGAAGTATTGCCAGGTATCGATGGACTTGTTCACGTATCACAAATTTCACACAAA
Source organism: Streptococcus oralis (assembly GCF_023110435.1). Taxonomy (GTDB): domain Bacteria; phylum Bacillota; class Bacilli; order Lactobacillales; family Streptococcaceae; genus Streptococcus; species Streptococcus oralis_CF. The sequence goes on from NZ_JALDWB010000001.1 coordinate 464,271, forward strand.
CGTATCGAAAATCCAAAAGAAGCTCTTACTGTTGGTCAAGAAGTTACTGTTAAGGTCCTTGATGTTAACGCTGACGCAGAACGTGTATCACTTTCTATCAAAGCTCTTGAAGAACGTCCAGCTCAAGAAGAAGGACAAAAAGAAGAAAAACGTGCTGCTCGTCCACGTCGTCCAAAACGTCAAGAAAAACGTGATTTTGAACTTCCAGAAACACAAACAGGATTCTCAATGGCTGACTTGTTCGGTGATATCGAACTTTAATCAGATTGTTAATCACAAAATCCTTTGTTTAAAACAAGGGATTTTTCTTTTGTCTCTTTCCCATTTTTGATATAATAGTTCTATGTTAGATTCAGAAAAACAATCACAATATCAATTGTTAAATGAGGAACTCTCTTATTTGCTTGACGGTGAGAGCAATGTTCTTGCTAATCTTTCGAATGCTAGTGCCCTCCTAAAATCTCGCTTTCCCAATACTGTATTTGCAGGATTTTATCTGTTTGATGGTAGCGAGTTAGTTTTAGGGCCTTTTCAGGGTGGTGTTTCTTGTATTCGCATTCCGCTTGGAAAAGGCGTGTGTGGAGAAGCTGCTGAGTTTCAAGAGACTGTTTTAGTTGGCGATGTGAGCACCTATCCAAACTACATTTCTTGTGATAGTATGGCCAAGAGTGAAATCGTAGTTCCCATGCTCAAGAATGGTCGATTTCTGGGTGTCTTAGACCTGGATTCTTCACTTATTGATGATTACAATGCCATTGACCGTGATTACTTGGAACAATTTGTCGCTATTTTGCTTGAGAAGACAGAATGGAACTTTACAATGTTTGAGGAGAAAGCCTAATGTATCAAGCACTTTATCGAAAATATAGAAGCCAAACTTTTTCACAATTGGTCGGACAAGAGGTTGTGGCTAAAACCCTAAAACAGGCAGTCGAGCAGGAAAAGATTAGTCATGCTTATCTTTTCTCAGGCCCTCGTGGAACTGGGAAAACCAGTGTAGCCAAGATTTTTGCCAAGGCAATGAACTGTCCAAACCAGGTAGACGGAGAACCATGTAATAACTGCTATATCTGTCAGGCTGTGACAGAAGGTAGCTTAGAAGATGTTATCGAAATGGATGCGGCTTCGAATAACGGAGTTGATGAAATCCGAGAAATTCGTGATAAATCCACCTATGCTCCTAGTTTGGCACGTTATAAGGTCTATATCATAGACGAGGTTCATATGTTGTCTACAGGAGCTTTTAATGCGCTTTTGAAGACTCTAGAAGAACCAACTCAAAATGTTGTCTTTATTTTAGCGACCACCGAATTGCACAAGATTCCAGCAACTATTTTATCGCGCGTCCAACGTTTTGAGTTTAAATCGATTAGAACGCAAGATATTAAGAACCATATCCAAACCATTTTGTCAAAAGAGAATATCAGTTCTGAACCAGAGGCTGTGGAAATTATCGCTAGACGGGCTGAAGGTGGGATGCGGGATGCCTTGTCAATTTTGGACCAAGCCTTGAGTTTGACACAAGGGAATGCTTTAACTACAGCTATTTCTGAGGAGATTACAGGCACTATTAGTCTTTCGGCTCTAGATGACTATGTGGCCGCCTTGTCCCAACAGGATGTCCCAAAAGCTCTCAATTCTTTGAATCTTTTGTTTGAAAATGGCAAGAGCATGACTCGTTTTGTGACGGATCTCTTGCAGTATTTGCGTGATCTACTGGTTGTTCAGACAGGTGGCGAAAATACTCATCATAGTTCAGTTTTTATGGACAATCTAGCTCTGTCTCAGGAAAGACTCTTTGAAATGATTCGTCTAGCGACAGTGAGTTTAGCAGATATGAAGGCCAGCTTGCAACCTAAGATTTACGCTGAGATGATGACCATTCGTTTAGCTGAAATTAAACCTGAATCTTCGCTTTCAGGAGTTGTTGAAAGTGAAATTTCTGCACTGAGACAGGAAGTTGCCCGTCTCAAACAAGAACTTGCCAATGTGGGCACCGCTCCTAAACAAGTTGTGCCTGTTCCTAGTCGTCCAACCACTTCCAAGACAGTCTATCGAGTGGATCGCAACAAAGTTCAGTCTATCCTGCAAGAAGCTGTCGAAAGTCCTGATTTGGCACGTCAAAACTTGATTCGCCTTCAGAATGCGTGGGGAGAAGTGATTGAAAGTTTAGCTGGACCTGATAAGGCCCTTCTCGTAGGTTCTCAACCAGTTGCGGCCAATGAACACCATGCTATTTTAGCCTTTGAGTCTAATTTCAATGCTGGTCAAACCATGAAACGTGATAACCTCAATACCATGTTCGGCAATATTCTCAGCCAGGCAGCTGGATTTTCACCTGAGATTCTGGCTATTTCCCTAGAGGAATGGAAAGAGGTTCGAGCAGCATTTTCAGCTAAAAACAAGTCTACTCAAGCTGACCAAGAGGTAGAAGAAGGGAGCCTGATTCCAGAAGGATTTGAATTTCTGGCTGATAAAGTCATGGTTGAAGAAGACTAAAAATGGATTTCATGATACAATAATCTTATGAATAGACAACAATTTATCATAATAGCGTTATTCACGGCTGCTGAGACTTATTTTTTCAATGAATCTTTAATGACTGGTCGCTACGTTATGGCAGCTTTTTGGGCGATTCTACTCTTTCGAAACTTTAGGTTAAGTTACGTGATGGGAAAAATTGTAGACGCTATTGATCAACACTTAAACCGCAAGGATTAGCCCCCAGCTTCTAGACAAAATCAAAGCCTTTTAGGCTTTTTTTTGTTATACTAGTAGAGTATATTTATTGACATTTTGTCCTATTTTTTAGGGATTGTAAGCAATTTCCTAAAGTATTGAGCAAAATGTTTGAAAAAGAAAGGAACTATCATGTCAGTATTAGAGATCAAAGATCTTCACGTTGAGATTGAAGGAAAAGAAATTTTGAAAGGAGTCAACCTGACTCTAAAAACAGGAGAAATCGCAGCTATCATGGGACCAAATGGTACTGGTAAATCGACTCTTTCAGCCGCTATCATGGGGAACCCTAACTATGAAGTTACCAAAGGTGAAGTCTTGTTTGACGGTGTAAATATCCTTGAATTGGAAGTAGACGAGCGTGCGCGTATGGGACTTTTCCTTGCTATGCAATACCCATCTGAAATTCCAGGAATTACTAACGCTGAGTTTCTTCGTGCAGCCATGAATGCTGGTAAAGAAGACGATGAAAAGATTTCAGTTCGTGAGTTCATCACTAAATTAGATGAGAAGATGGAATTGCTCAACATGAAAGAAGAAATGGCAGAGCGTTACCTCAACGAAGGTTTCTCTGGTGGTGAGAAAAAACGTAATGAAATTCTTCAACTCTTGATGTTGGAACCAACTTTTGCCCTTTTGGATGAGATTGACTCAGGTCTTGATATTGACGCCCTTAAAGTTGTATCGAAAGGTGTCAATGCTATGCGTGGTGAAGGCTTTGGTGCTATGATCATCACTCACTACCAACGTCTTTTGAACTACATCACACCTGATGTGGTACATGTGATGATGGAAGGTCGTGTGGTCCTTTCTGGAGGTCCAGAATTAGCAGCCCGTTTGGAACGTGAAGGATACGCAAAACTAGCTGAAGAACTTGGCTACGACTACAAGGAAGAATTGTAATTCCCTCGTATCTTTTAGGAGAAGTAAATGACTAAAGAAAATATTAAACTTTTTTCAGAAACGCACGCTGAACCAAGCTGGTTGTCAGACCTCCGTCAAAAAGCTTTTGATAAGATTGAGAGTTTGGAGTTACCAGTTATCGAGCGTGTCAAATTTCACCGTTGGAATCTGGGGGATGGAACCATCACAGAAAGTGAGCCTTCAGCAAATGTTCCTGACTTCACGGCTCTAGATAATCACTTGAAGTTGGTGCAAGTAGGAACGCAGACTGTTTTTGAACAAACTCCAGTTGAATTGGCTGAACAAGGAGTAGTCTTTACAGACTTTCACTCAGCTTTAGAAGAAATTCCAGAACTTATCGAGGAATTCTTCATGTCATCAGTTAAGTATGATGACGACAAGTTGGCAGCTTACCATACAGCTTACTTTAACAGTGGTGCTGTTCTTTATATTCCAGATAATGTTGAGATTACAGAGCCAATCGAAGGAATTTTCTACCAAGACAGCGATAGTGATGTGCCATTTAACAAGCATATTCTTATCATTGCTGGTAAAAACTCTAAAATAAGCTATCTTGAACGTCTAGAGTCACGTGGTGGAGGTAGTGCTAAGGCAACTGCCAATATAACAGTTGAAGTGATTGCTCGTTCTGGTGCGCAAGTAAAATTTGCTGCTATTGACCGTTTAGGTGAAAATGTGACTGCCTACATTAGCCGTCGTGGTAAACTAGGCAACGATGCAAGCATTGACTGGGCAATCGGTGTTATGAACGAAGGAAATGTCGTTGCGGACTTTGATAGTGACTTGATTGGAAATGGTAGCCATGCTGACCTTAAAGTCGTAGCTCTTTCAAGCGGCCGCCAGATTCAAGGGATTGATACTCGAGTGACTAACTACGGCTGCAACTCTATCGGAAATATCCTCCAACATGGGGTTATCCTTGAAAAAGCAACTTTGACCTTTAATGGTATCGGCCACATCATCAAGGGTGCTAAGGGAGCAGATGCGCAACAAGAAAGCCGTGTTCTTATGCTTTCAGACCAGGCGCGTTCAGATGCCAACCCAATTCTTTTGATTGATGAAAATGATGTTACTGCAGGACACGCAGCGTCTATTGGACAAGTTGATCCAGAAGACATGTACTACCTTATGAGCCGTGGCTTGGACAAAGCAACAGCAGAGCGTTTGGTTGTTCGTGGTTTCCTTGGCTCTGTTATCGTTGAGATTCCAGTCAAAGAAGTTCGAGACGAAATGATTGCAACTGTCGAAGAAAAATTGTCAAAACGCTAAGGGGAAGTCTATGTTAGATGTAGAAGCGATTCGCAAGGATTTTCCAATTTTAGACCAAATTGTCAACGATGAACCTCTGGTCTATCTGGACAATGCTGCGACGACACAAAAACCACTAGCAGTTCTGGAAGCGATCAACCGCTACTATGAGCAGGACAATGCCAATGTTCATCGTGGTGTCCATACCTTGGCTGAAAGGGCGACAGCATCTTATGAAGCTGCTCGTGAAACTATTCGTAAATTTATCAATGCAGGTTCGACAAAGGAAGTTCTCTTTACTAGAGGAACGACGACCAGTCTTAACTGGGTAGCGCGTTATGCTGAGGAAGTCTTGACTGAGGGAGACCAGGTCTTGATTTCCGTCATGGAACACCATTCCAATATCATTCCTTGGCAGGAGGCCTGTCGCAAGACTGGGACAGAGCTTGTCTATGTCTATCTCAAGAATGGAGCTCTGGATATGGAGGATTTGCGAGCTAAATTGACTGACAAGGTCAAGTTTGTCTCCCTAGCTCACGCCTCAAATGTTTTGGGTGTGGTCAATCCTATCAAAGAAATCACTCATTTGGCCCACGAAGTTGGAGCTATCATGGTGGTGGATGGAGCTCAATCTACGCCTCATATGAAGATTGATGTTCAGGACTTGGATGTGGACTTCTTTGCCTTTTCGGGTCACAAGATGGCTGGTCCGACTGGTATCGGTGTTCTGTACGGAAAAGAGAAGTATTTAGAACAAATGTCACCAGTTGAGTTTGGTGGAGAGATGATTGATTTCGTCTACGAGCAATCTGCTAGTTGGAAGGAATTGCCTTGGAAATTTGAGGCTGGAACGCCAAATATGGCGGGTGCAATCGGACTTGCTGCTGCAGTAGATTATCTTGAAAAGATTGGCATGGATGCCATTGAAGCTCATGAACAGGAATTGATTGCGTACGTCTATCCAAAACTGCAGGCAATTGAGGGATTGACCATTTACGGTTCTCAGGACTTGTCTCAACGTTCAGGTGTCATTGCTTTTAACTTAGGGGATCTTCATCCTCACGATCTTGCGACGGCTCTGGATTATGAAGGAGTGGCTGTTCGTGCTGGTCACCATTGTGCGCAACCCTTGCTCCAGTATCTAGAAGTCCCAGCAACAGCTCGAGCAAGTTTTTATATTTACAATACCAAGGCAGATTGCGACAAACTAGTCGATGCCTTACAAAAGACAAAGGAGTTTTTCAATGGCACTTTCTAAACTAGATAGCCTTTATATGGCAGTGGTAGCAGACCATTCGAAAAATCCACATCACCAAGGAAAGTTAGAAGACGCTGAACAAATCAGTCTCAACAATCCAACCTGTGGTGATGTCATCAACCTCTCTGTCAAGTTTGATGCAGAGGATCGTTTAGAGGATATTGCTTTTCTAAACTCGGGTTGTACCATCTCAACTGCCTCTGCTAGTATGATGACAGATGCCGTTTTAGGAAAAAACAAACAAGAAATTTTAGAGCTTGCGGCTATTTTTTCTGAAATGGTTCAAGGGCAAAAAGATGAGCGTCAAGACCAACTTGGAGACGCGGCCTTCTTATCAGGTGTTGCCAAATTCCCTCAAAGAATCAAGTGTGCAACCCTAGCTTGGAACGCTCTTAAGAAAACAATTGAAAATCAAGAAAAACAGTAAGACGAGTTTCTTCTGTCTTACGAATCAGTAGAAATGAAGAATGAAAGAAAGGATATTATGGCTGAAGAAAGAGTAGAACCAAAACCAATTGACCTTGGTGAATATAAATTTGGTTTCCATGACGATGTAGAGCCTGTCCTATCGACAGGAAAAGGATTGAACGAAGATGTCATTCGCGAATTATCAGCTGCTAAGGGAGAACCTGAGTGGATGTTAGAATTTCGATTGAAATCTTATGAAACCTTCAAAAAAATGCCCATGCAAACTTGGGGAGCAGACTTGTCAGAGATTGACTTTGATGACTTGATCTACTACCAAAAACCTTCTGATAAACCTGCCCGTTCTTGGGATGATGTACCTGAAAAGATTAAAGAAACCTTTGAACGTATCGGGATTCCAGAGGCTGAACGTGCTTATCTAGCTGGAGCTTCTGCCCAGTACGAGTCAGAAGTGGTATACCACAACATGAAGGAAGAGTTTGAGAAGTTAGGAATTATCTTTACAGATACAGATTCTGCCCTCAAGGAATACCCTGACTTGTTTAAACAATATTTTGCGAAGTTGGTACCGCCGACAGATAACAAGTTGGCAGCCCTTAACTCAGCAGTATGGTCTGGTGGAACCTTTATCTACGTACCGAAAGGGGTCAAGGTAGATATTCCACTTCAAACCTACTTCCGTATTAATAACGAAAATACTGGTCAGTTTGAACGTACCTTGATTATCGTTGATGAGGGAGCAAGTGTCCACTATGTAGAAGGATGTACAGCACCGACTTACTCAAGCAACAGTTTGCATGCAGCCATTGTAGAAATCTTTGCCTTGGACGGAGCTTATATGCGCTATACGACTATCCAAAACTGGTCTGACAACGTCTATAACTTGGTAACGAAACGTGCCAAAGCTCAAAAAGATGCTACTGTTGAGTGGATTGATGGGAACTTGGGTGCCAAAACAACTATGAAATATCCATCTGTTTATCTAGATGGAGAAGGAGCCCGTGGTACCATGCTTTCAATTGCCTTTGCCAATGCAGGGCAACACCAAGATACGGGTGCCAAGATGATCCACAACGCTCCACATACAAGCTCATCTATTGTTTCAAAATCTATCGCTAAAGGTGGAGGAAAGGTGGACTACCGTGGACAAGTAACCTTTAACAAAAACTCCAAGAAATCTGTTTCTCACATCGAGTGTGACACCATTATCATGGATGACTTGTCAGCATCAGATACTATTCCATTTAATGAAATCCATAACTCGCAAGTTGCTTTGGAACACGAAGCCAAGGTATCTAAGATTTCAGAAGAACAACTCTACTACCTCATGAGCCGTGGCTTGTCAGAATCTGAAGCAACCGAGATGATTGTCATGGGATTTGTCGAGCCCTTCACAAAAGAACTTCCAATGGAATACGCAGTTGAGCTGAACCGCTTGATTAGCTATGAGATGGAAGGATCAGTTGGGTAAGAATATGCAAATTCTGAACAGGAATCCTTCCTGTTCAGAATTTTTTTCAAAAAAGAACCTAATAAATATTCACAAAAATACTTTTATATGGTAAAATAAAACAATTACACTTAGTGGAGATGAAGTATGAATATTTTTAGAATCAAGGATGTTAGTCTGAGACAGACAGAGATGCATCGCCATTTGAAATTGTGGGATTTGATTCTTCTAGGGATTGGTGCCATGGTGGGGACAGGGATTTTCACCATTACAGGAACAGCAGCGGCTACCCTAGCTGGTCCATCACTAGTGGTTTCCATTGTGATTTCTGCTTTATGCGTTTCTTTATCAGCCCTCTTTTTTGCAGAATTTGCCTCTCGTGTTCCTGCAACTGGTGGCGTGTATAGCTATCTCTATGCTATTTTAGGAGAATTACCAGCATGGATTGCTGGCTGGTTGACCATCATGGAATTTATGACAGCTGTTTCAGGTGTGGCGTCTGGTTGGGCAGCTTACTTTAAGGGGTTGCTCAGTAATTATGGTATCTCCATGCCCCAAGCCTTGAATGGCACCTTTAACCCTGAACAAGGCACCTATATCGACCTTCTGCCTATTCTGGTACTGATTTTGGTAACAGGATTGGTTTTATTAAATTCCAAGGCAGCCTTACGCTTTAATTCACTTCTAGTGGTCTTGAAATTCTCAGCTCTCGCATTATTTATCCTAGTTGGTATTTGGTACATCAAGCCAGAAAATTGGACGAATTTTGCTCCATTTGGTTTTGGTCAACTATATGGTGGAAGTACTGGGATTATGGCGGGCGCATCTTTGGTGTTCTTTGGTTTTCTCGGTTTTGAGTCGATTTCCATGGCAGTTGATGAAATTCAAAGTCCGCAAAAAAATATTCCCCGCGGAATCGTGCTTTCTCTGACAATCGTCACCATTCTCTATGCCTTGGTAACAATAGTATTGACTGGGATTGTTCACTATAGCCAACTCAATGTGGATGATGCAGTGGCCTTTTCATTGCGTAGTATCGGAATTGGCTGGGCAGCCAACTATGTTTCACTGGTAGCTATTCTAACCCTGATAACCGTATGTATTTCCATGACCTACGCTCTTTCTCGAATGGTTTACAGCTTAGCACGTGATGGTCTATTACCTCGAAGTTTTAAACAGCTAAGTAAAACTAGCCGGGTTCCAAAGAATGCGACTATCTTAACAGGAGTTGCTTCAGCCATTGCAGCAGGAGTCTTTCCGCTAGCCAGTATCGCTGCTTTTTTAAATATCTGTACACTAGCCTATCTAATTCTACTTGCCTACGGTATTATCAAGCTCAGAAAGGATAAGGGCATGCCAAAAGAAGGAGAATTCAAAACTCCTTTAGTGCCGCTTTTGCCGATCCTTTCCATCCTTATCTGTGTTTCCTTTATGCTTCAGTATACCAAGGAAACATGGATTGCCTTTGGACTTGCTTTGTTGGTTGGACTAGTGATTTACTTTACTTATGGCTATCGTCACTCTACACTTTCTGAAGAAAAATAAAAGCTGGGAATTCCCAGCTTTTTTAATCTTTTACATAAGTAAATCCCTCACCCAGAATTTCATGAGCCTCAGTGATGGTGATAAAGGCTTGAGGATCGATTTGGTGAATCATATCCTTCATTTTAACGATTTCATTTCGACCGACGATACAGTAGATAATTTTTAAATCCTTTTTGCTGTAGTAGCCTTGACCAGATATAAAGGTTACGCCACGTCCGAGTTCATCGTTAATTTTCTCGGCTAACTGATCTGGAAATTGAGTTATAATCATAAATCCTTTACCAGCATAACCTCCTTCACCGATCAGGTCGATAACACGAGCGATGATAAAGTCAAATAAGAGAGTATAAGTCACTAGGCGCAAATCTTGGAAGATAATCAAAATCAACATTAGAATAATGAAATCAAGCGAGAAAAGCAATTTTCCAATTGAAATATTGGTGTATTTGTTGAGGATGCGAGCAACAATATCTGATCCACCTGTTGTACCACCAGCATTAAAGATGATTCCCAAACCAACTCCCAGTAAAACACCAGAAACTAAAGAGACGATAATGAGATCGCCTTGCAAGTCAAATTGTAAAGGAATTCGTTCAAAGACAGCAAGCCAGACAGAGAGGGAGATAGTTCCCAAGAGACTGGAGTAGAGAGTCTTAGAACCAAATATTTTCCAGGCTAGGATAAATAAAGGAATATTTATCAAGAGGTTCATCAATGAGACTGGAATTTTAAAGAGATAGAAGGTAATCAATGTGATACCAGTTGCTCCGCCTTCAAACAAATGGTGAGGAACTACAAAGTAGGTAAGACCAAAGGCATAAATAGCTGCCCCAAGTATGATAGTAATAATAGGCTGAACTTTTCGGATCATGACTTTCCCTCGCTTTTCTATAGATAGATTATACCAAAATTCCAAGCTTTTTCATTGGATTCATCATGATTTTTTAACAATTTTTTGATATAATAAAAGTGATAAATCCCTATCTTATTGAGAAGAATAGAAAGATTGAAGATATGACACAAGTAAAAATTGTAACTGATTCCTCTGTTACTATTGAACCAGAAGTAGTTAAAGAATTAAATATCACCGTTGTTCCTTTATCTGTGATGATTGATGGTATCCTTTATTCTGATGCAGATTTGAAAGAAGGGGAATTCCTTCATCTTATGCAGCAAAGTAAAAACCTGCCCAAAACCAGTCAGCCTCCAGTGGGAGTATTTGCTGAGGTTTTTGAAGAGCTAGGCAAAGATGGTAGCCAGATTCTCGCTATCCACATGTCCCATGCATTATCTGGTACTGTTGAAGCTGCTCGCCAAGGAGCGAGCCTCTCTAGCGCTGATGTGACCGTTATTGATAGTTCTTTTACAGATCAGGCGATGAAGTTTCAAGTTGTTGAAGCTGCTAAACTTGCCCAAGAAGGCAAAGATTTAGAAACTATCTTGGCACATGTGGAAGATGTGAAAAATCATACCGAACTTTATATCGGCGTTTCGACTCTAGAAAATTTAGTCAAAGGTGGACGTATCGGACGTGTGACAGGCTTGATCAGTTCTCTGTTGAATATTCGTGTCGTTATGCAAATGAGGAACCATGAGCTCCAACCAATCGTTAAGGGGCGCGGTGCTAAGACATTTAAAAAATGGCTCGACGAGTTGGCCGAGACCCTTTCTCATAAATCCGTTGCGGAAATTGGAATTTCCTACGCTGGTACCAATGAATGGGCCAATGAGATGAAGAATGTTTTACAAACTTATGTCGAAAAACCAATCTCAGTACTGGAAACAGGCTCCATCATTCAAACCCATACAGGTGAAAATGCGTGGGCTGTCTTGGTTCGATATCATTCCTAAAAAAATAGAGAAAAATCGTTAGAAATAGCGTTTTTGACTTGACCTGTGGGCAATTTTAGGATATGATTATATTTGTTAATTAGAAATTATTTGGAGGAATTATTAACATGGCAAACAAACAAGATTTGATCGCTAAAGTAGCAGAAGCTACAGAATTGACTAAGAAAGATTCAGCAGCAGCAGTTGACGCTGTATTTGCAGCAGTAACTGAATACCTTGCAGCTGGTGAAAAAGTTCAATTGATCGGTTTTGGTAACTTTGAAGTTCGTGAGCGTGCTGCACGTAAAGGTCGCAACCCACAAACTGGTAAAGAAATCAAAATCGCAGCTTCTAAAGTTCCAGCATTCAAAGCTGGTAAAGCTCTTAAAGACGCTGTTAAATAATGAATTTTCAAAAAGCCTGTCATATCAAGCATTTGAGCTTGTGAGACAGGCTTTTTTGTTTTGGGAAATATGATTTTATCGTTCTGTGTAAAAAGAAAAAGGCTCCCATGAAATGAGAACCTTCTTTTAATTAGTTTTTAGAAGCTGCTTGGAAATCAGGGTTTTTCCATGCTTCATCAATGATTGCTTGCAATTCTTTAGCAGATGCTTGCATTTTTTGAGTTTCCGCGTCGTTCAATGGGATGTTTACTGGACGAACGATACCGTGTGCACCAACAACAGCTGGTTGGCCGATAAAGACATCTTTCACACCGTATTGACCTTCTTGGAATACAGAAAGTGGAAGTACTGCATTTTCGTCATCAAGGATTGCTTTTGTGATACGAGCAAGTGCTACGGCGATACCATAGTATGTAGCTCCTTTTTTGTTGATGATTGTGTAAGCAGCATCACGAACACCTTCGAACAATTCAATCAATTCAGCTTCTTGAACGTTTTGAGTGTCTTTAAGGAATTCTTCAAGGTTTACACCAGCGATGTTGGCATGTGACCAAACAGCGAATTCAGAATCTCCGTGTTCACCCATGATGTAGGCGTGAACTGAACGAGCATCAACGTCCAATTTTTCGGCAAGTGCTTGACGGAAACGAGCTGAGTCAAGTGAAGTACCTGAACCGATAACGCGTTCTTTAGGGAATCCAGAGAATTTCCAAGTTGAGTAAGTCAAAACGTCAACTGGGTTAGCAGCAACAAGGAAGATACCATCAAAACCTGATTCAACAACTTGTGTTACGATTGATTTGTTGATAGCCAAGTTTTTACCTACAAGGTCAAGGCGAGTTTCACCTGGTTTTTGAGGAGCACCTGCAGTGATAACAACAAGGTCAGCGTCTGCACAGTCAGAGTATTGAGCAGCGTAGATTTTTTTAGGTGAAGTGAAGGCAAGGGCGTGACTAAGGTCAAGCGCATCACCAACAGCTTTTTCGTGTAATTGTGGAATTTCGATAATTCCAAGCTCTTGTGCAATTCCTTGGTTAACAAGTGCGAAAGCGTAAGATGAACCTACGGCACCGTCACCAACAAGGATCACTTTTTTGTGTTGTTTAGTTGAAGTCATTATCTAAACATCTCCTTCATTTTTTTTAGGGGAATCCCCAGACACTTTCATTCTATCACTTTTAAAAAGCTTTGTCACGAATATTCTATTCGGTTATAGATGTAAACGTTTTAGTAGTTTCAGAAGCCTGAAATAAAGGACATTTTATGGTATAATATATCTAATTACTAATAGTGAAATGAGGCATTTATTAATGCAGGATAAAAATTTAGTGAATGTCAATCTGACAAAGGAGATGAAGACCAGCTTTATCGATTACGCCATGAGTGTTATCGTAGCGCGTGCTCTTCCTGATGTTCGAGATGGCTTGAAGCCTGTCCACCGCCGTATTCTTTACGGAATGAATGAACTAGGTGTTACTCCAGACAAACCTCATAAAAAATCAGCCCGTATCACAGGGGATGTTATGGGTAAATACCACCCACACGGGGATTCCTCTATTTACGAAGCCATGGTCCGTATGGCCCAGTGGTGGAGCTACCGTTACATGCTTGTCGATGGGCATGGGAACTTTGGTTCCATGGATGGAGACGGTGCTGCCGCGCAGCGGTATACTGAGGCACGTATGAGCAAGATTGCTCTTGAAATGCTTCGTGATATCAATAAAAACACAGTTGATTTCGTAGATAACTACGATGCTAATGAACGTGAACCCTTGGTCTTGCCAGCTCGTTTTCCAAATCTTTTGGTCAATGGGGCAACTGGTATCGCTGTTGGGATGGCAACCAATATTCCACCTCACAACCTGGGTGAAACCATTGATGCTGTAAAGCTCGTCATGGACAATCCGAATGTGACAACTAAGGACTTGATGGAAGTTTTACCTGGTCCCGATTTTCCAACTGGTGCCCTTGTTATGGGGAAATCAGGGATTCATAAGGCCTATGAGACTGGTAAAGGATCGATTGTACTTCGTTCTCGCACAGAGATTGAAACCACTAAGACGGGTCGTGAGCGCATCGTTGTAACAGAATTCCCTTACATGGTCAATAAAACCAAGGTCCATGAGCATATTGTTCGCTTGGTTCAGGAAAAACGCCTTGAGGGCATTACAGCTGTACGTGATGAGTCCAACCGTGAAGGGGTTCGCTTTGTGATAGAGGTCAAACGCGATGCGTCTGCGAATGTTATCCTTAACAACCTCTTCAAGATGACCCAGATGCAAACCAACTTTGGTTTCAATATGCTTGCTATTCAAAATGGCGTACCAAAGATTTTGTCCCTTCGTCAAATTTTGGATGCTTATATCGAGCACCAAAAAGAAGTGGTTGTTCGCCGTACTCGTTTTGACAAGGAAAAGGCAGAAGCGCGTGCGCACATCTTAGAAGGCCTTTTAATCGCGCTAGACCATATCGACGAAGTGATCCGTATCATCCGTGCTAGTGAAACGGATGCGGAAGCACAAGCTGAGTTGATGAGCAAGTTTAAGCTTTCTGAACGTCAAAGTCAGGCTATCCTTGATATGCGTCTTCGTCGTTTGACAGGATTGGAACGCGATAAGATTCAGTCTGAATATGATGAATTGATTGCCTTGATTGCAGACCTAACCGATATTCTTGCTAAACCAGAACGCGTAGTGCAAATCATAAAAGATGAATTAGATGAAGTAAAACGTAAATTCGGTGACAAACGTCGTACCGAGTTGATGGTTGGAGAAGTCTTAACTCTTGAAGATGAAGACTTGATTGAGGAGTCAGATGTCTTAATCACTCTTTCTAACAAGGGCTATATCAAACGTTTGGACCAAGGTGAATTTACTGCTCAAAAACGTGGTGGTCGTGGAGTCCAAGGTACAGGAGTTAAGGATGATGACTTTGTGCGTGAGTTGGTTTCAACCAGCACTCATGATCACTTGCTCTTCTTTACCAATAAAGGTCGCGTATACCGACTAAAAGGTTATGAAATTCCTGAATACGGTCGCACGGCCAAGGGATTGCCGGTTGTCAATCTTTTGAAGCTGGATGAAGGGGAGAGCATACAAACCATCATTAATGTTAAATCTGAACGTAGTGATGACGCCTATCTCTTCTTCACAACCCGTCACGGTATCGTGAAACGAACCAGTGTTAAAGAATTTGCTAATATCCGTCAAAATGGACTTAAAGCTTTGAATCTCAAGGATGAAGATGAACTGATTAATGTCTTGCTGACAGAAGAAGATACAGATATCATCATTGGTACTAAGTTTGGTTATGCCGTTCGCTTTAATCAATCAGCCGTTCGTGGTATGAGCCGTATCGCGACAGGTGTCCGAGGTGTTAACCTCCGTGATGGAGACACTGTAGTTGGTGCTAGTGTCATCACTGACCAGGACGAGGTCCTTATCATCACTGAAAAAGGTTATGGTAAACGTACTCTTGCAACTGAATATCCAACAAAAGGTCGTGGTGGTAAAGGGATGAAGACAGCCAATGTTGCTGAGAAGAATGGCCCTCTTGCAGGTCTCCTCACTGTTAAAGGAGATGAAGATCTGATGATTATCACGGATACAGGTGTCATGATTCGAACAAACGTTGCCAATATTTCACAAACAGGACGCTCAACTATGGGAGTTAAGGTGATGCGTCTAGACCAGGATGCCAAGATTGTGACCTTTACAACGGTGGATGCGGTAGAAAAAGAAGAAGTTGGGACTGAAAACGAAACAGAGAGTGAAGTATAATGTCTGAAAAAGATAATAAAAAGAAAAAAAAGAAACGCAGAAACCTGCTGACCAATATCCTAGCAGTCTTTCTCATCCTCTTGTCTTTGGTCTTGATTTTTAATTCAAAGATCCGAAACATGTTTATGGTTTGGAATACCAATAAATATCAAGTCAGTCAGGTGACTAAGGAAAAGATTGAAGAGAATAAAGAGGCAGAAGGAAATTTCGATTTTGATTCTGTCAAATCAATCTCATCAGAAGCGGTGTTAGCTGCCCAGTGGGATGCTCAACAACTTCCAGTCATAGGAGGGATTGCCATTCCTGAAGTAGAGATCAACCTGCCTATTTTTAAAGGTTTAGATAATGTAAACTTGTTCTACGGGGCAGGGACCATGAAAGCAAATCAGAAAATGGGGGAAGGCAACTATTCACTAGCCAGCCACCATATCTTTACTGCTGAAAATGCAAGCCAAATGCTCTTTTCACCTTTGGTCAATGCCAAGGCAGGGATGAAAATCTATCTGACTGATAAAGATAAAGTATACACCTATGAGATTCGTGAGGTGAAGCACGTGACGCCTGATCGCGTAGACGAAATTGAAGACCGTGATGGTATCAAAGAAATCACATTGGTAACCTGTGTCGACTATAATGCGACAGAGCGGATTATTGTTAAAGGTGATTTTAAAGAAGTTAAAGCATATTCTGAAACATCTGATGATATCCTAAACGCCTTTAATCAGACATATAAACAACGTTATTAACCTCAAAAACCAGTGAATTGTATTTTTCGCTGGTTTTTTGTCAAATAGAATCGTCGGTCAAAGGAGAATAATCATGTTTGAATATTTTTGGATTGGAATGAAAACGATGTGGGAAGGTTCTGTCTTTAGTTTTGCCTTTTACTTATTAACCTCTATTCTTTTACTAATCTTTTGGCGACGTTTTATAATTGTCCGTCGTAGTGGTGGTAATTTTTTTGCCCCGTTTCACATTGCCAATGGGAGATTTTATATTCACAATGCTTTTGTATTTGTGAAGAGAATCATTCCGCTGAATAACATCAGAAGGATTGAAGTCAAATATATTCGAAGTGTCAAATTGAATGGGGCAAGTTATCATTTGTTTATCGAAAGAAAAGATGGAAAAGCTCTCAGTTTTTTCTTCGGACAATCAAAACAGAATGATCTCCTTGTGAAGAATCTAAAGAATGAAACTAAAAACTACCATATTAGAATTGTAAGTGATGGATAAGTTGAAAGATTTATCGTAATAAACCGAAGGATGTCTAGTATAAGAGAGGATAGATAATGAGTCAGTTAAGAGAAAAGTCTTTAGTTACGCTCAAAGAAGACATAACAAGTAGTTTTCCATTTGCCAAGGATCTTCCTATGAGATTCTTGGGAGAAATTGCCAATATGGCTGAACACGGAATCTTCATAGGGAAATCTGGGAAGTCTTATTTTGGATATCATATTTTACATTTTAGAGAACTAAGTGAAGATGAGATATAGGACTTTCGCAGTAGGAAAAATAGATGAGGAGTTGACAATGAATAATCAGATTGACTTGGTACTTCCAAACCTATACGCAGAATTCTTGAGTAAAATCGACAAAGCAGAAGAGTTGATAATAGAGAATACAGGTATCATCTTATACTCGAAGCTAGATTTGCTAGAAAGAAACTCCACCTACCAAATAGAAGAGTGGGAACCTGATTTTTTCCTGATTGGGCAAGATGGGGATGTCGCTTTTTTTATAAAGAAAGATTCTGACGACACTATTTATATGAATGATTTGGGGGCATTAGGTTCACTGGAAATGAAACCCATATCTTTGAATATTTTCGAGTTTGTGAAACAAGCGAGTGAACATTATGATGATATCTTCTAATCATTGCAAGTGTTGTTATTTTATCGTACGCGTGTGTGGAAGACATTTTTATGAAATCATTTGAACATTTTGATTAATGTTAATAAATTTTTAGTAAATGATAATGATTTGGAGAGTGAACAATGAATTTTGATGAGAGTTTACAGCAATACACTTATGAGCATGAGGGAGTGACCTTTGTTTGGGACGAAGAGCCTGATTGTGACTTTATAGATAAAGTTGAACTGTTATCAAAAAATTATCAGGAGAATCTCAATAGAATTATCAACTTCATGCTAGCTGATCTTAAGGAAATGTATGGAGAAGTCAGCGAGGAAGATGTGAAGAACAAGCTGGGGAAACCTATCATTGACTACAATCAAGGAACAGTTAGTTATTGTGAGCAAACCTTCGATGACTGGCACCTATTTGAGTTTGAATTTTTGGATGATCAATTTGAAACATTGGAATGTTTTTCTGTTAATGGGTAAAGGAGAGATTTATGGAATTCCCCAATGCATTGATTTTCTTTGTAGAAAACGTATACAAGAAAGGCTTTTCAAAATGCGTGCTTTATGTTATAATATTCACAAATAAAAGTTTAGGAGTTTTTTTATGGTTTCTTCAGAATTTATCTCAAAGATTGAATTTGCTTGTAAGAAGAAAGAAAGTCTTTATAGCCAAAGCAAGTTTAAGTATGCAATTCGTTCCATGTTTGCAGGTGCCTTTCTAACATTTAGTACAGCCGCAGGTGCAGTTGGGGCTGACTTGATTAATAAGATCGCTCCAGGTAGTGGACGTTTTCTTTTCCCATTCGTTTTTGCTTGGGGATTGGCTTACATTGTTTTCTTAAATGCTGAGTTGGTAACTTCCAACATGATGTTTTTGACTGCTGGTAGTTTCTTGAAAAAAATCTCTTGGAGAAAAACAGCTGAGATTTTACTTTACTGTACCTTGTTCAATATCATAGGAGCTTTGATAGCAGGTTGGGGATTTGCTCACTCAGCAGCCTACGCAAATCTGACACATGACAGCTTCATTTCAGGAGTTGTTGAGATGAAATTAGGCCGTTCCAATGAATTAGTCTTACTTGAAGGTATTTTAGCAAACGTCTTTGTAAACATTGCCATTCTCTCCTTTGTTTTGGTGAAAGATGGTGGGGCTAAACTTTGGCTTGTCTTATCAGCAATTTACATGTTTGTATTCTTAACAAACGAACACATTGCTGCGAACTTTGCTTCTTTTGCGATTGTTAAGTTCAGTGTTGCAGCAGATTCAATTGCTAACTTTGACATACCTAATATTCTTCGTCACTGGGGTGTAACCTTTGTCGGAAACTTTATCGGAGGAGGTCTCTTGATGGGCTTGCCTTACGCCTTCCTCAATAAAAACGAAGATACTTATGTAGATTAAAGAAATGAGCACGAGTGAATCGTGCTTTTTTGTTTGATGTGTAAGACTAGTCATAGTTGTTCCTTATATCAAAATATAGAAAAACGGTATTGGAAAAGACTAGCCCAAGATGATACAATATCCCTAATGAAGCTATTTGGAGGTCGTCATATGACTCGTGATTTTAAATTTGAAACTCTACAATTACATGCTGGGCAAGTAGTTGATCCAGCAACTAAGTCTCGTGCAGTACCGATTTATCAAACAACATCCTTCGTTTTTGATGACACGCAAGAAGGTGCCGATCTGTTTGCCTTGAGAAAACCAGGGAACATTTATACTCGTATTACCAACCCTACAACAGCGGCATTTGAAGAAAGAATCGCTGCTCTTGAAGGTGGTGTTGGAGCACTAGCGACAGCATCAGGTATGGCTGCTGTAACCTACACTATTTTGGCGCTTGCTCACGCAGGTGACCATGTGGTGGCTGCGTCAACTATTTACGGTGGGACCTTCAATCTCTTGAAAGAAACCCTTCCTCGTTATGGGATTACAACAACCTTTGTGGATGTGGATAATTTGGAAGAAGTAGAAGCAGCTATCAATGACAATACAAAGCTTGTCTTGATTGAAACCTTGGGGAACCCCTTGATTAACATTCCTGACTTGGAAAAATTGGCAGAGCTTGCTCATAAACACCAAATTCCACTTGTTTCGGATAATACCTTTGCCACACCATATTTGATTAACGTCTTCTCTCACGGTGTAGATATTGCAATTCACTCAGCGACTAAGTTTATCGGTGGTCATGGTACGACTATTGGCGGTGTCATTGTTGATAGCGGTCGTTTTGACTGGGAAGCTTCAGGGAAATTCCCTCAATTTGTAGAGGAAGACCCTAGCTACCACAACTTGAGCTATACTCGTGATGTCGGGGCAGCAGCCTTTATTATCGCTGTTCGAGTTCAATTGCTTCGTGATACAGGTGCAGCCTTGTCACCATTTAATGCCTTTCTCTTGCTCCAAGGACTTGAAACTCTCTCTCTTCGTGTTGAACGTCATGTGCAAAATGCAGAGAAAATTGTTGATTTCCTTGTCAACCATCCTAAGGTTGAAAAAGTCAACTATCCAAAACTAGCAGACAGTCCTTACCATACCTTGGCTGAGAAATATTTGCCAAAAGGTGTTGGTTCAATCTTTACCTTCCATGTTAAAGGTGGAGAGACAGAGGCTCGCAAGGTGATTGATAATTTGGAAATCTTCTCTGACCTTGCAAACGTAGCAAATGCCAAATCGCTTGTTGTCCATCCAGCGACAACCACTCACGGTCAGTTGTCAGAAAAAGATCTAGAAGCGGCAGGTATCACACCAAACCAAATCCGCTTGTCTATCGGTCTTGAAAATGTTGAGGATTTGATTGAAGATTTGCGCTTGGCCTTGGAAAAAATTTAAAGTAACAGATATAAACAGTGGGTTTCGACTCGCTGTTTTTGATTTTCCCTCAGGCATGATATAATGGTTACAGAAGTCCAGAAAGAGGAAAGTTATGAACGAAATCAAATGTCCCAACTGTGGGGAAGTCTTTACAGTAAATGAAAGTCAGTATGCCGAACTTTTATCCCAAGTGAGAACAGCTGAGTTTGATAAGGAATTACACGATCGCATGAAGCAGGAGCTGGCCTTGGCTGAACAAAAGGCCATGAATGAGCAACAGACTAAACTGGCTCAGAAGGATCAAGAAATTGCGCAATTGCAGAGTCAAATCCAAAACTTTGAT
The DNA here is from genome assembly GCF_023110435.1 of Streptococcus oralis. Lineage (GTDB taxonomy): Bacteria > Bacillota > Bacilli > Lactobacillales > Streptococcaceae > Streptococcus > Streptococcus oralis_CF. The sequence continues at coordinate 484,897 of NZ_JALDWB010000001.1, forward strand.
ACAGAGAAAGAGTTAGCTAAGAAAGAAGTTGAACAGACAAGTCATGCGGCCTTATTAGCAAAGGACAAGGAAGTGCAGGCTTTGGAAAGCCAATTGGCCACCTTGCGTTTGGAGCATGAAAATCAACTGCAAAAGACCCTTTCTGACTTAGAAAAAGAACGTGATCAGGTAAAAAACCAGCTCCTCTTGCAAGAAAAGGAAAATGAGTTGTCTTTGGCTTCTGTTAAGCAAAATTACGAAGCTCAGCTTAAGGCAGCCAGTGAACAAGTCGAATTCTACAAGAATTTCAAAGCTCAACAATCCACAAAAGCTATCGGTGAAAGTTTGGAACAATATGCAGAGAGTGAATTTAACAAGGTTCGTAGTTTCGCCTTTCCAAATGCCTACTTTGAGAAGGATAACAAGGTTTCTGCGCGTGGTTCTAAGGGTGACTTTATCTTCCGTGATTTTGATGAAAATGGTCTAGAATTCATTTCCATCATGTTTGAAATGAAAAATGAAGCGGACGGCACAGAGAAAAAGCATAAGAATGCAGATTTTTACAAAGAATTGGACAAGGACCGTCGGGAGAAGAACTGTGAGTATGCAGTTTTGGTGACCATGTTAGAAGCAGATAACGACTACTTTAACACAGGGATTGTTGATGTCAGCCACGAGTATGAAAAGATGTATGTGGTTCGTCCTCAGTTCTTCATCCAGTTGATTGGTCTCTTGCGTAATGCGGCTCTTAATTCTCTCAAATACAAGCAAGAGTTGGCCTTGGTTCGGGAGCAGAATATCGATATTACGCATTTTGAAGAAGACTTGGATGCCTTCAAAGTAGCTTTTGCCAAAAACTACAACTCTGCTTCGACCAACTTTGGAAAAGCTATCGATGAAATCGATAAGGCCATCAAACGGATGGAAGAGGTCAAGAAATTCCTTACAACATCCGAAAACCAACTCCGCTTAGCTAACAATAAGCTGGAAGATGTTTCAGTTAAAAAATTGACTCTCAAAAATCCAACTATGAAAGCTAAGTTTGAAGCGCTGAAGGGGGAGTAGTATTACCTTAGAAACAGGAATTTATATGAAAAGAGCTATAGAAATTATTAGAATATGGTCAGCTGATAAAATAGAATTAATTTTTCTTAAAATTATATTTAAATATTTGCTGTATTTTTTAGTGTTTTCAACAGTAATGGTTTATGTCTATATTTTTAACCATTCATCGACTGTTTATACAAAGCTATTAACAGTATTTCTTGTCCTTCTTATATTGTTTATTCTTCTATCTAAACTATTACTTGATAAGGCTTTAATTGATATTTTATTTGAAGATATCAATTTAACAAAGTATCAGGATATAGTTGCTAGAGCTGAGGAAAATTCTTTAAATAGAAATGTTCAGATTCTTCCAAAATATTTGGCAAATGCAAGAGTATCCTTTTATAGAGGATACTTCCAAGATAGTTTAGAATTGCTGAATAAAATAAAAAATAGTAATCTAAAAAAATCCAAAAATCTCTACTATGTATTTCATATCAAGTATTATAGCATCCTAAACTTGGTTCATTTGAATGATTGTTTAGAATTGCAAGAATTAATGGTAGAAATTGAAGAACTAACAAGTCACTTTCAATCAAAAATTTTTAGATATCAGGAAGAAATTTTGAGTTTAAAGGCTATTGTTGATATCTATTGCAATAAAATATCAAACGACTATTTCGACACTGCGGAACCAGAAAATATGTTAGCCCAAATCATGTTTTCTTATTACGGAGCACTCAACGCTCAGCTAAAAGGAGACGAAGCTCGTGCTCGTAGCTTGTTTGAAAGCATCGCCCATGAAAATCCAGAGCTTTTCTATGTACAGGAAGCGCAGAAATATTTAGAATCAGTGAAATGAGAGTAATATATGAAATTAATTGAAAAAATAGTAAGTAGGGCGACAGAAAACACTCTTCTACAAATAGAAACTATTAGTCAGCTTAGTTCAGTCTTAGGAATATCTTTGGGAGTGCTAGCAGTGATTCTAGAATCTAAAGGTAATGAAAAATTATGGTCGTTAATATTTATATCATTTATGTTGGGATTCCTTATTCTTGTTTTATATTTACGAGTTGTATCCAACAAGGTTATCTATTTAATGTTACACGATTCTATAGATTTAGAGATATATGAAGCTATGTTCAAGGCTGAAGCTGAGAAATCTATCAAACCTTATAGACCAACTTATGAGGAAAATTTCCATTTTATTAAGGGACAAACCAGTTTCCTACAAGGTGATTTTCAGTCTGCTAAAGAATACCTAGCAAAGATTAATTTTAAAAAAATTTGGAAGAGATTCAGGGTAGACTTATTTCTAAGAACAAGCTCCAATCAATTGCTAGTTTCTATTCATCTTAAAGATGAGCAAAATATTGCTTTCTTTGAGGAACAATTGTCCAAGGCTGCAGATTATAAAGGAGGCAAAGCTAAACTCGTTGCTCAAGCTCAAGCCATAAAAGATATTGTGTTCAATAAAGAAGCGAACGACTACTTCGATACCACTGAATCAGAAAATAAGCTAGCTCGAATCATGTTCTCTTATTACGGAGCTCTCAATGCCCAATTAAAAGGAGATGAAGCTCGTGCCCGAATTTTGTTTGAAAGTATTGTCCATGAAAATCCAGAACTCTTTTATGTTCAGGAAGCGAAGAAATATTTAGAATCAGTGAAATGAGAGTAACATATGAAATTAGTAAAAAAAATAGTAAGTAGGGCGACAGAGAATATTCTTCTACAAATTGAGACTATTAGTCAAATTAGCTCAATTATTACACTTGTTTTGGATGTGTTGGCTGTGTTTTTAATTTTCCAAAGTGATACGAAAAAGTGGGGAGTAATATTATTATTAGTAGTAGTACTATTTGCTAGTCTAGTTTTATACTTACGTTTTGTCCTAAACAAGGTTATTTATCTAATGTTAAACGATTCTATTAATCTTAAGCTCTATGTGGACATGTTCAGAGTTCAATCAGAAAAATCTATTAAGCCTTTTAGGGCAACATATCGTGAGTATTACCAATTTATCCAAGGTCAAGTGGCTTATCTAAAAGGAGATTTTCAATCTGCCAAGGAAAATATGTCCAAGTATAATTTGAAAAAAATTTGGGGTAGATTAAGAGACTATACATTTTTAATATCAACCTATGAACTATTAAAAGTTTCCATCCATCTTCAAGATGAGCGAGACATTGCTTTCTTTGAGGAACAATTGTCCAAGGCGCCAGATTCGAAAGATGGGAAAGCTAAACTAATCGCCCAAACTCAAGCCATAAAAGATATTGTGTTCAATAAAGAAGTGAACGACTACTTCGAAACCACTGAACCAGAAAATAAGTTAGCTCGAATCATGTTTTCTTATTACGGCGCTCTCAATGCTCAAATAAAAGGAGATGAAGAACGTGCCCGTAGTTTGTTTGAAAGCATCGCCCATGAAAATCCAGAACTTTTCTATGTTCAGGAAGCTAGGAAGTATTTAGAAAAATGAGCTGATATAGTTTTAAAATCTGTCTAAGATAGAATATGTTGATGTAAAGTGAAAAGGGAATTAGAAAGTAACAAATGAACGGTATTATCAACTTAAAAAAAGAAGCGGGAATGACCTCGCATGATGCGGTTTTTAAACTGCGTAAGATTTTGGGCACCAAGAAAATTGGTCATGGTGGGACCTTAGATCCGGATGTAGTGGGTGTTTTGCCCGTTGCAGTTGGCAAGGCGACACGCATGGTCGAGTTTATGCAGGACGAGGGCAAGGTCTATGAGGGAGAAATCACTCTGGGCTATTCAACGATAACCGAGGATGCTAGTGGGGAAGTGGTCGCAGAGACCCCTGTTTTGTCGCCCTTGGATGAAACTATTGTTGACGAAGCGATAGCTAGTCTGACGGGATCTATCAAACAGATTCCTCCCATGTATTCGGCTGTCAAGGTCAATGGTCGCAAGCTCTATGAGTATGCGCGTGCTGGTCAGGAAGTAGAGCGTCCAAAACGTGAGGTAACTATTTATAGCTTTGAGCGGACAAGTCCGATTTCTTATGAGGGCGAACTTGCACGATTCACTTTTCGTGTGAAATGCAGTAAGGGAACTTACATCCGTACCTTGTCTGTTGACTTGGGAGAAAAGCTTGGTTATGCGGCTCATATGTCCCATTTGACACGGACTAGTGCTGCAGGTTTGCAGTTAGAAGATGCCTTGACCTTAGAAGAAATTGCTGAAAAAATGGAGGCTGGTCAACTGGACTTTCTCCATCCTCTAGAGATTGGAACAGGGGACCTTGTTAAAGTTTTTCTAACTCAAGAACAGGCTACAGAAGTACGCTTTGGTCGTTTTATCGAGCTAGAACAGTTGGATAAGGAATTGGCTGCCTTTGAGGGAGAAAAATTGCTAGCCATTCTTGAAAAACGGGGTGAACTTTACAAACCAAGGAAGGTTTTTATCTAGTCTAACTGAGATGTAGGGATTTGAATTGTTACCCATAATCTATCCAAAATCAGACTATAAATTTGGCTAAAAATGTGATAGAATAGACGACGGATAAAAAAACGGAGGATAGCATGCAAAATAGACCAATCATTATCGGAGTGACAGGTGGTTCTGGTGGAGGAAAAACTAGTGTTTCAAGAGCCATTTTATCGCACTTTCCTGATGAAAAGATTTCCATGATTGAGCATGATTCATACTACAAGGATCAGTCTCATTTGACCTTTGAAGAACGCGTCAAAACCAACTACGACCACCCTTTTGCCTTTGATACAGATCTGATGATCGAGCAGATTAAGGAATTGTTGGCAGGACGTCCGGTAGACATTCCAACTTATGACTATACAGCGCATACACGGAGTAGCAAGACCTATCGTCAGGAGCCTCAAGATGTCTTTATCGTTGAGGGAATTTTGGTCTTGGAGGACAAGCGTCTGCGCGATTTGATGGATATCAAGATTTTTGTGGATACGGATGATGATGTGCGCATTATTCGTCGGATTAAGCGTGATATGGAAGAGCGCGGCCGTAGCTTGGATAGCGTGATTGACCAATATCTGGGTGTGGTAAAACCTATGTACCACCAGTTTATCGAGCCGACTAAGCGGTATGCGGATATCGTCATTCCTGAGGGAGTCAGCAATACCGTGGCTATCGATCTTTTGACGACAAAAATTGCAAAGATTTTGGAAGAAGCTCGTAACAGCAAATAATCAGACGAGGAGGCTTGGCCTCCTTTTTCTATTTTTCCTTTAGTTTCGGTATGCAAAAGGAGATTTTTAAGCATATTTTTGGTATAATAATACCCATGGAAAAGCAAGAAAATGAATAGTAGGTGGAGATGGAAAAGTATTTATCGGTAACAACTTTGACCAAGTATCTGAAAATGAAATTCGATAAAGACCCTTACTTGGAACGGGTCTATTTAACTGGTCAAGTTTCCAACTTTCGTAAACGTCCTACTCACCAATATTTCTCCCTAAAAGATGACCACGCGGTTATTCAAGCAACCATCTGGTCAGGGATCTATCAGAAATTAGGCTTCGACCTCGAAGAAGGAATGAAAATCAATGTGATTGGGCGTGTGCAGGTTTATGAACCAAGCGGTAGCTACTCCATCATCATTGAAAAGGCTGAGCCTGATGGGGTTGGGGCGCTTGCGATTCAGTTTGAACAACTCAAGAAAAAATTGACAGAAGAAGGTTTGTTTCAAGAGAGGTTCAAGCAACCTCTGCCCCAATTTGCTAAGCGTATCGGCGTAGTAACCAGTCGCAGTGGAGCCGTTATTCGAGATATTATCACGACCGTCAGCAGACGATTTCCTGGTGTCGATATTCTTCTCTATCCGACCAAGGTGCAAGGTGATGGAGCTGCGGAGGAAATTGCTCGAAATATTGCGCGTGCTAATGAGCGTGAGGACCTAGATGTTCTCATCATTGGCCGCGGTGGTGGTTCCATCGAGGATCTCTGGGCCTTTAACGAAGAAATTGTGGTACGGGCTATTTTTGAATCTTGCTTGCCAATCATTTCTAGTGTTGGGCATGAGACGGATGTGACCTTGGCAGACTTTGTGGCGGATCGTCGGGCGGCGACGCCAACTGCTGCTGCAGAACTGGCAACGCCTGTAACCAAGTTGGATCTCTTGACTCATTTGCAAAATCAGGAAAAACGGATGGCGACAGCTGTACAAAATGTCCTGTCAAGAAAAAAAGAAGCTCTAAAAAAATGCAGCCAGTCTGTTATCTTTAGACAACCAGAGCGCTTGTATGATGGTTATTTGCAACGCTTAGATCAACTACAACTGCGCTTAAAACAAAGTTTGCGAACACGGATTTCTGATAGTAAACAAGTTGTACAAGCAAGGACGCATCAACTAGTCCAATTATCACCTGTTACCAAAATCCAACGCTATCAGGATCGGCTTGCTCAGTTGGACAAGCTCCTACGTAGCCAAATGGCGCTGGTTTATGACGCCAAGGTTGCTGAAGTGAAGCGACTTTCAGAAGCCTTGCTCATGTTGGATACCAGTCGAATCGTGGCGCGTGGTTATGCAATTGTCAAAAAAGAAGAGTCAGTAGTCGATTCGGTTGAGATGTTGAAGAAAAAAGACCAAGTGACGCTTTTGATGCGAGATGGTCAGGTAGAATTAGAGGTTAAAGATGTCAAAACAAAAGAAATTTGAGGAAAATCTAGCAGAACTGGAAACCATTGTCCAAAGTTTGGAAAATGGTGAAATCGCTCTGGAAGATGCGATTGCGGCCTTTCAAAAGGGCATGGTCTTGTCAAAAGAACTTCAGGCGACGCTGGGCAAGGCTGAAAAGACCTTGGTCAAGGTCATGCAAGAAGACGGAACAGAAAGTGATTTTGAATGAAGAAGCAAGAAAAATTAGCTCTTGTTGAGTCGGCTTTGGAAGATTTTTATGGGGACCAGCAGTTTGCCTCTAGTTTGCGAGAGTCCGTGCTCTATTCCATTCATGCTGGTGGCAAGCGTATTCGGCCTTTTCTCTTGTTGGAAGTTCTGGAAGCCTTGCAAGTCGCTATTAGACCAGCTCATGCGCAGGTAGCCGCGGCTTTGGAAATGATTCATACGGGGAGCTTGATTCACGATGATCTTCCTGCAATGGATGATGATGATTATCGTCGAGGGCGTTTGACCAACCATAAGAAATTCGGTGAAGCTATGGCGATTTTGGCAGGAGATGCCTTGTTCCTAGATCCCTCTGCATTGATAGCGCAGGCAGATTTGCCAAGTCAGATCAAGGTGGACTTGATTGCCAATCTATCCCTAGCATCAGGAAGTCTGGGCATGGTTGCAGGGCAGGTTCTGGACATGGAGGGTGAACACCAGCACTTGTCTTTGGACGCACTCCAGACCATTCATGCTAATAAAACAGGTAAATTACTAGCCTATCCTTTCCAAGCAGCTGCTATCATAGCAGAATTAGCACCAGAGTTACAAGCAAAACTGAAAACTGTGGGTGAATTGATTGGGCTTGCCTTTCAAGTTCGAGATGATGTGCTGGATGTGACCGCTAGTTTTGAGGAAATCGGCAAGACCCCACAAAAGGATTTGCAGGCAGAAAAGTCAACCTACCCTGCCTTGTTGGGTTTGGAGGAGGCGATTGCCTTTTGTAACCAAACCCTGGATCAAGCTAATGTAAAATTAGAAGAAATTGCCCAGCAGGTTCCCTTTGAAACAGAATCAATTGTAAGAGTAGTAGAAAGTTTGAGAATCAATGGCTAAGGAAAGAGTGGATGTACTAGCTTATAAACAGGGCTTGTTTGAAACGCGAGAACAGGCCAAGCGTGGTGTCATGGCTGGGCTTGTTGTAGCAATCCTTAATGGAGAACGCTTTGACAAACCGGGAGAGAAGATTCCAGATGATACTGAGCTAAAACTCAAAGGTGAAAAACTCAAGTATGTCAGTCGTGGTGGTTTGAAACTGGAAAAGGCCTTGCAGGTCTTTGATTTGTCAGTGGATGGGGAAACAACGATTGATATTGGGGCCTCCACTGGAGGATTTACCGACGTCATGTTGCAGAATGGTGCTGAGTTGGTCTTTGCAGTTGATGTTGGTACCAATCAGTTGGCTTGGAAATTGCGCCAAGATCCACGAGTTGTCAGCATGGAGCAGTTTAATTTTCGTTATGCTGAAAAGACTGATTTTGAGCAGGAACCGAGCTTTGCCAGTATTGATGTGAGTTTCATTTCCCTGAGTCTGATTTTGCCTGCCTTGCACCGCGTCTTGGCTGATCAAGGTCAGGTTGTGGCTCTGGTTAAGCCCCAGTTTGAAGCAGGCCGGGAGCAAATCGGGAAAAATGGAATTATTCGTGATGCCAAGGTTCATCAACATGTCCTTGAATCAGTCACTGCTATGGCAGTTGAGCAAGGTTTTTCAGTGCTTGGATTAGACTATTCACCAATCCAAGGTGGACATGGAAATATCGAATTTCTGGCATATTTGAAAAAGGAAGAGGGAGCAAGTAACCAAGTTGCCCCTGAAATAGAAAAAGTTGTAGAGAGAGCACATAGAGAATTTAAAGATGAATAAAAAAGAGAGACTTGAAAAAATTAGAAGATTTGTTACGGATTATCAAATCGGAACACAGGAAGAAATCGTTGAGCATTTAAAAGAGGCAGGTATCTCTGCCACTCAAGCAACGGTGTCACGAGATATTAAGGAACTGGGCATCGTAAAAATTCCCTTGAAGAACAATAAATACATCTATGAATTGCCAAAAACAATTGTAAGAAGTTTGCAGTTGGCTGAGAATAACATAGTAGGTTCTGAGCGCATGGGAAATATGATCAATCTGGATGTCATTCCTGGGAATACTGCCTTTGTCAAGAGTCAGCTGATGAATACTTTCTCAGAGAGAATTTTCAACTGTCTGGCAGACGACAACTCAATTTTGATTATCTTGAGAAATGAAGAAGACGCCAAGGAAATGTTTGAACAAGTAAAAAATTGGTAGGTTTATATGTTACTTGAAATTTCGATTAAAAACTTTGCCATTATTGAAGCCATTTCCCTCAACTTTGAAAAAGGCATGACAGTCTTAACTGGTGAAACGGGTGCTGGGAAATCGATCATCATCGATGCCATGAACATGATGCTGGGAGCAAGAGCTGCCACGGATGTTATTCGCCATGGTGCCACAAAGGCAGAGATTGAGGGACTGTTTTCGATTGAGAATAGCCGTTCTATACAAGAACTCTTTGAAGAGCAAGGTTTGGAAATGGGTGATGAAATTATCATCCGCCGTGAAATTCTCCAAAACGGACGTAGTGTTAGTCGCGTGAATGGCCAGATGGTCAATCTTTCTGTCTTGCGCGCCATTGGGCAACATCTTGTAGATATCCATGGTCAGCATGACCAAGAGGAGTTAATGCGTCCTCAACTGCACATCCAGATGTTGGATGGGTTTGGTGATGCAGCTTTCTTGGAGTTGAAAGAGACCTATCAGACGAGTTTTGATGCCTATCGCAAAATGCGTAAACAAGTTCTTGAAGTCAAGAAAAACCAGCAGGAACACAAGTCTCGCATTGAGATGTTGGAATTTCAAATGGCAGAGATTGAAGCAGCAAACTTGCAGGCTGGTGAAGACTTGGCTCTCAACAAAGAACGAGATAAACTCCTAAACCACAAGAATATAGCAGATACCTTGACAAATGCTTACTCTATGTTGGACAATGAGGAATTCTCCAGTCTTGCCAATGTGCGTTCGGCCATGAATGACATGGAAAGTGTCGAAGAATATGACCCTGAATACCGTGAAATTTCAAGTTCTCTATCAGAGACCTACTATGTTCTAGAAGATATTACCAAGCGTTTGGAAGATATTATTGAAGATCTAGATTTTGATGGTAATCGCCTCATGCAGGTTGAAAATCGCTTAGATCTTCTGAATACTATTACCCGCAAGTACGGTGGGACTGTGGACGATGTTTTGCTTTATTTTGCTAAGATTACGGATGAGTACAATCTCTTGACTGGAAATAACCTTTCTTCCGAAGATATGGAAGCAGAGCTCAAGAAATTGGAAGTTAATCTTGTTGATTTGGCAGGCCAGCTTGCATCTGCTCGTCATGATTTGGCTCAGCAGCTTGAAGCTGAGATTAAGCAAGAATTGCAAGACCTCTATATGGAGAAGGCACAGTTCCAGGTTCGCTTTAGTAAGGGCAAATTCAGTCGAGAAGGTAATGAAATGGTCGAGTTTTACATTTCGACCAACCCAGGTGAGGACTTTAAACCCTTGGTCAAGGTTGCATCTGGTGGGGAATTGTCTCGTCTCATGCTAGCCATCAAGTCTGCCTTTTCTCGTAAGGAAGGTAAGACCAGTATTGTCTTTGATGAGGTGGATACGGGAGTTTCAGGTCGTGTGGCCCAAGCCATTGCTCAGAAGATTCATAAGATTGGTCAGCATGGTCAGGTTTTAGCAATCTCTCACCTACCACAAGTGATTGCCATCGCGGACTATCAATTCTTTATTGAGAAGATTAGCGATGAGCACTCAACGGTGTCGACGGTTCGACTCTTGACTTTAGAAGAGCGAGTAGAGGAAGTAGCTAAAATGTTGGCTGGGGAAAATGTAACCGAAGCGGCTCTTACCCAAGCTAGAGAATTATTGCAAACGAGGGAGAAATAAATGACAGACTATTATGTAATTGGAGATGTCCATGGAAAAGCAGGTATGCTAGAAGACCTTCTCAAAACATGGGATGGTCACACTCAGTTGCTCTTTCTAGGGGATTTGATTGACCGAGGTGAAGACAGTCGCCGTGTTCTAGAAATGGTTAAGGACTTAGTGGAAAATCATGAAGCTATCTGTCTATCAGGAAACCACGAGTATATGTTTCTGACTTGGCTCGATGATCCAGAAGAAAGCTATGACCATTATCGTCGCAATGGTGGTGATACAACCATTAACTCTATTTTAGGTCGTCCCTTGGATGCACCAGTTGATGGCGTAGAAGATGCTAAACGGGTTGCGACAGAAGCAGCAGATTTGGTGGAATTTATTCGTCAAATGCCATTTGTAGTAGAGACAGACAAGTATATCTTTGTTCATGCGGGTATTGATTTGACCTTGGATGACTGGCATGAAACGACTGATTACAAGAAAGTCTGGCTCAGAAAACCATTCCACGAAGCGGTCAATCATACAGGAAAAACCATTGTCTTTGGGCATACACCGGTTTATGGTTTGCTCAAGCAAGACCGAGGTACTGCTGAGCTTTGGATTACAGAAGATGGCAAGATTGGCATGGATGGAGGAGCTGTCTATGGTGGTGTCCTTCATGGGATCGTCTTTACAGACCAAGGAATGACAGAACACCACTTTATCGAAAATGATGGCTTTATTGCCGAAGATTAGTACTCCTAGCAGGGTATGGTCTTGTCAAAATGTTAAAAACAATTTATAATAAATAGATACCCTGAAAGGAAGAGCGTCATGAATTTAGAAGAATTAAAGAAACGACAGGAGAAGATTCGAAATTTCTCTATTATCGCACATATTGACCACGGAAAGTCAACGCTTGCAGACCGCATTTTGGAGGCGACTGAGACGGTTTCTAGTCGTGAAATGCAAGCCCAGCTTCTGGATAGTATGGATCTAGAGCGGGAACGTGGGATTACCATTAAACTCAATGCTATTGAGCTGAATTACACTGCTAAAGACGGAGAAACTTATATTTTCCACTTGATTGACACACCTGGGCACGTGGACTTTACCTACGAAGTTTCACGTTCGCTAGCTGCCTGTGAAGGAGCGATTTTGGTGGTTGATGCGGCCCAAGGGATTGAAGCGCAAACTCTTGCCAATGTTTATCTAGCCTTGGACAATGATTTGGAAATTCTTCCAGTTATTAACAAGATTGACCTACCAGCAGCCGATCCTGAGCGCGTTCGTACAGAGATTGAGGATGTCATTGGACTGGATGCCAGTGAAGCTGTCTTAGCTTCTGCCAAAGCTGGTATTGGTATTGAAGAAATTCTCGAACAAATCGTGGAAAAAGTGCCAGCCCCAACTGGTGATGTGACGGCGCCACTCAAGGCCTTGATTTTCGACTCAGTTTATGATGCCTATCGTGGGGTTATCCTCCAAGTGCGTGTCATGGATGGAGTTGTCAAACCTGGCGATAAGATTCAGCTCATGAGCAATGGCAAGACCTTTGATGTGACTGAGGTCGGAATTTTTACACCGAAAGCAGTCGGGCGCGATTTCCTAGCGACAGGTGACGTTGGTTATATTGCGGCTTCTATCAAGACGGTTCAAGATACGCGTGTCGGGGATACAGTGACCCTAGCAAGCAATCCTGCAGCAGAACCACTTGATGGTTACAAGCAAATGAACCCTATGGTCTTTGCAGGTCTTTATCCAATCGAATCAAATAAGTACAATGACCTTCGTGAAGCCCTTGAAAAATTGCAGCTTAACGATGCCAGCCTTCAGTTTGAACCAGAAACATCTCAGGCGCTTGGATTCGGTTTCCGTTGTGGATTCCTTGGACTTCTCCATATGGATGTTATCCAAGAGCGTTTAGAACGTGAGTTCAATATTGACCTCATCATGACAGCTCCGTCTGTTATTTACAAGGTTAACCAAACTGACGGTGAATCTATGGATGTGTCTAACCCCTCTGAATTTCCAGACCCAACTAAGATCGCGACCATTGAAGAACCTTATGTTAAAGCGCAAATCATGGTACCGCAGGAGTTTGTCGGAGCAGTTATGGAACTAGCTCAGCGCAAGCGTGGGGATTTTGTGACCATGGACTATATTGATGACAATCGTGTCAATGTTATCTATCAAATTCCGCTTGCTGAAATCGTCTTTGACTTCTTTGATAAGCTTAAGTCTTCAACGCGTGGTTATGCAAGCTTTGACTACGAATTGTCAGAGTACCGCCCATCTAAGCTGGTCAAAATGGATATCCTTCTCAATGGGGACAAGGTGGACGCCCTCAGCTTTATCGTTCACAAGGATTTTGCCTACGAACGTGGGAAACTCATCGTGGATAAGCTCAAGAAAATCATCCCTCGTCAACAATTTGAGGTGCCGATTCAAGCAGCTATTGGGCACAAAATCGTGGCCCGTACTGATATCAAGGCCCTTCGTAAGAACGTACTTGCCAAATGTTACGGTGGTGACGTTTCTCGTAAACGCAAACTGCTTGAAAAACAAAAAGCTGGTAAGAAACGCTTGAAAGCTATCGGATCAGTAGAAGTCCCACAAGAAGCCTTCCTTAGCGTCTTAAGTATGGATGAAGAATAGAAATAAAAAAACAAAACTCTTGAAGATTTTTCAAGAGTTTTTACTTTAAATGAGAGCGAGTAAAATCATCAACTGACAAAATAGATCAGGTTAGAATTTGACAGAAGTTCTTATTTTTCTTATAATGCAGATGGAAAGGTGGTAGGATGAAAAAATTATTAATTTTAGGTACTGTAGTTACTGCTAGTGTTTTTCTAGCTTCATGCTCCAATAAATCACAAACAGCAACCGAAGAAAGTTCGTCTGCAGTTGTTAGTTCTTCTAGCAGTCAGGAAACGAGTAGCTCTAGCTCTGCCGTTTCTGAAGCGAAAAAGGAAGAGACGCAAATCATCGGTTCGAATGAATATGGTTTTGTCAAGGTACCCAAAACATGGGTTCGATTCCATGAAGTAGAAGGTGGAAATGATATACAGTATTGCGATGGAACAGATATCAACATTGTTACGCTGAATACCTTCAAGGCTGAGCAGTTTAATATCAGCGAAGAAGAGTATGCCAAACTGGATGTTGTGACTGTCTCTGCTAGTATTTTAACTTCCAAAGAACAAAGCTCTGATTTCAGTAAGGTTTGGGGCTCCAAATCGACCATTGGAGGTTATGAAGCCTATGTTGTCAATGCAATTGCTAAGTCAGGGAAATATCTCGTTACCTGGGTTTTCCGATCAAATGATGGTAAAATCCGCTATGTTTCACTTGAAGGGGATGGGGAAACTTTAAAAACAATCTTACCGATGGTTGAAAGTAGCTGGTCAACTACTAAATCTGAATAAATGAAAAAAGAAGATCAACTGGTCTTCTTTTTATGTTTTTTACGAATAGATAGATGAGTAGAAAAAGAAATGGAGTTGTATATGAAGATCACAAACTATGAGATTTACAAATTAAGAAAAGCTGGACTGACCAATCAACAGATTTTAACTGTTCTTGAATATGACGAGACTGTAGATCAAGAACTTTTGTTAGGAGATATTGCAGAAATATCTGGGTGTCGTAATCCTGCTGTCTTTATGGAACGCTATTTCCAGATAGATGATGCGCAGTTGGAGAAGGAGTTTCAGAAATTTCCATCCTTTTCTATTCTTGACGACTGTTATCCTTGGGATCTGAGTGAGATTTATGATGCTCCAGCGCTCTTGTTTTATAAGGGAAATCTAGACTTGCTGAAGTTTCCGAAGGTTGCTCTTGTAGGGAGTCGTTCATGTTCTAGTCAGGGAGCAAAGTCGGTTCAGAAAGTCATTCAAGGTTTGGAAAACGAGTTAATCGTGGTTAGTGGTTTGGCCAAAGGGATTGATACCGCTGCCCATATGGCTGCACTCCAAAATGGTGGAAAAACGATTGCTGTGATTGGAACAGGATTGGATGTTTTCTATCCACGTGCCAATAAACGATTGCAGGAGTACATTGGCAATGACCATCTGGTTCTCAGTGAATATGGACCTGGCGAGCAACCTCTGAAATTTCATTTTCCAGCTCGAAATCGTATCATAGCAGGACTGTGTCGTGGGGTTATTGTAGCAGAGGCAAGGATGCGTTCGGGGAGTCTCATTACTTGTGAGCGAGCAATGGAGGAAGGGCGTGATGTCTTTGCCATTCCAGGGAACATTTTAGATGGCCATTCAGATGGCTGTCACCACCTGATCCAAGAGGGAGCAAAACTGGTCACAAGTGGGCAAGATGTACTAGCAGAGTTTGAATTTTAAGGAGAAATGGTTCACTCAGATAAACTTTTCTTCTATACTATAGGAGTTAAGTCTTGACAGGTCTTTAAAAATGGTTTACACTTTATAAAGTTTATTACTTTGAAAAGGTGTGATAGTGTGGCTACGGCAACAAAGAAGAAAAAATCAACAGTTAAGAAAAATCTAGTCATCGTGGAGTCGCCTGCCAAGGCGAAAACGATTGAAAAATATCTAGGCAGAAACTACAAGGTTTTAGCTAGTGTCGGGCATATCCGTGATTTGAAGAAATCCAGTATGTCAGTCGACATTGAAAATAACTATGAACCGCAGTATATCAATATCCGTGGAAAAGGCCCTCTCATCAATGACTTAAAAAAAGAAGCCAAAAAGGCCAATAAAGTCTTTCTGGCGAGTGACCCGGACCGTGAAGGAGAAGCGATTTCCTGGCATTTGGCTCACATTCTCAACTTGGATGAGAATGATGCCAACCGTGTAGTCTTTAATGAAATCACTAAGGACGCTGTAAAAAATGCCTTTAAAGAACCGCGCAAGATTGACATGGACTTGGTCGACGCCCAACAGGCTCGTCGTGTCTTAGACCGCTTGGTAGGGTATTCGATTTCGCCAATTTTGTGGAAAAAGGTCAAGAAGGGCTTGTCAGCAGGACGTGTGCAGTCAGTTGCCCTTAAGCTCATCATTGACCGTGAAAATGAAATCAATGCCTTCCAACCAGAAGAATACTGGACAATTGATGGTATCTTTAAGAAGGAAACCAAGCAATTTCAAGCTTCTTTCTATGGTATGAATGGCAAAAAGATGAAATTGACTACCAATGAAGAAGTCAAAGAAGTCTTGTCCCATTTGACTAGCAAAGATTTTACAGTAGACCAGGTAGACAAGAAAGAACGCAAACGCAATGCGCCCCTACCTTATACGACTTCAACCATGCAGATGGATGCTGCCAACAAAATCAATTTCCGTACTCGAAAGACTATGATGGTGGCCCAGCAGCTCTATGAAGGGATCAATATCGGATCGGGCGTGCAAGGTTTGATTACCTATATGCGTACAGACTCGACTCGTATCAGTCCTGTGGCTCAGAACGAAGCGGCAAGCTACATTAACGACCGTTTTGGTAGCAAGTATTCCAAGCATGGTAGCAGGGTCAAGAATGCCTCAGGTGCTCAAGATGCCCACGAAGCCATTCGCCCATCTAGTGTCTTTAACACACCTGAAAGTATCGCTAAGTACTTGGACAAAGACCAGCTCAAGCTCTACACCCTTATCTGGAATCGTTTTGTTGCCAGCCAGATGACAGGCGCTATCTTTGATACCATGGCTGTTAAACTCTCTCAAAATGGGGTTCAGTTTGCGGCAAATGGAAGCCAAGTTAAGTTTGATGGGTATCTTGCTATTTATAATGACTCTGACAAGAACAAGATGTTGCCAGATATGGCTGTTGGAGATGTGGTCAAGCAGGTCAATAGTAAGCCAGAGCAACATTTCACTCAACCACCTGCTCGCTATTCAGAAGCGACTCTTATCAAGACCTTGGAAGAAAATGGGGTTGGACGTCCGTCAACCTATGCTCCAACTATTGAAACTATCCAAAAACGCTACTACGTTCGTCTGGCTGCTAAACGTTTTGAACCGACAGAACTGGGAGAAATTGTTAACAAGCTCATCGTTGAATACTTCCCAGATATTGTCAATGTGACCTTCACAGCTGAGATGGAAGGAAAACTGGATGATGTCGAGGTTGGAAAAGAGCAGTGGCACCGTGTTATTGACGCCTTTTACAAACCATTCTCTAAAGAAGTAGCCAAGGCTGAATCCGAAATGGAAAAAATCCAGATCAAGGATGAGCCAGCTGGATTTGACTGTGAAGTTTGTGGCAGTCCGATGGTGATTAAGCTCGGTCGTTTTGGTAAATTCTATGCTTGTAGCAATTTCCCAGACTGCCGTCACACACAAGCGATTGTCAAAGAGATTGGAGTCGAGTGTCCAAACTGCCATCAGGGACAAATCATTGAACGCAAAACCAAGCGCAATCGTATCTTCTATGGTTGCAATCGCTATCCAGAATGTGAATTCACCTCTTGGGACAAACCAATTGGCCGTGACTGTCCAAAATGCGGACATTTCCTTGTGGAGAAAAAAGTCCGTGGTGGTGGCAAGCAGATTGTATGTAGTAATGGTGACTACGAAGAGGAAAAGATTAAATAAAATGAAGAGTCCTGAAAATGAATTTCAGGCTCTTTTTAGTTTAAGCTTGACAAATTTCCCCCTTGTATGCGAAACTAGAGGAAGAGTAATTTATCTAGGAGAAATCATGCGTCTCATTTACCTCAGTATTGGCTTTATTTCACTGGCTTTAGCTGTTATTGGAGTTGTCCTACCACTTTTACCAACAACTCCCTTTCTTTTGTTAGCTATTGCTTGTTTTTCCAAATCTTCTAAGCGTTTTGAAGACTGGCTTTATCATACAAAGCTTTATCAGACCTATGTAGCTGACTTTCGGGAAACCAAGTCAATAGCGCGAGAACGAAAGAAAAAAATCATCGTATCTATCTATATCTTGATGGGAATTTCTATTTATTTTGCCCCTCTTTTGCCAGTCAAAATCGGTCTGGGAGCCTTGACTATCTTTATCACCTACTATCTCTTTAAAGTCATTCCTGACAAAGAATAGATAAAAATAGTAGTTATTTGCCTTGATAAAAATGAAAGCATATTCAAATAATATGATATAATAAATTTAAAGAAAACATCAAGGAGAATCAAATGATTTACGAATTTTGTGCTGAAAATGTGACCTTGCTTGAAAAAGCGATGCAGGCTGGAGCTCGTCGAATCGAACTTTGTGACAATCTAGCAGTGGGAGGAACAACACCTAGCTATGGAGTGACCAAGGCAGCGGTTGAACTGGCAGCTAACTACGATACGACCATTATGACAATGATTCGTCCCCGTGGTGGCGACTTTGTCTATAATGATCTTGAAATAGCGATTATGTTAGAAGACATTCATTTGACTGCTCAGGCTGGAAGTCAAGGGGTTGTATTTGGGGCTTTAACTGCTGATAAAAAGTTGGATAAGCCTAATCTTGAGAAGCTGATTGCCGCATCTAAAGGGATGGAAATTGTCTTTCACATGGCCTTTGATGAATTGAGTGATGAAGAGCAATTGGAAGCCATTGATTGGCTCAGCCAAGCTGGTGTTACCCGTATCCTGACTCGTGCTGGTGTGTCTGGGGACTCGCTAGAGAAACGTTTCGCTCACTACCACAAAATTTTGGAACATGCTAAAGGTAAAATTGAGATTCTACCAGGTGGGGGAATTGACTTGGACAACCGTCAAACCTTTATCGATCAACTGGGTGTGACACAACTTCATGGAACCAAGGTTGTCTTTTAAAAAATAGAAAGGAACTGCTAGCTTTGGGTAGCAGTTTTCACATATGTTTGAAATTTTTAAATCCTATCAGTTTAATAAAGAAAAAGCCCATGCCTATGGTTTTGTAGAAAAGGGGGAAGTCTGGACCTATAGTTGCATGATTTTGCAAGGTGACTTTGTTATGAATGTTTCAGTTACCGATGGGAAGCTAGCTTTTCAGGTCTTTGACCAGGAGACTGGTGACCTCTATCCTCAAGTCCATATGGAAAGCATGAGAGGGACTTTTGTAGGAAGTGTCCGTGAGGCTTGTCTGGAGATTCTCTACCAGATTCGGAAGGCTTGCTTTGATGTGCAAGATTTTATCTGCCCTCAGACTAAGCGTATCATGGCTCAGGTTCAGGAAAAGTATGGTAATCAGTTGGAGTATCTGTGGGAAAAGTCGCCTGATACAGCTGTATTGCGCCATGAAGGCAATCAAAAGTGGTATGCTGTTTTAATGAGAATACCTTGGGATAGGCTAGATAAGGCAAGAGAAGGGCTAGTGGAAGCTGTCAACCTCAAACACGATCAAGTAGCGGACTTGCTTTCACATAAGGGCATTTATCCAGCTTTTCATATGAACAAACGCTACTGGATTAGTCTGGCTCTTGATGATAGTTTACTTGATGAAGAGGTGTTAGAACTAATCGAAAGAAGTTGGAACTTAATTGTGAAAAAATAAGGAAATTCACTTGATTTTTCAAACACTTTCAATTAGCAAAATATTCTTTATTGAAGAAATTTTCAGAAAATAATGGATTTTTTCTTGACAAGTACTTTTAGCTATGCTAAAATACTAAACAAGATATCAAACGAAGGAGAAAGTCAAACATGAAAACAGCTAAGTTTAATCAATTTGCTTTGTTGTTGAGGTACTCGGGCTAGTGCAAAAGCATTAGTCCTGTTTGGCTTACCAAGCGGGAGTAAATCAACATCTCGCTTGGGTTTCTGAGCGAGATGTTTTTTTTAAAACCATATTTGGAAAAGGGGAATTCTTATGCGTAAAGTTGAATTTTTTGATACAAGTCTTCGTGATGGGGAACAAACACCTGGTGTTAACTTCTCAATCAAGGAAAAAGTTTCCATTGCAAGACAGCTGGAGAAATGGGGAATTTCTGTAATTGAAGCTGGTTTTCCGGCTGCTAGTCCAGATTCATTTATAGCCGTTCAAGAAATTGCTAAAGCTATGAAAAAAACAGCAGTGACAGGATTAGCTCGTTCTGTAAAATCTGATATTGATGCTTGTTATGAGGCGCTCAAGGATGCCAAGTATCCTCAGGTTCACGTCTTTATCGCGACCAGTCCGATTCACCGCAAGTATAAACTCAATAAGAGCAAGGAAGAGATTTTAGAAGCTATCAAGGAACATGTTTCTTATGCACGTTCTAAGTTTGAGGTTGTCGAGTTCTCTCCTGAAGATGCGACTAGAACAGAATTGGATTTCCTCTTACAAGTCGTTCAAACAGCGGTCGATGCAGGTGCATCTTATATCAATATCCCTGACACAGTTGGCTTTACGACTCCAGAAGAGTTTGCACGCATCTTTGATCACTTGACTGAAAATATTAAATCAGATCATAAAGTTGTCTTTGGTGTCCACTGTCACGATGATCTTGGTATGGCAACTGCAAATACTTTGACAGCAATTAAACACGGTGCTGGACGTGTCCAGGGAACTATTAATGGTATCGGTGAACGCGCAGGTAATGTTGCTCTTGAAGAAGTAGCTGTTGCTTTGAAGATTCGTGAGGATTTCTTCCAAGCAACTAGTGAAATTGTTTTGGATGAAACAATGAATACGTCAGAAATGGTTTCTCGCTTCTCAGGTATTCCAGTTCCTAAAAACAAGGCTGTGGTTGGTGGTAATGCCTTCTCTCATGAATCGGGTATTCACCAAGATGGAGTCCTTAAAAATCCTCTCACTTATGAAATCATCACACCTGAATTGGTTGGTGTTAAGAGTAATAGTCTTCCGCTTGGAAAATTGTCAGGTCGCCATGCCTTCGTTGAGAAACTAAGAGAATTGGCCCTAGACTTTTCAGAAGAGGATATCAAACCACTCTTTGCTAAGTTCAAAGCGCTGGCAGACAAAAAGCAAGAAATCACAGATGCAGATATTCGAGCTCTGGTAGCTGGAACCATGGTTGAAAACCCAGAAGGCTTCCACTTTGATGATTTACAACTTCAAACTCATGCAGACAATGACATTGAAGCGCTTGTTAGCCTGGCTAATATGGATGGTGAGAAGATTGAGTTTAATGCGACAGGACAAGGTTCCGTTGAAGCGATCTTTAACGCTATCGATAAGTTCTTTAACCAATCTGTCCGCTTGGTGTCCTATACCATTGATGCTGTGACAGATGGAATCGATGCCCAGGCTCGAGTCTTGGTCACTGTTGAAAACAGAGATACAGAGACCATCTTTAACGCAGCAGGTCTTGACTTTGATGTATTGAAGGCTTCGGCTATTGCTTATATAAATGCCAATACCTTTGTTCAAAAAGAGAATGCAGGTGAGATGGGGCGTAGCGTTTCCTACCGAGACATGCCTAGTGTGTAAAGGAGAATGCGATGACAAAGAAAATAGTAGCTCTAGCAGGGGATGAAATCGGCCCAGAAATCATGGAAGCTGGTTTAGCGGTTCTGGAAGCTCTAGCTTCAAAAACGGGTTTTGACTATGTGATAGACAGACGCCCCTTTGGAGGTGCAGGTATTGATGCAGCAGGGCATCCCTTGCCTGATGAAACCCTCAAGGCATGTAGAGAAGCAGATGCTATTCTCCTAGCGGCTATCGGTAGTCCCCAGTATGATGGGGCAGCGATTCGGCCTGAACAAGGCTTGCTGGCTCTCCGTAAGGAACTCAATCTCTATGCCAATATTCGCCCGGTCAAAATCTTTGACAGTCTCAAGCATTTGTCACCTCTCAAATCGGAACGAATTGCTTGTGTAGACTTTGTCTTGGTGCGTGAGTTGACAGGTGGGATTTACTTTGGAGATCATATCCTTGAAGAGCGAAAAGCACGTGATATCAACGACTATAGCTATGAAGAAGTAGAGCGGATTATTCGCAAGGCCTTTGAAATTGCAAGAAATCGCAGAAAAATCGTTACTAGTATCGATAAGCAAAATGTTTTAGCGACATCAAAACTCTGGCGCAGAGTAGCTGAGGAAGTCGCGCAGGATTTCCCAGATGTGATCTTGGAACACCAGCTAGTCGACTCAGCTGCCATGCTCATGATTACCAATCCTGCTAAGTTTGATGTCATCGTGACAGAGAATCTTTTCGGAGATATCTTATCTGATGAATCGAGTGTTCTATCAGGCACACTAGGTGTCATGCCATCAGCCAGTCATTCTGAAAAGGGACCAAGTCTTTATGAGCCTATTCATGGTTCAGCGCCTGATATTGCAGGTCAAGGAATTGCTAATCCTATTTCCATGATTTTGTCAGTTGCCATGATGTTGAGAGATAGCTTTGGACGTTATGAGGATGCAAGCTGTATTGAACAAGCTGTAGAAGCCAGTTTGGCAGCAGGAATTTTAACGAGAGATATAGGAGGACAGGCTTCGACCAAGGAAATGACAGAAGCCATCATTGAAAGATTATGAAGATAAATGAAGGAATCACGCTAGCTCTCTTGATTTGGAATTTACTGATTTTCTTGATTTATGGCATTGACAAATCCAAGGCAAGAAGAGGTACTTGGCGCATCCCAGAGAAAATCTTACTCATTTTGGCTCTTACTTGTGGTGGTTTTGGTGCCTGGTTAGCAGGAATCACCTTTCACCACAAGACTAGAAAATGGTATTTTAAAACAGTTTGGTTTCTCGGGATGGTAACCACACTAGTAGCCTTATATTTTATTTGGAGGTAATGGATGGCAGGGAAATCGATTTTTGATAAATTATGGGACCGCCATGTCATCACAGGAGAAGAAGGGCAACCCCAACTCATGTATGTGGATCAGCACTATATTCATGAAGTGACCAGTCCCCAAGCTTTTCAAGGATTGCGAGATACAGGTCGCAGATTGAGACGGCCAGACTTGACATTTGGAACCTTTGATCACAATGTACCAACTGTCAATATCTACGATATTCGAGATGTGATTTCTAAGGCTCAAATTGATAAGCTTGCTGAAAATGTTGAGGAGTTTGGGATTGAACATGCGGCCCACGGTTCTGAAAAGCAGGGGATTGTTCACATGGTAGGTCCAGAAACAGGACGGACGCAACCAGGAAAATTCATTGTCTGTGGAGACAGCCATACGGCTACTCACGGAGCTTTCGGAGCCATCGCCTTTGGGATTGGGACCAGTGAAGTCGAGCATGTCTTCGCTACCCAGACCCTCTGGCAAGTCAAACCCAAGAAAATGTTGGTAGAATTCACTGGTGTTCCTCAAAAAGGAGTCTATTCCAAGGATTACATTCTTGCCTTGATTGCCAAGTACGGCGTTGCTTGTGGTGTAGGCTATGTGGTGGAATATCGTGGGCAAGCGATTGATGCTCTGACCATGGAAGAGCGAATGACCATCTGCAATATGTCCATCGAGTTTGGCTCTAAGATGGGCATCATGAATCCAGATCAAACTACCTATGATTATCTCAAAGGACGAGAATGTGTTCCAGAGGATTTCGAGGAGGCAGTTGCCGACTGGAAGACCCTTGTCAGTGATAGTGATGCTGTCTATGATAAGGTTATCCAGATGGATGTCTCTGACTTGGCACCTATGGTGACCTGGGGAACCAATCCTGCTATGGGCGTTGACTTTGACAGTAGTTTTCCAGAAATTAAGGATATGAATGATGAACGAGCTTATCATTACATGGACTTGGAACCTGGTCAAAAGCCAGCGGACATTGAACTAGGCTATATCTTTATTGGATCTTGTACCAATGCTCGTCTCAGTGACTTGCAGCTGGCTGCGCGATTTGTTAAAGGGAAGAAGATTGCTCCCAATCTAACAGCAATTGTAGTGCCAGGATCGCGTCCTGTGAAACGAGCTGCGGAGAAGTTGGGCTTGGATAAGGTTTTCTTAGACGCTGGCTTTGAGTGGAGAGACCCAGGTTGCTCTATGTGCCTGGGGATGAATCCCGACAAGGTACCTGATGGTGTTCACTGTGCTTCAACCAGTAATCGAAACTTTGAAGATAGACAGGGATTTGGCGCTAAGACCCATCTCTGTAGTCCAGCTATGGCAGCAGCAGCAGCTATCGCAGGGCGCTTCGTAGATGTTCGGCAAATGCCAGAAGCCCAGTAAGGAGAGGATATGGAGAAATTTACAGTTTATACGGGAACGACCGTTCCTCTTATGAATGATAACATTGATACCGACCAAATCCTTCCCAAGCAGTTTCTCAAGTTAATTGATAAGAAAGGCTTTGGTAAGTACCTCATGTATGCTTGGCGATATCTTGACGATAAGTATACTGAGGATCCAGACTTTGTCTTTAACCGACCAGAATACCGTAAAGCCAGTATTCTCATCTCAGGGGATAACTTTGGCGCAGGATCGTCTAGGGAACACGCAGCTTGGGCATTAGCTGACTATGGTTTTAAAGTCGTGATTGCAGGGTCTTTTGGTGATATTCATTACAATAATGAACTCAATAATGGTATGTTACCTATTGTCCAGCCCAGAGAGGTTAGAGAGAAACTAGCCCAGTTACAACCAAGCGATCAGGTAACCGTGGACTTGGAACAACAGAAAATCATCTCACCAGTTGGAGAATTCACTTTTGAAATCGATAGTGAATGGAAACACAAGCTCTTAAATGGTTTGGATGATATCGGTATTACTTTGCAGTATGAAGACTTGATTGCTGCTTATGAAAAACAACGTCCAGCCTACTGGCAGGATTAGAAAAAATTAGAAAAGGAACTATAGAATTATGACAAAACACATTCAATGGAACGGAACACTTTCACAAGAAGGCTATGATATTTTAAAAGGTGAGGGCGGTTGTATCGTTTGCCCTACCAAAGTCGGCTATATCATCATGACCAGCGACAAGGCAGGACTTGAACGCAAATTTGAAGCTAAAGAACGTAACCGTAACAAGCCAGGCGTCGTTCTCTGCGGTAGCATGGATGAGCTTCGCGCTTTAGCACAACTCAACCCAGAAATTGAAGCTTTCTACCAAAAACATTGGGACGAAGACATTCTTCTAGGTTGTATCCTTCCATGGAAACCAGAAGCCTTTGAGAAATTGAAAGCATACGGTGATGGTCGTGAAGAACTCATGACAGACGTTCGTGGTACTAGCTGTTTTGTCATCAAGTTTGGTAAAGCTGGTGAACAGTTGGCTGCCAAACTTTGGGAAGAAGGTAAAATGGTCTATGCTTCATCAGCTAACCCATCTGGAAAAGGAAACCGTGGTAAGGTGGAAGGTATCGGGGAACGTATCGAAGGAGCAGTAGACCTTGTCATCGAAGCAGACGACTACGTTGCTTCTATTCAACCAGACAAAACAGTTGAAACACGCTACGAACAAGGTGTGATGGTGTCTATGGTTGATAAAGATGGTAAACTCATCCCAGAACAAGGAGGAGACCGTTCAATCTCACCAGCACCAGTTGTTATCCGCAAAGGGCTTGACATTGATAAAATCATGATGCATCTGTCAGATACCTTTAACTCATGGGACTACCGTCAAGGTGAGTATTATTAAGATTGAAAAGAAGTCTAGTGTTAAGAGACATTGAAGCTCCTAACACTGGGCTTTTTCTTTAGAAATTCTTTTCTTTTTCTATAGGATATGATATTCTATATGTGAAATATATAGTTTTTTATTCGAACATTATTATAAAAGGAGTAAGATGATGCTGAAAAGAAAGGTTAGTTTGGAAGATTTTTATGATTGGTACCAAGAAAATAAAATAAGATTAAGAGAAGATGCATCTAAATATAGTATTTACAATGAAAAATTACGTGAAGAATTTCTTAAAGAGTGGCCACTTGATAGAATTTTAACCATGTCTATTGATGATTATGTTATTGGGAAAGGTGCTAAAAGTAATTCTTTTTGCTATAGTCTTGAGAGGGGGAAATACAAATCTTTATTTTTAGGTATTGGAGGAGGAGGCTCTTCAAAATTTGGTATTTATTGGAATGAGGATACCCAAAGCTATAAAAATCAAGCTAATAAAATCATTCCTATATCTGAATTGGAGCAACGTTTTAATAAACTAAAAAGAGATCTGTATCAGATTATTCAAATCGGTAGTAAACTTGATTTTGACAATCCTATATTTGATATGAAAAAGTCAACAAATGAATTTATTGGTCGTTCTGCTGTGGTGACAAAACTACTTTGTATTTATTCTGAGAACCATTCTTTTTTAGGAGTAAATATGAATAGTCAAAATGAATTTTGGAATAGGTTGATTCCTCAAAGTAATCAAGGAGGACCCTATCGTCAGAATCATGAGATTTGTAAACTATTTTCTAAAACCTATCCTGAACTAGAATCTTCAATTTTGGGTAGTGTTTTATTTGAATATTCAAAAGATTTTATAGACAGTGATAATAAGCAAGGAGAGAAAGAAATGTCTGAACAAAATAGTATTCATCATCCCTTGAGTAATATCTTATTACAATCCAAAAACCTCATCCTCCGAGGTGCTCCTGGCACAGGAAAAACTTATCTTGCTAAAGAAATTGCCAAAGAATTAACGGATGGCAACGAAGACCAAATCGAATTTGTACAATTTCACCCATCTTATGATTATACGGATTTTGTAGAGGGATTGAGACCAGTATCAAATGGGGATGGAGCTATTGAGTTTAAGCTACAGGATGGTATTTTTAAAGATTTTTGTCAGAAAGCAAAGATAAATTGGGTTAATTCACATAAAAACAAGGATGATTTAGAAAAGGAAAAAAAATCAATAGCAAAGATATCAAAATATTTTGCTAATATGGAGTTTCCGTCTGACAAATTATATACAAAACGTCAATCGTCCTTTATCATTACAGAAATTGATGAAAATTACATTTATATATCTATTCCTGAAAATGAGGTATCCAAAAATGCAAAATTGAAAATTAAAGATATCGAAGCAATGTTAACTTCAGGATCTCAATTTAAACAAGTTAAAGATGTAACTCAGTTTTTTAATAAAAATAATGCAACCCAAGAATTTTCATACTATTTGACACTTTACAAAATGATAAAAAATGAAAGTATTCAGGATGAAATAATAGAAATAGATAATGAATTGAAAAACTTCGTTTTCATCATCGATGAGATCAATCGTGGGGAGATTTCTAAGATTTTCGGTGAACTCTTTTTCTCTATCGACCCTGGCTATCGTGGTGAAAAGGGAAGTGTTTCTACCCAGTATGCTAATTTACATGAGACTGATGACAAGTTTTATATTCCTGAGAATGTCTATATTATCGGAACCATGAATGATATTGACCGCTCAGTGGATACATTTGATTTTGCTATGCGTCGTCGTTTCCGCTTTGTTGAAGTTACGGCTGAAAGTCAACTTTATATTCTAGATCAAGAACTAGGTGAGGATGCTGAAGAAGCTAAAAACCGACTAAGAAATTTGAATACTGCTATTGAAAACGTTCAGGAGCTAAACAGTCATTACCATATCGGACCAAGTTATTTCCGTAATTTAAAAGAATTGGATTATGATTATGAACTACTCTGGTCTGATTATCTCAAACCTCTTTTGGAAGATTACTTACGGGGTTCTTATGAGGAATCTGAAACTCTGGAAACATTGAAAAAAGCATTTGAGCTGACAAATAACGAGAGAACAGATCAGCAAGATACTGGTGATAATGATGCGGATTACTGATAATCAACATAGAATTGCTAAAGAAGACTTTGCCGCAGAATTTCCCAACCTAAGTCAAGCTCTTCTTGATAGAACACTGGATAACCTTTCTAGAGAGGACAATATCTTTATTTTTCCAAATGATTTGAAGAATTCTCCTGACTTAGAAAGAGACCAAAAAATCTTTGAAACAGTCAATCAGAAAATCAAGACAGGAAATGTGATTGGTTTTCTGGGGTATGGCCAGGAAAGATTGACGATTTCCTCTCGTTTTTATGATGAAAGTAACGACCATTTTTTGCATTATCTTTTACAAAAGGTTATCAATATCAATCTGACTAGTTTAGATGTTGGCCTATCTCCAGAGGATAAACTTTATCAGTTCTTGATTTACCTATTTCCAAAGTATCTTCAAGTCGCTCTCCGAAAAGGTCTTTATAAGGAATACCAGAGATTTTCTCATAACGACAGTCATGTGAAGGGAGTGCTAGATGTAGGAAATCATCTTAAGAAAAATGTTCCTTTCACAGGAAATGTTGCCTACACAACGAGAGAGTTCACCTATGATAATCCCCTCATGCAGTTAATCCGTCACACTATTGAATACATTAAGAATCAGAAAAGCATTGGGCAAGAGGTCCTTGATAATCTCTTAACTAGTCGTGAAAATGTGGCAGAAATCGTGCGAGTAACCCCATCTTATAAACTAGCTGATCGTGCTAAGATTATTCGGGGAAATCAATCTAAACCTATACGTCATGCATACTTTCACGAGTATAGAAAGTTACAAGAACTTTGTCTGATGATCCTAAACCAAGAAAAGCACGGTTTAGGGTATCAGGAACAAAAAATCCATGGTATTCTTTTTGATGTTTCCTGGCTTTGGGAAGAGTATGTTTATACCTTCTTGCCAAAAGATTTCATCCATCCACGAAATAAGGATAAGACGGACGGAATTTCAGTATTTTCTGATCGTGAAAGAAAAGTATTTCCAGATTTTTATCATAAAGAGTTAAAAATAGTTTTAGATGCTAAATATAAAGAACTGGAGTTCACTGAAAAAGGAATCAACCGTGAGGACTTATTCCAGCTGATTTCCTATTCTTATATTCTAAAAGCTGAGAAAGGTGGTCTTGTTTTTCCGAGCAAGCACAAGGTTGTTGATAATGAGATAGGAAAGCTAGCAGGTTATGGAGCTTTGTTGAAGAAATTGTCTATCCAAATCCCTCAAAAGGTTTCATCTTATAATGAATTTTGTGAAATGATGGAAAGCTCCGAAGAAATTTTTAAAAAGAATATTGATAAGGAAGTGGGGAGAAACTAATCTCTCCACTTTTTATATCCTAACCATAAAATCCGAACTTTATTATTTTATAATTGAAATTATTTGACAAAAACTGTACTTTGGTTTATAATAAATCAAGGAAACGTCGGAAAAGGCGTAGTGATGCGAAGGCATAGGTAGGTCATTACAAAAGAAACGAGACATCGATATGTTAAATGAATTTCCAATTTTTGATTACGAAGATATTCAGTTGATCCCTAATAAATGTGTCATTAAAAGCCGTGCAGAGGCGGATACAAGTGTCACACTTGGAAATCACACTTTCAAACTACCTGTTGTGCCAGCAAATATGCAGACGATTTTGGATGAGAATGTTGCAGAGCAACTTGCTAAAGGCGGTTACTTTTACATTATGCACCGTTTTGATGAAGCGGGGCGCATTCCTTTTATCAAACGCATGCACGATCAAGGGCTCATTGCTTCCATTTCTGTTGGTGTTAAGGATTACGAGTATGACTTTGTTAGCCAGCTCAAGGCTGATGCTCCGGAATACATCACGATTGACATTGCTCATGGTCATGCGGATAGCGTGATTTCTATGATTCAACACATCAAGAAAGAGTTGCCAGATACTTTTGTCATTGCTGGGAATGTGGGAACGCCAGAAGCTGTTCGTGAATTGGAAAATGCTGGTGCGGATGCAACTAAGGTTGGAATCGGTCCTGGTAAGGTTTGTATCACCAAGGTGAAAACAGGTTTTGGCACTGGCGGTTGGCAGTTGGCTGCCCTTCGCTGGTGTGCTAAGGCGGCTCGCAAACCGATTATCGCTGATGGTGGGATTCGTACACACGGTGACATTGCCAAGTCTATCCGTTTCGGTGCTAGCATGGTCATGATTGGTTCCCTTTTTGCAGGACACATCGAAAGCCCAGGGAAAACGATTGAAGTCGATGGCGAACAGTTCAAAGAATACTATGGTTCAGCTTCTCAATACCAAAAAGGAGCTTACAAAAACGTGGAAGGCAAACGTATCTTACTTCCTGCCAAGGGGCATTTGCAAGATACCCTTACTGAGATGGAGCAAGATTTGCAAAGTGCCATTTCCTACGCAGGAGGACGCAAGGTTGCTGACCTCAAGCACGTTGATTATGTGATCGTGAAAAACTCTATCTGGAATGGTGATGCATCCCACTAATAGACGCTTAGTCCATCTATAAAAAACTTGTTATTAGAGCAAGTTTTTGTTATAATAAGACAAGTTTCCACCCTTAGTGTAATGGATATCACGTAAGATTCCGGTTCTTGAGATGGGGGTTCGATTCCCTCAGGGTGGATGTAAACATCCTAAAAAAGCCTTTAAATAAGGCTTTTTTCTTTATATTGCCTCCAAAATTGGAAATTTTCTTCTAAAAAATGCCCAAATTCCCTCCAGTCCCGTTTTAAAGTGACTCAGAAGGCTTTTTTTGTTATAATAGAAAGGATCGTAATTATTAGAAAGAGGTCAGTATGAAAGAATTACAAACTGTACTGAAAAAGCGTTTTGCAATCGAATTTGCGGATAAAAAGCTACTGGAAACGGCCTTTACTCATACGAGTTATGCCAATGAGCACCGCCTCTTAAAAATTTCACACAATGAGCGCTTGGAATTTTTAGGAGACGCTGTTCTGCAATTATTGATTTCAGAATATCTGTATAAAAAATATCCTAAGAAACCAGAGGGAGATTTGTCCAAACTCCGTGCTATGATTGTCCGTGAGGAGAGTTTGGCTGGTTTTGCGCGTGATTGCCAGTTTGATCAGTTTATCAAGCTAGGTAAAGGAGAAGAAAAGTCTGGTGGGCGCAATCGTGACACCATTCTTGGCGATGCTTTTGAAGCCTTTCTGGGAGCATTGCTTTTAGACAAGGATGTTGCTAAGGTAAAAGAGTTTATCTATCAGGTCATGATTCCCAAGGTTGAAGCAGGTGATTTTGAAATGATTAAGGATTACAAGACACACTTGCAAGAGTTGCTCCAGGTCAATGGGGATGTGGATATTCGCTACCAGGTTATCTCTGAGACAGGGCCTGCTCATGATAAGGTTTTTGATGTAGAAGTTCTGGTTGAGGGCAAGAGCATCGGAAAAGGCCAAGGCCGTTCTAAAAAATTAGCAGAGCAAGAAGCCGCGAGAAATGCAGTGGAGAAAGGGCTGGATTCATGTATTTAAAGGAAATTGAGATCCAGGGATTCAAGTCCTTTGCTGACAAGACCAAGGTCGTTTTTGATCAAGGTGTGACAGCTGTCGTTGGGCCCAATGGTTCTGGGAAGTCAAATATCACAGAAAGTCTGCGATGGGCATTGGGAGAGTCCAGTGTTAAGAGCCTTCGTGGTGGAAAGATGCCAGACGTTATCTTTGCTGGAACTGAAAGCCGCAAACCACTCAATTATGCCTCTGTTATCGTGACCTTGGACAATGAAGATGGCTTTATCAAGGATGCGGGGCAAGTCATTAAGGTAGAACGCCATATCTACCGTAGTGGTGATAGCGAGTATCGAATTGATGGCAAAAAAGTCCGTCTGCGCGATGTACATGACCTTTTCTTGGATACTGGTTTGGGACGTGATTCCTTCTCTATTATTTCCCAAGGGAAGGTTGAGGAGATTTTTAACTCCAAGCCTGAAGAGCGTCGAGCTATTTTTGAAGAAGCAGCTGGAGTTTTAAAATACAAGACTCGTAGAAAAGAAACAGAAAGCAAACTGCAACAAACTCAGGACAATCTAGACCGCTTAGAGGACATTATCTATGAGTTGGACAATCAAATCAAGCCCCTTGCAAAACAAGCCGAGAATGCTCGTAAGTTTCTCGACTTGGATGGTCAACGCAAGGCGATTTATTTGGATGTACTGGTTGCCCAAATCAAGGAAAATAAGGCTGAACTAGAGCTAACAGAAGAAGAGCTAACGCAAGTTCAGGAACTTTTGACTGGCTATTACCAAAAGCGTGAAGAGTTAGAAGAAGAAAATCAAACTCTTAAAAAGAAACGCCAAGATCTCCAAGCTCAAATGTCCAAAGACCAAGGGAGCTTGATGGATTTGACTAGTTTGATCAGTGACTTAGAGCGAAAATTAGCCCTATCAAAACTGGAGTCCGAGCAGGTAGCCCTCAATCAACAAGAAGCACAAACTCGTTTGACTGCTTTAGAAGATAAGAGAAAGACTCTAAGTAAAGAGAAATCTGAAAAAGAAGCGAACTTGGCACAGTTAGAGGAAAATCTAGCTGAAAATAACAAGGAACTCAATCGTTTAGAGGCAGAATTGTTGGCTTTCTCAGACGATCCTGACCAGATGATTGAGCTCTTGCGTGAACGCTTTGTCGCTCTTTTACAAGAAGAAGCGGATGTTTCAAACCAACTGACTCGCATCGAGAATGAACTAGAGAACAGCCGTCAGCTATCTCAAAAACAAGCAGATCAAGTTGAGAAACTGAAAGAACAACTGGCTACAGCTAAAGAGAAGGCCAGTCAACAGCAGGCTGAGCTTGAAACTGCCAAGGAGCAGGTTCAGAAATTATTGTCAGATTACCAAACTAGTGCCAAGGAGCAAGAGGAGCAGAAAGTTTCTTACCAAGCTCAGCAGAGCCAACTCTTTGATCGTCTGGATAGTCTCAAAAACAAGCAGGCTAGAGCCCAAAGCTTAGAAAACATTCTAAGAAATCATAGTAATTTTTACGCGGGTGTTAAGAGTGTTCTCCAAGAGAAAGATCGCCTGGGTGGGATCATTGGTGCAGTCAGTGAACATTTGACCTTTGATGTGCATTATCAAACTGCCTTGGAGATTGCACTTGGAGCTAGCAGTCAGCATATCATCGTAGAAGATGAAAACGCGGCAACCAAGGCTATTGATTTCCTAAAACGTAACAGATCCGGTCGTGCAACCTTCCTTCCGTTGACGACTATCAAGGCTCGTACGATCTCTAGTCAGAATCAAGATGCTATCGCAGCAAGTCCAGGATTTCTGGGAATGGCAGATGAGTTGGTGTCGTTTGACAAGAGACTAGAAGCCATTTTCAAGAACTTGCTAGCTACGACTGCTATCTTTGATACCGTAGAACATGCGCGTGCCGCTGCTCGTCAAGTTCGCTATCAGGTTCGCATGGTGGCACTGGATGGGACAGAGTTGCGTACAGGTGGTTCCTATGCGGGTGGTGTCAATCGTCAAAATAACAGTATTTTCATCAAGCCAGAACTAGAGCAATTACAAAAAGAAGTTGCTGAAGAAGAGGCCAGTCTGCGTTCTGAAGAAGAAAGTTTGAAGACCTTGCAAGATGAGATGGCAGTATTAACAGAAAGATTAGAAGCCATCAAATCTCAGGGTGAGCAAGCTCGTATTCAGGAACAAGGTTTGTACCTCGCCTATCAACAAACCAATCAGCAAGTGGAAGAGTTAGAAACTCTTTTGAAACTTCAAGAAGAAGAATTAAATCGTCTTTCTGAAGGAGATTGGCAAGCGGACAAGGAAAAATGCCAAGAGCGCCTTGCTACCATTGCCGGTGAAAAGCAAAATCTGGAAACTGAGATTGAAGAAATTAAGTCTAACAAAAACGCTATTCAAGAACGTTATCAAAACTTGCAGGAACAGGTTTCTCAAGCGCGCTTGCTTAAGTCCGAACTGCAAGGACAGAAGCGGTACGAAGTGACTGATATTGAACGCCTAGGCAAGGAACTGGATAATCTGGATATTGAGCAAGAGGAAATCCAGCGTCTCCTCCAAGAAAAGGTTGATAATCTTGAGAAGGTTGATACGGATTTGCTAAGTCAGCAGACGGAAGAGGCCAAAACTCAGAAAACAAACATTCAACAAGGTTTGATTCGTAAGCAGTTTGAGTTGGATGATATCGAAGGTCAGCTGGATGATATTGCCAGCCATTTGGACCAGGCTCGCCAGCAGAATGAGGAGTTGATTCGCAAGCAAACACGCGCTGAAGCCAAGAAAGAAAAGGTCAGCGAACGCTTGCGCTATCTACAAGCTCAATTAACAGACCAGTACCAGATTAGCTACACAGAGGCACTAGAAAAGGCCCATGAACTGGAAGATCTAACTCTGGCAGAGCAAGAGGTTAAAGATCTTGAGAAGGCTATTCGCTCACTCGGTCCAGTCAATTTGGATGCTATTGACCAGTACGAAGAAGTTCACAACCGTCTGGATTTCCTCAATAGCCAACGAGATGATATTCTGTCTGCGAAAAACCTGCTCCTTGAGACCATCACAGAGATGAATGATGAGGTTAAGGAACGCTTTAAATCAACCTTTGAGGCGATTCGTGAGTCCTTTAAAGTGACCTTTAGACAGATGTTTGGTGGAGGTCAGGCAGACTTGATATTAACTGAGGGCGATCTTTTAACAGCTGGTGTGGAGATTTCTGTCCAACCACCAGGTAAGAAAATCCAGTCTCTCAACCTCATGAGTGGTGGTGAAAAAGCCCTATCGGCTCTTGCCTTGCTGTTCTCTATCATTCGAGTCAAGACTATTCCTTTCGTTATCTTGGACGAGGTAGAGGCGGCGCTGGACGAAGCTAATGTCAAACGTTTTGGGGATTACCTCAATCGTTTTGATAAGGATAGTCAGTTTATCGTCGTGACCCACCGTAAGGGGACGATGGCGGCAGCGGATTCTATCTATGGAGTTACCATGCAAGAATCAGGTGTGTCAAAGATTGTTTCGGTTAAGTTAAAAGATTTAGAAGAAACAGTAGACTAGTTACCAAACGATAGCATCTCTTAGGAGGTGCTATTTTTTTAA
Source organism: Streptococcus oralis (assembly GCF_023110435.1). Lineage (GTDB taxonomy): Bacteria > Bacillota > Bacilli > Lactobacillales > Streptococcaceae > Streptococcus > Streptococcus oralis_CF. The sequence goes on from NZ_JALDWB010000001.1 coordinate 519,157, forward strand.
ACGAATACCTTGAATTGTCTATCAAGATCAGTTCAGGCGCAAAAAACGACATTTGGGATTTCCTCTTAGCGAAAAGGCTTTCTCTATGATATAATAGTTTCATGATTACAACAGTACCTATTAAGAACGAAAAAGATATTGCAGTACCGGGTAAAACGGTCCTTGTACTAGGTTATTTTGATGGCATCCATAAGGGGCATCAGAAACTTTTTGAAGTGGCCAGTAAGTCTTCGATGAAGGATTATCTGCCAGTTGTCGTGATGACCTTTACAGAGTCGCCAAAACTTGCCTTACAACCTTACAAACCTGAGCTCATGCTCCACATCGTCAATCACGAGGAACGGGAGCACAAGATGAAGTGGCACGGAGTAGAGGCGCTCTTCTTACTTGACTTTAGTAGCAAATTTGCTAGTTTAACGGGTCAAGAATTCTTTGATACCTATGTTAGAGCTTTAAAACCAGCGATTATCGTAGCAGGATTTGATTATACGTTTGGTTCAGATAAGAAAACTGCGGATGATTTGAAGGATTATTTTGATGGAGAGATTATCATTGTTCCTCCGGTCGAGGATGAAAAGGGGAAGATTAGTTCCACACGGATTCGCCAAGCTATCCTTGATGGAGATGTCAAGGAAGTCAATCATCTACTCGGCACACCGCTTCCAACCCGTGGGATGGTCGTTCACGGGAATGCTCGTGGGCGTACTATCGGCTATCCAACAGCCAATCTAGTCTTGAGAGATCGAACTTATATGCCAGCAGACGGTGTTTACGTAGTTGATGTAGAAGTACAACGTCAGAGATATCGTGGCATGGCAAGTGTTGGGAAAAATGTTACTTTCGATGGAGAAGAGCCGCGTTTTGAAGTCAATATTTTTGACTTTTCAGATGATATTTATGGTGAGACCGTCATTGTCTACTGGCTGGACCGTGTCCGCGATATGGTCAAATTTGACTCCGTTGAAGAATTGGTAGACCAACTCCAGAAAGATGAAGAGATTGCTCGAAACTGGAAGGATGAAGATTCTGTCATTCAAGGGTCTCAGGTATAGAAAACGTGTGAAAAAGCTACTAGAAGGATTAGTTCTTTTGGTAGTAGTTTTGAAAGTGTGATATAATGCACTTTCAGCTCCCCTAGTTTCCTATGTTAGCAACTATTTATGTTCAAATTATAGACGAGGCTTTATTATGCAAACGCAAGAAGAAATGAATGTTCTGGTACCTGAAAAATTGGCAGAAATTGAGCGTGATTATGATGTTACAGTTTTGTGGGCTATCGAGTCTGGTAGTCGTGCATGGGGCTTTGAGTCTCCTGATAGTGATTTTGATGTACGGTTTATCTACAAACACAAGCAAGATTTTTATCTCCGTTTGAATGAACAGCGTGACGTTATCGAGCTACCGATTGACGATACTTGGGATGTGAGTGGCTGGGATTTAGACAAAACTTTAAAACTCCTTTATAAGTCAAATCCAACACTATTTGAATGGTTACAGTCACCAATTGTCTATCAACAAACGGATTTTATTGAACGCATACGTCCATTTGCCAACCAGTATTTTTCAGAGAAAAAAATGCTCCACCATTACTTGAACACTGCTAGAACTCAAATGAATAAGTATCTTTCTGGAGATAAGGTTAAACCTAAAAAGTATTTCTATGCGCTACGTCCTATTTTGGCTTGTCGTTGGATTGAAAAATACCATTCTGTTCCGCCAATTTTATTTGATGATTTGGTGAAAGAATTGCTTCCGTCTCAAATGAAGGAGCATGTTTCAAGATTGCTTGACATTAAGATAAACGGTCCTGAAGGTATGGAAATTGATCCGATTAAGCCAATTCAAGATTATATTTTAGATAATATCCAAGAGCTTGATGTATACGTTCAAAGCGTTACTGAGATGAAGAAAGACTGGAAAGCTCTAAATCAATTTTTCCTTGAAGAATTAAGTCACGACTGAGGTTGTTTATGGGTAAATGGACATGTAGATGCGGGCAAGCAATGGACAACCATAGATCACCCGATCCAAATGCTTTTTCAGTTTATTCGGATACGTTGTTTGAAGAAATCATGAATAAAGCTGACAACCATAATAAAATTTCTTATGATGATATTTCAGAAGCTTCTTTTTATATGTGGAAGTGCCCTGAGTGTGGAAGTTTCATGGTTTTTGGCGAAGACGATGATGAAGATCGCTTTACTTTTTATGAGCGCCAAGAAGTTGAAAAGGTCGAGCCTCTCTTTGATCCAGATCAAGAGCTAAATCTTGTTGTGGTTGAGTTTCAGGAGGGAGGGAATGGCTATACTTATATCAGCGATGACCCAAATATCCATATTGGGCACGCTGTTATTGTCCCAGTAGGAAAGGAAAATACTGAAAAAACGGCTTTAGTTGTACAGAAGTATCATGCCCTACCAAAGGATATCACTTTTCCTGTTGAAAAGTTAAAACGAGTCATCCGTAGGTATTCACATTTCGACCCACTCATTTCAAAAATCGTTTGTAGAAATTTAATTAAGCTTGGAAGAATTCTTGATGCTTGCTCTAAAAATGCTAAACCTGTCACTCAGCAAACATATTATGGTATCAAAACTCCCTTAGGTTATTTCTGGTTAGAATTAAATGGAGTTCCAATTCCAATGAAAATCACACAGATTCAAGTCAAAGATAAAAAGTACCAAGTAGAAGGTGCCTTTTATATTAAGCCTTCAGAGATTAACTGTAGAAGATTCTATGAGCTGGAATTATGTGCAGATTTTGATATTGATGCCTCGAGATGGGTAGATGTTCTCTCGGATGAAAATGTTTGGGGCAATAGCTGGGAACTAAATGGTCTCCAATTTGGCATTACTGCAGGGGAGTCTCCAGAATTTGAAGATGAAGTAGTTGCGAGAAAGTATAGTCGTGTCCCACTTTATTATGACTGGCACCCTGAATTTGAAGATTATTATGGATTCAGTTTAGCTTGGAAAAAATACGAACCTGATAGCGATTTATCAATAGATTTCTATACAACGTAAGATGCAGGAGAATAAAAATGGATCAAGCATGGGAATTATTGTTTGAGGGTAAGATTGAAGAAGCTAAAAAATTAGTTGAATCTGACTTTTCATTGGAAATTTGCACAGATTTTAGTTTATTAAATTTGATGGGCTATATCTATCTTGAAGAGCAAAATTATAGCGAGTGCTTAAGTATTTACCAGCGTTATATTGACTTAGCCCGAACTAAAAGTGACCAAGAAAATGAACATATTGGTTATCATCAGTTAGCGATGATTTACAGGGAAATGGGTCATTTTCAAAAAGCTCTACTCTATATCGATCAGGAAATACAAATTATAAAAAAATATTTTCCCAATGATGCTTTGAAATTTTCTGTTAACAACTATGAACAAGGCTACCTTCGTTTAAAGTTGGGAAATCTAGAAGAGGCAGAAAGCTATATGCAAGAATCCCTAGATTTTGCTTTGACAACTGAGGACTTCATTGCCCAAGCATGTTCCTATAGAGGGATGGGAGAGATTTATCTGAAGCAAAATTCAAATAAATCACGAGATTATTTTTATCAATCTATTCAACTCTTTGAAAAAGCTGAGAATAAAATTGGAGCAGATGAGGTAAGAGCTTTATTACAAAATGAGAAGTGGTCCAACTGAGCTGAAGAAAAACAGTAAAAAGCGAAGATTCATGGCGCAGAAAAGAGGCTAGTTCCTAATTTCAACAACTGGAAGTTATAAACTAGCTTCAAAAGTTTGACAGAAAAAATCCAGTTAAGGGACTTAGTGCATTTATATTATGTCTTCATTTTACAGAAACCGAAAGTAAATAACTATTTTTAATATAAAATTTTGTCTTTTATCATATTTTTTTGAAAAAAGCTAGTAATTTGACTGAAAAAATTTGCAATTCTCCACAAGAAAATATATAATATAGTTGAGATGGAAAAACGTTTTTAAAAGGAGGTGCACATTATGTTCTTAGGATTCTACTTCCGTTTTTGGTTCAGCATTTGGTGGCGTTAATAGAGGTTAGTGGTTGTTAAATTAAACTCAAATAGCTTTATGCCAGTAAGAAACTGAAATATTCAGTTTAATATGAGTTTTATTTTTTCTAGTAAATCAACGTTTTCTATCACAACTCTATTGCAGTTAAGCTATGATATGTGATGATTGTCAACCCTATCTTGTTAACATTTTTATGGTCTCGAGAAATCTTATTTCTTGGGACTTTTTCTATTGTTTGAAAGATTGTGTGTTGATTTTGTTGAACTAGGAGAACAAAAAAGACAAGCTACTTTAAAAAGTAATTTGTCTGTTGTTGGATCACTTTTTATTAAAACACGCGATAAACGTAAGGATTTTCTGGTTTGTCTACTTTTGTGAAACTCTCAACTTCCAGTGTTGGGAGTTTTTGTTTAAGTTCTTTATGGTAGTGGAGGGTCAGGGTTCCTCTAGCGGTAATCCAGGTATTGTCAGGATACTGGCGTGAGTTTCCCTTGGTCAAGAGCCCATATACACCAGAGTCAGCGATACAGTGAATAATCCCAAAGCGAAAGAGGAACTGGCTATCTGGATGACTAGGATCGTTATAGACAAAGCCTGTAAACTCGATTTTCTTCCCTTCAAACTCTTGTGGATAGTCATAGAGAACTTCCATGACTTCCATATAGTTTTCGTCTGTGACTTGAATGGTTGGCTGGGAGAGGTATTTATCAGCTGTAGTCCGCATTTCCTTTTCATAAGCATACTTGGAAAAATAGGTACTGGTATCGGGTTTAAGGTATTGACTGGATGTACCTTCGCTTGCCTGAATAGCTGTGTCGATTCCCTCAGCGAGTGGGAAATGATAGCCTTTGGCAGATACGGTTCTCGAGTCCAAGCTTACTGTTGGAAAGGCAAATCCAATCAATAGGGGTAGTGACAGTAAAAGGATGCTGATTCGTCTAGCACGACGACTTTCTATATGGCTGTGAGAGTTGATTTTCTTAATCCAGATGTAGAATTGGACCAGAGCCAACAGAAGAGAAAGGACCATAGAGATATAGACTAGATAGGAATAGTGGAGGTTGATGTAGTGGCTGAGTTTGCCAGATAGCTGCAGATATAGGGTCAGAGCAAAATAGCCCAGCAGAATGATAAATCGAATCATAGCATCACTCCTATCATGTAAGAATAAAGCAAGACAAGCACTGTCACGATGCCTATGAATTGCCAGATGAAGCGAGCTTTGAGATAGTGTTTCATCATGAGGAGATTTTTGATATCAAGCATGGGGCCGATGACCAGAAAGGCAAGGACAGGAGCGAGTCCAAAGCTCGAGAGGAGAGAAGCTCCGATAAAGGCGTCTGCCTCGCTACAAAGAGAGAGAAGAAAGGCTAGAAACATGAGCAAGAGAATCGCAAGTACTGGACTAGCACTGATTGAGGTCAGGATCCGAGTCGGTACATAGACCTGCACGATAGCCGCAAAGAGACAGCCAAAGACCAAGTAACGCCCCATATCGAAAAACTCATCAATAGCTTGTATAAAGACCTGAAAGACCTTTCTAGCAAGAGTCAAGTGTGAAAAGTCATGTTCATGACAAGTAATAGAATTCTCTTTTTGAATGGGTTCCTTCCAGAAAAATCCTAGGAAAATCCCCAGCACCAAAGCAATCACAATGGCTCCCAGAGCTCGCAAGAAGGCAAATTTTATTGAATTGCCAAAGGCAGAATAAGTGGCGAAAAGAACGATAGGATTGATGATGGGAGCAGTCATCAGAAAAGGAACTGCCGTGTAGCTGGGGACTTTCTTTTCCAAAAAACGATTGATAATCGGGACGATTCCACACTCGCAAGAAGGAAAGAGAAAGCCAATGAAGGTACCAAAAAAGATTCTTCCCCAACGATTGTGAGGAAGAAACTCATACACTTTATCAGGTGTGATATAGACCTCAATCACCCCCGAAATGAGACTCCCAATCAGGACAAAAGGAAGGGCTTCAATCATGATGGAGAGAAAAATAGCCCCTGCTTGTAAGATGCTAGGAGGAAGGGATTGGAAAATCGTCATCTATTTTTTCTTCTCAACTTTTTCTTTTTTGTCTTTATTATCTGGGAAAGTGACTTGTGTTAAGTCAGGAAGTTTAGCAAATTCTTCAAACATCTTGTCCAAGTCATCCGTTTTTGTAAATTTAACAGCCATTGGCTTACCTCTTTTCTAAATTCTACCTCTATTATACTATTATTTTGTGGAAATGGGATTATTTTGATAATCAAAGAGGTAAAAATAGGTAAGGGGAAACAAGGGCTGTTCCTTATGGTATAATAGTTTTATGGATAAAAAATATGAAAAAATCTCCCAAGATTTGGGTGTAACCTTAAAGCAAATCGATACCGTTCTAGGTTTAACAGCAGAAGGGGCGACGATTCCCTTCATCGCGCGTTATCGTAAGGACATGACTGGTAGTTTGGATGAGGTGGCGATTAAGGCCATTATCGACTTGGATAAAAGTCTGACAAATCTCAATGACCGCAAGGAAGCTGTCTTGACTAAGATACAAGAACAAGGCAAACTAACCAAGGAATTGGAAGAAGCTATCCTGGCAGCTGAGAAATTAGCAGACGTTGAAGAACTCTATCTTCCTTATAAGGAAAAGCGTCGGACCAAGGCAACCATTGCCCGTGAAGCAGGACTCTTTCCTCTCGCCCGCTTGATTTTGCAGAATGTAGATGGCTTAGAGAAAGAAGCTGAGAAGTTTGTCTGTGAAGGATTTGCGACTGGTCCAGAAGCCCTATCTGGTGCGGTTGATATCTTGGTAGAAGCCCTATCCGAAGATGTGACCTTGCGTTCACTGACCTATCAGGAAGTGTTGAGACACTCTAAAATCACTTCGCAAGTCAAGGATGAAAGTCTCGATGAAAAACAAGTTTTTCAGATTTATTATGATTTTTCAGAGACAGTTGGCAACATGCAGGGCTATCGAACTTTAGCCCTCAACCGTGGGGAGAAGCTAGGTGTCTTAAAAGTCGGTTTTGAACATGCGACAGATCGTATCCTATCTTTCTTTACTGCTCGTTTCAAGGTGAAAAATGCCTATATTGATGAAGTTATCCAGCAATCTGTTAAGAAAAAGGTCTTGCCTGCTATCGAGCGCCGTATTCGGACAGAATTGACTGAGAAAGCGGAAGAAGGGGCTATCCAACTCTTTTCAGACAATCTGCGCAATCTCCTCTTGGTTGCTCCGCTAAAAGGGCGCGTGGTTCTAGGATTTGACCCTGCCTTTCGTACAGGTGCCAAGCTGGCTGTCGTTGATGCGACGGGGAAAATGCTGACGACACAGGTCATCTATCCTGTTAAACCAGCCTCTGCTCGTCAGATTGAAGAAGCCAAGAAAGATTTGGCAGATTTGATTGGTCAGTATGGCGTAGAAATTATTGCTATCGGAAATGGAACGGCTAGCCGTGAAAGCGAAGCCTTTGTGGCAGAAGTTCTGAAAGATTTTCCTGAAGTCAGCTATATTATCGTCAATGAAAGTGGTGCCTCTGTCTACTCTGCCAGCGACCTTGCTCGTCAGGAGTTTCCAGACTTGACCGTTGAAAAACGATCGGCTATCTCTATCGCCCGTCGTTTGCAAGATCCCCTTGCCGAATTGGTCAAAATCGATCCCAAGTCAATCGGTGTAGGGCAATACCAGCACGATGTCAGTCAGAAGAAACTGTCTGAAAGTCTGGACTTTGTCGTCGATACCGTGGTTAACCAAGTTGGTGTCAATGTCAATACAGCCAGCCCAGCTCTTCTTTCACACGTAGCTGGACTCAATAAAACCATCTCTGAAAATATCGTCAAATACCGTGAAGAAGAAGGAAAAATCACTTCACGCGCTCAAATCAAGAAGGTTCCTCGTCTAGGTGCTAAAGCCTTTGAGCAGGCAGCTGGTTTCCTCCGTATCCCTGAAAGTAGCAATATCCTAGATAATACTGGAGTTCACCCAGAAAACTATGCTGCGGTTAAGGAGCTCTTCAAACGTTTAGATATTAAAGACCTAAACGAAGAAGCCCAAAATAAGCTTAAGTCCCTTTCTATCAAGGAAATGGCGCAAGAACTAGAACTTGGACCAGAAACTCTTAAAGATATTATTGCAGACCTTCTCAAACCAGGTCGTGATTTCCGTGATTCTTTTGATGCTCCAGTTCTCCGTCAAGATGTACTGGATATCAAGGATCTTGTTGTCGGACAGAAGCTGGAAGGTGTGGTGCGTAATGTCGTTGACTTCGGTGCCTTCGTTGATATCGGGATTCACGAGGACGGCTTGATTCATATTTCGCATATGAGCCACAAATTTATCAAACATCCTAGCCAACTGGTGTCAGTCGGAGATCTGGTAACGGTTTGGGTTAAGAAAATCGATACTGAACGTGAAAAAGTCAATCTGTCGCTCCTGGCTCCAGATGAATCTAACTGAGTACGTTAAGTCTGTTTCCCTCGAAGACTTTGGTAGACCTTTCACGCACCAAGCCCAGTGGAATTCTCGTCTGCGAACGACAGGTGGACGATTTTTCCCCAAGGATGGGCATTTGGATTTTAATCCCAAGGTTTATAATGAACTAGGTTTGGAAGTCTTTCGTAAAATCGTGCGCCATGAGCTTTGTCACTATCACCTTTATTTTCAGAAAAAGGGGTATCGCCATAAGGACCGAGATTTCAAGGAACTTTTGAAAGAAGTGGATGGACTACGCTTTGTACCACCTTTGAAAAGTCAAGATAGTTACTTAGTCTATCAGTGCCAATCCTGCCAGCAAACCTATCAACGCAAGAGGAAAATTGATACAAAACGCTACCGCTGTGGCGCCTGCCGTGGCAAACTCGTCATCTTAAATCGGCCTAAGGACTGATGTTTATGACCCCGTTTCATGCTATACTACTTGTAAGAATACCGAAAGAGGAAACAATCATGAATACAAAATTTTATAAAATGAGACGAAATCGTATGGTGTCAGGAGTTTTAGCTGGTCTATCAGACAAGTGGAAACTTGATGTAACCCTAGTCCGCTTTCTCTTCGCCATTTTTACTGTGGCAAATTTTGGAATCGGTGTGATTATTTACATTATCCTTGCATCTATCTTGCCAACTAAGGAAGAGATTGAAGCTGAAATGTACGGAACAGGACCACGCAAACGCAAGGAAGCCCAAGCTATTGAAGACAATGATGGCTGGTTTTGGTGAGATTTAACAGGAAGTATTTATTATTTGCACTATGTTACTTAAAAGAAGCAGCATAAATGACTGAAAATCCCTTGTGGTTATTTAGCCACAAGGGATTTTGGTATTTAAGTATATTCTTTTCCATCTTGAGAGAGATGAATTACCTGATCAGCCATTTTCCAAATACTAGGATTGTGAGTTGCGATGATAATTGTTCTATTAGCATTACGAAGTTCAAGGAGAATTTCCATAATTTCCTTGGAATTTTTTGGATCTAGCGAGGCGGTAGGCTCATCGGCTAAAATTAAAGGAGGATCTTTCAGGATAATCTTAGCAAGCGCTACGCGTTGAGCTTCACCACCAGATAATTCATAGATTTTTTGGTTGAGACTTAGATAATCTAGTCTGACAGCTTGCAGTGCTTGAAGAAGAAGTCTCTCTTTTTCTTGTTTCTTGTTCTGTTTTTTGCCAATCAGTCCCAGCTCAAGGTTTTCTCGAATGGTCTGACTTTCTAATAGTCCGAAGTTCTGGAAGAGATAACCTAGCTCGTTACGATAGAATTCCTCATTTTTTAGAGAAGTCAAAGATTTTCCTTTGTAAACGATTTCTCCTTTGTCGAAGGTCTCTAGTTTTGCAAGCATATTGAGCAAAGTGGTTTTTCCACAACCACTGTCTCCTATCAAAGCATACACCATACCACTTTGAAAATTCAGATTCAAGTCTGAAAAAATAATACGAGAACCAAATTGTTTCCAAATATGTTGTAATTCAATCATACTACCCTCCTTTGATGATGCTAGCATAGGTTTTACTTTCCTTCTTATCACAAATCTTCAATAGAAGAACGGCTAAACCTGAAAAGCTGAAAAATAGGATCAGGGTAATCCAGATATTCTTAGAAATAATGAAAGCTAGACCACTTCCGAGAAAGAGAGCTATTATTTGAGAAGTGATATATCTACTGTGTAATTCAAAGAAATAATAGCCTGCGATTTTTTTCAAGAATATGGTTTTGCGAAAGGCTTCAAAATAGAGCAGATTTAAACTTGTAAACAGCAAAATTGAAGTCAAAATAGCAAACATAGCACTCGCTAAGTTACTAAAAATTTCGATTTTAATTTTTTGATTTAACTGGAGATAGGTTTCCCTAGCAGACGATAGCTTTGAGACCATATGATCAAGTTGATAGTGTTTCAAAAGTTCTTGTGTCTGGTGGAGGTCTGTAAAATAGAGATATTCTAGATTTGTAAACCAGAAGATGGAGGAAGCCTTGCCAAGTGCTTTAGGAGAAAGCACAAGAAAGATGGGATTTGATAACCATTGATCATAAGCGATATGGGTGGTATTATAAATGAATACATCTTTTTTTTGATCAGTATAAGTTATACTAACTTCGACTCTATGCTTTGTATCACTACTGTATAATTGATTAGTTAAATCTTCTTGTATGTTTTGTTTTATTTGTTCCTCATTTTTCTTTTGTTCTTGAGGTAGTATTACAAGAACCTGTCCATCTTTTAGATTATTGATTTTTTTAAAGGTTTCTGATGTTAACTCTATACCTTCTTTTTTGAAGTAGTCAGGTGTTACATAGAGAATATTTTTCCCTTCCAAGTCATAGGGATTTTGTTCAGAATCATTATGAGTTGAAAGAGAATGTTTTATAGCTTGAATAGCGAGATTATGTTTGACTAGAAAGGCATTTCCATTTTCTAAAGAATATTGAATAAAGTCAAACCATTTATCAGCATTTGTCTGCAGTTCATCTAAATTTTTCATCTGACTGGAACGCCCTGTTTTAAGAGTAACAACATTGGAGCGTTGTTCCCAAGTAGCTTGTCCAGCCTCATTTTTCTCAAGTATATGATAGTAAGTAGACATACGTCCAAATCCTACAATAACCAGTAGAATGGCAAGTACCTGACCAAAGTAGAGAATGCGTAGAATAGACTTGATTGGTAATTTTCCTTTGATGATAGAGAGGAGATGGACTTTTTTTAAAGAAATGGTAAAAAGAAAGGCAATTAGAAGACTAAGTAAGAGAAGTAGGCTATTGTAAAGAATAAAAAGTATTCCTAGAAAAGTCTGAACTTCATAAGGATATCCCAAGGAAATGAGCAAGATACATGCTATCAGCAAAGCAGGTAGACCAAAAAGAAGGATATCAAGTCCGTCTCTTGCGAGAGAACGAAAGAAGAGATAGCTCAGCCGCTCTCCAGAAATCAATCTAATCCCTGACTGAGAAAGAGATTGAATCTGACCGATAACAATTAAAGCTAAGAAAGTCAGCAAAAAGATTAACATACTGATGAGCTGATCAGGTTGGGTAAAGATGGCCAGTACGAAGGATACTCTGTCATTTTCAAATGCATTCGCTTTTTCTAGTCCAAGTTCTTTCAGATGAGTAGCCAATTCTTGACTAGTTAGGGATCCGCTGATAATATTGTAGTTGTTGAGAAGATCGCTCTTGTGAATGCTTTCTTGACTTGCTGGAGGCATCCAGTCTGGGAGTTGCCCATCTCCAAAAGCTTCGTAGAGAGTTCTTGATTTTCCATCACTATCTACTTCCCAAATAGTTCTTGCGATGAGACTATTATGTTTCCTAGCAAGGCTGTCTAATTCTTGTTTGAGGGTAGTATAATCGACTTGACCACTGAGTACAGCCACACCTGGAAATAGGCGTTGAGGAAGAGCTTCTTTCCAAAAGGACAGAGTGGCAATGAGGAAGAAAGTTAAAAGAAGATTGCTGATGAAGAGAAAAACACGTTTCATAGGAACCTCTTTCTAAAAAAGAGGGAGCTGAACCTCCCTCCTTATAGCAGTGATACGAATGATAGTTTAGCACCTTTAAAAATAATTAGCAGAAAGCCAATTATTTTACAAGATGTTAAAGAAAGCCTTTTCATAACTTAATTTTACTATTTTTTTAAGAATAAAACAAGCAATGACAGGACTTCTTATAGTAGCCATTTTCAAAAAAATTCCTCAATCTTACAAAAATGTAAGATTAAAGTCTCTTTTGTAAGGTTAGGTTATGGCAAGACCTCTTTTTTTGCGATAAACTAGACTCATAAAGAACAAAGGAGCAAAACCATGAAAAGAATTTTACAAAAGAAAACAAGAAAACCAAGTCAAAAAGATATCGAGCGTGTTCAACTGGGATGCGCTATGATGCAAGCACAGTTTCAAATGATGGGATATTAAGAAGGAGAAAATCATGACACTTTTAGATGTAAAACATGTTCAAAAAATTTATAAAACTCGTTTCCAAGGCAACCAAGTAGAGGCCCTCAAGGATATTCACTTTACCGTGGAAAAGGGTGACTATGTTGCCATCATGGGGGAGTCTGGTTCTGGGAAATCAACCCTGCTCAACATTCTAGCTATGCTGGATAAACCAACTCGCGGTCAGGTTTACTTAAACGGAACAGACACGGCCACTATTAAAAATTCACAGGCTTCAAGTTTTCGTCGTGAGAAGTTGGGATTTGTCTTCCAAGACTTTAACTTGCTAGATACCTTGTCTGTTAAGGACAATATCTTGCTTCCGTTAGTGTTATCACGAAAACCTATCACAGAGATGATGAAGAAATTGGTAGTAACCGCTGAAAATTTAGGCATCAACCAATTGCAAGAGAAGTACCCTTACGAGATTTCAGGTGGTCAAAAACAGCGGGTAGCAGTAGCACGTGCCATCATCACTGAACCTGAAATTCTCCTTGCGGATGAGCCAACAGGAGCCCTTGACTCCAAGTCATCTGCAGCCTTACTTGATGTATTTGATGAAATCAATGAGCGAGGGCAAACCATTCTCATGGTGACCCACTCAACAGCGGCAGCCAGTAGGGCCAAGCGCGTTCTCTTTATCAAGGACGGCATTCTTTACAACCAAATCTACCGTGGAGACAAGACAGAACGTCAAATGTTCCAAGAAATCTCTGATACCTTGACAGTCATGGCAAGCGAGGTGAATTAGTATGTTCCGATTAACCAATAAGTTAGCGGTATCTAACTTGATTAAAAACCGCAAACTCTACTATCCCTTTGCTTTAGCTGTTCTCTTAGCTGTGACCATCACCTATCTCTTTTACTCACTGTCACTTAACCCTAACATTGGCAAGATCCGAGGGGGAGAAACTATCTCTATGACCCTCGCTCTCGGTATGGTGGTTGTTACTATCGCTTCTGGAATTATTGTCCTTTATGCTAATAGTTTTGTCATGAAAAACCGTTCCAAAGAACTAGGGATTTATGGCATGTTAGGATTAGAAAAACGCCATTTGATCAGCATGGTTTTTAAGGAGCTTCTTATTTTTGGTTCCTTAACCTTGACAGCTGGTCTCGGCCTAGGAGCTCTCTTTGATAAGCTAATCTTTGCCCTTCTTCTGAAGTTGATGAAGATGAAAGTGGAGCTCGTTTCGACTTTCCAACCAATTGTCTTTATCCTAGTTCTCATCGTCTTTGGAGCTATCTTCCTAGGTCTAATTTTTATCAATGCCTTTCGTATCGCACGCATGAATGCCCTTCAGCTCTCTCGTGAGAAGGCCAGTGGTGAGAAAAAAGGACGTTTCTTAGGTCTTCAAACTATACTAGGTTTGATTAGTCTAGCAACTGGTTACTACCTAGCAGTTACAGTTGAAAACCCACTTTCTGCTGTTCTGATTTTCTTCGTAGCAGTCTTGTTGGTAATTTTGGGAACTTATCTTCTCTTCAATGCAGGGATTACAGTCTTCTTACAAATCTTAAAGAAAAACAAGCGTTATTATTACCAACCCAACAACATGATTTCCGTATCCAATCTCATTTTCCGTATGAAGAAAAATGCGGTTGGTCTGGCGACGATTGCTATTCTCTCAACTATGGTCTTGGTGACTATGTCTGCTACAACGAGCGTCTTCAAGGCTTCAGAAACTTTCAAGAAAGTCATGAATCCGCATGATTTTGGGATTACAGGGCAGAATGTTGAAAAAGAAGACATCGAAAAACTCTTGAGCCAGTATGCTAGCGATAAGGGATTGACTGTCACAAAGAAAGAAGTCCTTACATACAGTAACTTTGGTGTAGCAAATCAAGAAGGTACGAAATTGACAATTTTTGAGAAAGGTCAAAATCGTGTTCAACCGAAAACTATTTTTATGGTCTTTGACCAAAAAGATTACGAGAATATGACGGGGCAAAAACTTGCACTTTCAGGTAAGGAAGTCGGATTGTTTACTAAAAACAAAGAACTTCAAGGACAGAAAGAACTGACTCTAAATGACCAGACCTATACAATAAAGGAAGAAATCAAAAAAGATTTTATTCTTGAACATGTCCCAAATCAGTACAATGTTCTAACTTCAGACTATAACTATCTGGTTGTTCCTGACTTGAAAGCCTTTCTTGACCAGTATCCTAATTCTTCCATCTTTAATCAATACTATGGTGGTATGAACGTAACGGCTAGCGAGGAAGAGCAGCTTAAAATTGCAGATGACTATTCAAAATTCGTCAACAACTTTAATAGAGAATTAAACAAAGAAGGAAGCTATGTTTACGGAAGCAATCTGGCTGATAGCAGTGCGCAGGTGAGTGCTCTCTTTGGTGGAGTTTTCTTTATCGGTATTTTCCTCTCTATCATCTTTATGGTGGGAACTGTTCTCGTTATCTACTACAAACAAATCTCTGAAGGCTATGAAGACCGTGAACGCTTTATCATTTTGCAAAAGGTCGGACTCGATCAAAAGCAAATCAAGAAAACTATCAACAAACAGGTCCTAACTGTTTTCTTCCTTCCATTGCTATTTGCCTTCCTACACCTTGCCTTTGCCTATCATATGCTTAGCCTCATCCTAAAAGTCATTGGCGTGCTGGATGCGACCATGATGTTGACCGTCACTCTGTCCATTTGTACCATCTTCCTCATCGTCTACGTTTTGATCTTTATGATTACCTTAAGAAGCTATCGCAAGATTGTACAAATGTAAAAAAGATACCTCAATTTGTACTGACCCCAAAAAGTTAGACAAATAATTTAAGTGAAGGACTTAGTTCTGTATTGTACAGGGCTAAGTCCTTTTAGTTTGATTTTAATTTATTTGTTATAGAAAAATATAGTTAATCATTGCTTTCTTATTTTTTAAAAAACTGCAAGCTCTAGTTGAAATCACAATAAATTGCCTATTTCAAAATATTGAGGTCGTATTCACTCATATGTCGTATTCACTCATATTTGGAGAATATTACAATATTTTTTAAATTTTTTATGATATAATCATGATAGTTAAATATTTTAGAGGAACCTGATAATGAGTGAAATAAAAAGTGTAACATCTTTAGCTGTTCAAAGAGCAACGGCGATTGCAAAATCTACAGAAAGTCTCGCTAATCGTATAGCGATTGAAAAAGATAATCAGACAACTATAGCGGGGAATGCAAAAGCTTCCTCTGCAATTGATTTAGCGCAAACTACTGCGAGTCAAATGGCTAATGTAATATCAGCAATGTCAACGAATATTCATAATCTATCTACAGCTTTTCATGCTATGGATCAGAAAGTAGCAAACCAATTGTCACGCATTGAAGATGCTAGCACGAGGTTTACGTTAAATGGTTAATCGTGATATCATTAATTTAGAGTTATCACTCAAACAAAGAGAAGAATCTCTAAAAGCAAAGAAACATCACCTATATATCGTACGAGATGAATATGAGAACCTTACTAAAAAAAGTAAATTCTTTTTTAGTGAGGTTGCAGAGTTGATGAGTCAATCTGACGATAGTTATTATTTTAAAGATTTAGAATCACAACATCGTCAGGCATCGCAAAAACTTCAAACCTATTTTCAAGAACAGGAAGAGTCCCTTAAACAGTCACAAAAACTATTAGAAGTTGATAAAGAACAATTGAAACAATTAGAAAGAGAGGTGAGAGAAAAAAATGGGTGTTGATATGTATTTATGGAAATCCAAGAATCAAGCTAGTAGTACATCAAGAGCACTACAGAATCAAAATCAAGCTTATCAATCTTTACATAAGGCTCTTAATGATTTTTCATCAAATAGTGGAGATTTATCTGGCTTAGCCTATGATTCTGCAAAAGTTTATTGTAGCCAATTATTGATTCCATTAACGAAAGCCTGCATTTTGTTAAATGAGGAAATAGAAAAAGCAACATTGAGTCTTCCGAATAAATTCATTAGTGAGGTGGATAGTGTAAGCTTAAAAGAAGATGAGTTGCGTCAAAAAATTGCGCAAGCACATAAAAATATTGTTTACTATCAGAAACTACGAAATATGGAATATCGTGTGGAACAACCAGATTATTTTTTTATTAATAGTTTAACAGAACATATTGAGATCCAACAGAAAGTCAAACAAAAATTGGAGGAGAAGCTTCAAAAACTTTTGACGTTTCATAGTTCATCATCAGGTCTTTTTTCAAATATAGATGGTCTTTATCAAGCAGTAAGGCAAGGGTTATCTCAAGCAAAAAACTCTTGGAATGAAGAAACAAAAACATTTGTAATTCCATCTCAAGAGGAATTGATGTGGGTTAAACAGATTCACGAGTCTTGGGGAAGACGATTTGATAAAGAAAAGTTGAAATCAGGAGAGGGATTAACAATAGAGGACATTGAAGCTTTACTTTCCTATGCTCAGTACCATCCAGAAGAGTTAGTTTCACCTGAGTTGATTCAGCAATTAAAAAGTGCATTAGAGTTAGTTCGAGAGAATTATGATAAAAATAGCACGCAGTTTGACTTACTTGCAACCGCAATTGAGCAACTTGGATTAGGAATTCAACGTTTTGGTGGTTTAGCTACTATTTTAGAAGGAATTAAAGGTCCTAGTACTTTTGCTTTAAACGGAGCCTCAACTTCATTTGTTTTAGTTAAACAAAATGGTATAGGTCAAGCTTTGGTTCAAAAAGGTACAAATATAGCGAACTGGGGCAAATGGGGTGGCCGTTCCTTAATGGGAATTGGCTTTGGTCTTGGAATGTATGATGATATTGTTAACAAAGATAAAAATATTGGTCAGGCAGTTGTGCATAATGGTTTGTCAACAGGGATTGGTTTTGGAGCTGCGAAGCTAACTACAGTAGCTTTAGGAGCATTTTTGGGAAGTAATCCTGTTGGTTGGGCTGCTGTTGGTGTAGCGACTGCATCATTTGCTATTGGAGTTGGAGTTACTTGGTTGTTTAATAAAGCCTATGAAAATAACTTTTTAGGGCTTAAAGATGGTTTAGACGCTACAGGGGCATTTTTGGATGATGTAGGGAAAAATGTTGGTCAGGCAATATCAAATAGTGTTGAAAGTGCAAAAAATTGGGCCAGTGAGGTGGTAAGTGATGTAGGAAATGCCATTTCAGGTGGGCTAAGTGCCCTTAACCCCTTTGACTAATGAGAAATGATGGAAAAAATTCGTTTTACTTATGGAAATTTTCGTTATTTAGTATTTGAATTCAATCATCAATACTATCTACTTGATAGAAGACCATGTCATTTGATAGGATATCTTTTTCCACCTATAAATTGGCTTTTCTTTCAACATGTGTATCCCATTACATCGGATGAGTACTGTAAAATAAAAGAAAAAAATGGACGTGCTACAAAACTCACTGTTTCAGCTTCTCTCGGTGCTGGGCTGAGTATCTTTTTATATAATTGGTTACGGGTTAACAAGATTGATATCACTAAGTATTTTGAAACGAATCTTTCAAGTTTTACGAAAGTGGCACTTTTTTTAATGACTTTTCTTTTAACATATGTTCTGGTTGAATTATGTTACTATTCTCGGAAAAGAAGGATGACTTCCGTACTAGGACGCGAACTTAGGCATTTACAATACTATAAAATCACGCCAATAAAAATTGACTTTAAACAATTGCTAGGATTTATAGTGGTTATTGGTGGGCTAGCATTTTTTATGTCAATGTATTATTTCTACTCAGGTAACTTACTTTTTGGCTTAATGGCCAATGCAATCATCTTTCTATATTTGTCGGCTTCTAATGTTGCATTTGGAACTGAAAGCCATCACTTATATAAAATAAATGATAAAATACTAAAATAAGATGTAGCCGATATCAAGATACTCCTCATAGCTTGGGAAAACTCATGTTTTCTTAGATTAGTAAGGATTAAAATGCAAAAAATAAAATTATATTATAAAGGGAATTTTCGATACCTATTATTTCATTATCAGGGGAAACAGTATCTATTAGATAGATCTCCTAAACATTTTCTCGGATATTTCTGTTTGCCTTTAAACTGGTATTTTTATCAGAAAGTTTATGCTATCTCAGATGAAGAACTTTTTAAAATCGAAGAAAAAAACTCTAAGGCGAGCAAATTTATCCTTCCAACATCATTAGCTGCAGGATTGGCAGTTTTTGTGAATGCCTGGGCTCGTATGAATCATATTGATTTATTTGCCAACTTTTATGTGAATTTTTCGATAGTAACTAGTTTGCTTTTAGTAGTTATTGGTTTATTATTGTCTTTTAGTTTGCTTCAGCTTTTATATTCTAAAAAGAAAAAAAGTTTAGAAAAATTACTCAATAGATCATTGGAGCAATCTATTTTTTATAAAATAAAACCAGTAAATTCATTGCGTTTTTACGTAAAAATGCTTCTATTGCGACTATGTTTTTTTGCTTTAGCTCTTATATTTGCCTTAGCTTTTATTTATATAAAAAATGTTGCCATGCTTTTGATAATGATTTTAACAATGTTCATTTTTCTAGCAACTATAAATGTTGCTTTTGCACCTGGAGATGAACGGGAATATGAGATAGTTGAAGTTATATCATAACCCATAGCAGAATTAAAATGTCATTTTAGCAAAAATCCGTAGATATATTTGTCATACAATAGAGAATTTGTTAAAAAAATAAAGTTATTAATTAAATACCGAAAGGAAGAAAAGATTATGTTACCTATTGGAAGTATTGTTTATTTAAAAGATGGAACCCGTAAAATTATGATTCTTAATCGGGGAGCTTTCATTGACAATGATGGAGAAAAAGTAATTTTTGATTATTCAGGATGCATATACCCAGTGGGGCTTGACGCTGAACAAATTTTATATTTTAATAAAGAAAATATTGATAAAGTTCTTTTTAAAGGTTACAGTGATAACGAAGAGAAACGATATCAAGAACTTTATAGTCAGTGGCTCTTAGAAAATGAGAATAATTTTCTAAGGGGCAAGGTTGGTTAATAGAGTAGCTTCCGCTTAAGCGTTTATCTCTTATAATAGTAATCGCTTTGATATTATTGAAAATACTCTCACTTTTAATGATTGATGTTATTGATTAAAATAATTGCAAATAAAGTAAATAACTTTCAACTATTCAGGCGGCTGATCTTTTCTGGTAATGTTACAAAATCTTAGAAGACGTCAAAACGTTATTAGAAAAAAACACATTATGAACTGCACCCTAAAAGTTAGATTTTTTCTGTCTAACTTTTGGGGTGCAGTTCGTTGTCGAGGTATTTCTTTTATCTTAGATACTAAAGAGTTGTCCAAATAGGTAAGTTACTCCCATGGTCAGAAGTCCTATACAGAGGTTACGGATCATAGCAGTTTTCGTAGGAGCCTTGCCTAGTTTAGCACTGGTATAGCCCGTAATGAGAAGGGAAAGGGCTACGATAAGAACAGTGGCTGGAATACGATAGTCACTTGGAAAGACGATAATGGAAAGCATAGGAGGAAGACTTCCCAGTACAAAGGCGATAAAGCTAGAGATAGCAGCATGCCAAGGATTGGTAAACTCTTCATACTCGATTCCATACTTTTCTTCGACCAAGGCTTTGAGTGGATTTTTCAAAAAGGCCTTGTTGGTCAAGAGTTGGGCGGATGTTTCACACTCACCGTTTTGAAGATAAGCAGCATAGAGGGATTGTTTTGCAGATTCGATGTCCTTATTCAAGAGCAACTGTTCTCTAGCAACAGCGGCTTCTTCCGTGTCTTTCTGAGTGGATACAGAGACATATTCGCCACCTGCCATAGAAAAAGCACCAGCGAGGATAGCCGCCAATCCTGATAAAAAGATAATCCAGATATTGCTCGTCGCACTAGCAACACCGATAACGACTCCAGCGATGGAAATAATCCCATCATTGGCACCGAGAACACCTGCACGCAGGATATTGAGTCGCCCTGCAAAGTTTGCATCAATTTCATGTTTCAATTCTGTCATAGTCATCTCCTTTCTCTCCATTATAGAGAAAAGAGTAGGGGAAAACAATCTTTTTAAACTATCTGAAAAAAGTTCTACGATTCTAATTTTTAAGTCCTTTCTAATTTTACTGGAAAATGCTACTTCAAATTCTCAAATATTAAATTTTCTGACAATTTATTAAAAAATTAAGGAAAGGATGTTATAATGGAACGTAAAATAAATTCAGGCTTCCTGAACCAATAGGAGTAAATAATGAAAAACTAGGTGTTGTCCTTTTATCTTCTGCTTTGCTATTGACAGCATGTGCAGTCCGTTTTGAAAAATCAACCGAGACAAATGATTCCTCTAAGGTGACAGCTTTATCAGATGATAAACAGAAATTACTTGATAAGGCAACCGCAGATTATAAGACTTTTGTTCAAGGACAAATTGATAAGCTTTTAACGGATACAGAAGGATTTGTCCAGCTTTTAAAAGACGGAAAATTGGAGGAAGCCAAGAAAGCTTATCCACTTGTTCGTATGGCTTATGAACGTTCCGAACCAATCGCTGAGAGTTTTGGTGAGTCAGATGTTAAGATTGACTTTCGTCTAGCAGACTATGTGGATGAAAATAAGACTGAGGAAGGTTGGTCTGGTTTCCACCGTATCGAACGAATCCTCTGGGAAGAAAACACAACTAAAGGAACTGAAAGTTATGGGGAACAATTAGTCAACGATATCAAAGAGTTGAAGGCTAAGGTAGCGACTGTTGAAGTCGATCACAAGATTATGTTGACAGGGGCAGTTGACTTGCTTAATGAAGTAGCGACAAGCAAGATTACAGGTGAAGAAGAAATTTATTCTCATACTGATTTGTACGACTTCCGCGCTAATATCGAGGGAGCTGAAAAGATATTCCAACTCTTTAAACCTTTACTAGAAAAATCAGATGCTGACCTAGTTAAAGAATTAGAAGCTGATTTCAAATCTGTTAATAGCTTGTTGAACAAACATATGACAGACAAGGAGCACTACAAACTCTATACAGACTTAACAAAAGAAGACACCAAAGAATTGGCTGAAGCCGTGACGAAACTTGGTGAACCTCTATCACAAATGGGCAAATTTCTTGATGGAGAATAGGCAGTATGACTAAGAAAGACGAAAAGTTTTTTGAGAAAAAAATGGACCGTCGAGAATTTCTAAAAAAAGCGGGTATTGGAGGTGCTGGTCTAGCACTTGGTCTCTCTGGTGCCTCCGCTTTTTTAGCGCCTAAGCTAGACAAACAGGAAAAAATCTCGTACGGTAATGAAAAAATTGACTTTTATGGGAAACACCAAGCGGGTATCACGACCCCTATGCAGAAGAATATCTATTTTGTTGTCCTAGATTTGCATACGATAGATAAAGATAAGATTATCCAGCTTTTTAAGGATTGGACAGATTATAGTAGCAAGTTGGTAGAAGGAGAATTGGTCAAAAAAGATGGTCAGAATGCTCTCTTGCCACCTAGTGACACTGGAGAAACCGTGGGGCTAAATCCTCATCGTTTAACGCTGACTTTTGGTGTGTCTGCTAGTTTCCTAAAAAAGATGAAATTAGAGCAAAAACGTCCTCAACTTTTTAAGGATTTACCTCCCTTCCCAAAAGAGCAACTACGTGAAAAATATACTGGGGGAGATATTGTTATCCAAGCCTGTGCAGATGACGAGCAAGTTGCTTTTCATGCTATTCGCAACCTTATCCGTAAAGGGAGAAATGCGGTGATTCTCCGTTGGAGCCAATCTGGATTTGCTGCTATTGGAGATCGTCTTGAGACACCACGTAACCTTTTTGGTTTCAAGGATGGAACTGCTAATGTAACCAAAGAGAAGGATTTTGATCGTGTTGTCTGGGCTGACAGCAAGGATTGGATGGAAAATGGCTCCTATATGGCCGTTCGTCGCATCCAGATGTTTCTCGATACCTGGGATCGAACCAATCTTGAAGAGCAAGAAAATACCTTTGGTCGCTACAAAGAAAGTGGCGCTCCCTTTGGTAAGAAGAATGAGTTTGATGAAGTGGATTTGAGTCTTTTACCAGATGATTCGCATGTTCGTTTAGCCAAAGAGGTAGATAAGCCACTCTTACGACGATCCTATTCATACTCAGATGGTATTGATGAAAAGACTGGACAATTTGACACAGGCTTACTCTTTATCTCTTTCCAAAAGGATCCTGATCATTTTGTCAAGGTTCAAACCAACCTCGGAGCTACAGACAAGATGAATGAGTATGTAACCCACATTGGTAGCGGTCTTTTTGCCTGCTTTGGTGGAGTAGAGAAAGGAGGCTATATTGGTCAGAAATTATTGGAAGACTAGTATTTGTTTTTTGACTTTGTTTTTTCTCTTGTTAGCTATTTCTCCTGTTAGTGCTAAGGAAAGTCTGAGTTCCTATTTTGTAAAGATTACCGATGCCTCTCAGGCTGTAAAAAATGGAAATCAGGAAGAAGCCAAGGCCCTAGTTAGAGAAATGGCGACGGATTTTGAAAAAGTAGAACATGCTGATTCGGATACTGGAAAGGTTGTCAAGGAGAAACTTGCTCTGTCAGGGGAGATTAGTGAAGAAAATCTGACACAGATCTCCTCTGCCCTTCTAGCTTTTGAAAAAGAGCAAAATCCAGTAGATCTTGATGCTGAAAAGGAAAAGCTTGTCAGTCGCTTAAGACCACGTTTTGAGACTTTGGATAAGGCAATTTCTTCCAAAAACATAGAGCAAGTCCGAGAAGCCTATAAAAAGATGAATTCAACTTGGACACTCAATGAAAGTGTCGTCCGCGACAACAGTACAACTCATTACGGTCAAGTAGAAACTGCTATCTCTTTCTTACGCAGTAGTATTGAAATGGAGCCGACAGATTATGATGCTATCCAGTCTTCTTTTAATGACTTAAAAACTGCCATTGATAATTTCGTAGCTGGCAAAGAAGTGGCGACAAGTTCCTCCAATCTAAGTCTCAAAGATGGCATTGAGCTTCTCAAAAAAGCCTTGGAAGAATTTAAAGCTGGAAACCCAACGGCAGGGACGGCTACCATGAAAGAGTTTATTACTATATGGCCAACTGTTGAAGGTTCTGTTAGTACGACCAATCCTTCCCTCTACACCCGAGTCGAAAGCGAAAGTCCTGTAATCATGGTCAAGGGAAGTGAGAAGGAATATCAAGAAAAATTAGAAAAACTGATTGCTGATTTATCTCAAATTGACACTAGCGCAAACTACAATGCTTTTGATGCTATGCTCATTCTCCTACGAGAAGGAGTAGAGTCCCTCTTAATCGTCATGGCCTTGGTCACAACACTAAAAGCAGCCAAGATGCGCAAAGGACTCAAGTGGGTATACGGTGGAGCACTATCAGGAATAGCTACTAGTCTAGTGATTGCATTTATACTACAAATCGCCTTTCCTGCAGTAACATCAGGGGCCAATCGAGAAATCATCGAAGGAGCTGTTGGTATTTTCGCAGTCGTTATGATGATTTTGATTGGTATCTGGCTTCACAGTAAATCCTCGGTCAAAAAATGGAATGATTTTATGGATAATCAAATGAAAACTGTGACCAAGACAGGTTCATTCATTTCCATGTTTGCTCTTAGTTTTCTAGCTGTTTTCCGTGAAGGAGCAGAGACCATTCTATTTTACGTAGGGATTTTACCGAGAATATCTCGTTTTGAGTTTATCCTAGGTATTTCTCTAGCTTTGTTAGTCTTGCTGATTATTGCATTTCTGATGAACAAGGCTAGTCAATTCTTCCTACCTCATAAGGTTTTCTTCCTACTGACGTGGATGATTTATGCTCTTGCCTTCAAGATGCTAGGTGTTAGCGTACATGCTCTCCAGCTGACCAATATGGCACCCAATCACCTGCTATCAAGTTTTCCAACTATCGACCTCTTGGGCATCTATCCAAGTTGGGAAGGTTTAGGAAGTCAGCTAGTCTTTTTGATAATTGTTTTGGTTGTCACATTGAGACAGGGTGAGAAGTAGATGGATACAAAAGAATTGACAATCGTTGAACATCTGGTAGAATTTAGAAAGAGATTCATTGCTGTTATAGCCTGCTTTTCTATAGTTTTCTGCGGAGCTTTATTGTTTGCTGATCAGCTTTATTACTATCTGACTCAGTCCTTTAATCAAAAGTTGATTGTACTAGGTCCAAATGACATTCTGTGGATTTATTTGCGCTTGGCGAGTCTGATGTCCTTTACCATTACGCTACCTTTTACAGTTTATCAGATTTGGAGTTTTATCAAACCAGGATTGAAAACAGAAGAAGCAAGAGCAATCTTTGCCTATATTCCAGCTAGTTTTATTTGCTTTCTACTTGGACTAGCCTTTGGATTCTACTTTGTAACGCCTGCCTTACTTCAAGTGCTTTTAGGACTTGGGGAAGGATTATTTGAAACTCAATTAACAGCGCAGAACTACTTAGCCTTTGTTTTTCAAACAACCCTACCCTTGGGTTTCATCTTTGAATTGCCTGTCATCATCGCTTTTTTGACGTCGATTGGCTTGATTGGACCAGGGCTCTTAGTTACCTATAGACGTTATGCCTACTTTATTTTATTGGTACTAGCTGTTATTTTGACACCTGCTGATTTTATTAGCGATCTAGCTATGACTGTTCCTTTAATCTCGCTCTATGAGCTTAGTATTGCAATTAGCAAGAGGATAATAAAGAAAAAAATGAAAGGAGAAAAGAATGGGAATCTTACGTGATATCGGTGCTCCAGGATTGATTATCATCGTTCTAGGTGCACTCTTAATCTTTGGACCAAAACGTTTACCAGAACTTGGTGAATCAATCGGTAAAATGCTGTCTGAGTTTAAAAAGGCAGTTAAAGGACTTAGTGACCAAGAACAGGAAAAATAATCTATTCCATCATCATACATAAAAACAAGAAAGTTAGGAACTGTAGCTGTCCAGGCAAATTTGAACAGTTTCCTAGCTTTTTATTGTATTCTTAAAAGTGATTTTAAGTTTTCTTTAAGGTTTGTATTATACTCTAAAGAACTCTATATTAACCGAATGTTAAGTAAAAAATATAGAGGGAAATCTAATTTTATTTCTCAAATAGATAGTTTTCTGTCTTTTCTTCATGATAGAGGCAGATTGTGATATAATAGATGGTAATGAGTTTTTTAGAATAAACAAAGGAGAATATAAATGATCTATGCAGGAATCCTAGCCGGAGGAACTGGCACACGCATGGGAATCAGTAATTTACCAAAACAATTCTTGGAGTTGGGTGATCGACCTATTTTGATCCACACAATCGAAAAATTTGTTTTGGAACCAAGTATTGAAAAAATTGTAGTTGGAGTTCATGGAGATTGGGTCTCTCATGCTGAGGACTTGGTTGAAAAGTATCTTTCTCTCCACAAGGACCGTATCATCATTACCAAGGGTGGTGCTGATCGTAATACTAGTATCGAGAAGATTATAGAAGCCATTGAGGCCTACCGTCCAATCACTCAAGAAGATATCGTGATTACCCACGACTCTGTTCGTCCTTTTATTACACTTCGCATGATTCAGGACAATATCAAACTCGCCCAAAATCATGATGCAGTTGACACAGTAGTAGAAGCAGTTGATACCATTGTTGAAAGCACTAATGGCCAGTTTATCACGGATATTCCAAATCGTGCTCACCTTTATCAAGGTCAAACACCTCAAACCTTCCGCTGCAAGGATTTCATGGATTTGTATGGTTCCCTATCTGATAAAGAAAAGGAAATCCTGACGGATGCATGTAAGATTTTTGTTATCAAAGGGAAAGACGTTGCCCTAGCTAAAGGGGAATATTCAAACCTTAAAATCACAACTGTGACAGACTTGAAAATCGCGAAAAGCATGATTGAGAAAGACTAAGGCTATGATTAATCAAATTTATCAACTGACCAAACCAAAGTTTATCAATGTAAAATACCAAGAAGAGGACATTGATCAGGAGAATCATATCCTGATTCGTCCAAATTATATGGCGGTTTGTCATGCGGATCAACGTTACTATCAAGGGAAACGTGATCCAAAGATATTGGCTAAAAAACTTCCTATGGCTATGATTCACGAGTCTTGTGGAACTGTTATTTCAGATCCAACTGGGACTTATGAAGTCGGTCAAAAGGTAGTTATGATTCCCAATCAACCGCCTATGCAGAGTGACAAGGAGTTCTACGAGAACTACATGACAGGGACCTACTTCCTATCTAGTGGTTATGATGGCTTTATGCGAGAATTTGTCTCTCTTCCAAAAGACCGAGTTGTATCTTATAATGATATCGAAGATACAGTTGCAGCAATTACTGAGTTTGTAAGTGTTGGTATGCATGCTATGAATCGTTTCTTAAATCTTGCCCACAGCAAACGAGAGCGTATAGCTGTTATCGGAGATGGTAGTTTGGCCTTTGTGGTTGCAAATATTATCAATTACACTCTACCAGAAGCAGAGATTATCGTCATTGGTCGTCATTGGGAAAAATTGGAACTCTTCTCTTTTGCAAAAGAGTGCTACATCACGGATAATATTCCCGAGGATCTGACCTTTGATCATGGATTTGAATGTTGTGGTGGCGATGGAACAGGTCCCGCTATCAATGATTTGATTCGTTACATTCGCCCTCAGGGAACGATTCTCATGATGGGAGTGAGCGAGTACAAGGTCAATATCAATACACGAGATGCTTTAGAAAAAGGTTTATTATTGGTTGGTTCGTCTCGCTCTGGACGTGTCGATTTTGAGAAGGCCATTCAAATGATGGAAGTCAAGAAGTTTGCGAATCGTCTGAAAAATATCCTTTATATCGAAGAACCGGTGAGAGAAATCAAGGACATTCACCATGTCTTTGCTACAGACCTAAATACTGCTTTTAAAACAGTATTTAAGTGGGAAGTGTAGGGGATGGAGGTTATTTGTGGAGAAAATCATCAAAGAAAAAATCTCTTCCTTGCTATCTGAAGAAGAGGAAGTCCTCAGTGTTGAACAACTGGGTGGCATGACCAACCAAAACTACTTGGTTAAAACAACCTCCAAACCTTATATCGTTAAATTTTTCGGAAAAGGGACTGAAAAGCTCATCAATCGTCAAGATGAAAAATATAATCTTGAATTGTTGAAAGATTTGAATCTTGATGTCAAGAATTATCTTTTTGATATTGAGTCAGGAATCAAGGTAAATGAGTACATTGATTCTGCCACAACGCTTGATTCAACATCAATCAAGACCAAGTTTGAAAAGATTGCACCAATTTTACAAACCATTCATGCTTCAGGAAAAGAGCTAAGAGGAGAGTTTGCTCCGTTTGAAGAAATCAAAAAATACGAAGCCCTGATTGAGGGAAATATCTCTTACGCCAATTATGAAGCTGTAAGAAAAGATGTATTTTCACTAGAGAAAAGGTTGGCTGACTTAGGTGTTGACAGAAAGTCTTGTCATATCGATTTGGTTCCAGAAAACTTTATCGAGTCACCCCAAGGACGCATGTATTTGATCGACTGGGAATACTCTTCCATGAATGACCCGATGTGGGATTTGGCAGCTCTCTTTTTGGAGTCTGAATTTACAAATCAGGAAGAAGAAGATTTTCTAACCTACTATGAGAGTGACAAAACTCCAGTATCTCGCGAGAAGATTCGAATCTATAAAATTTTGCAAGATACTATCTGGAGTTTGTGGACAGTGTACAAAGAAGCTCAAGGGGCTGATTTTGGAGATTACGGTGTCAATCGTTACCAAAGAGCTGTCGAAGGTTTGACTTATTATGGAGGTTAGGATGAAGAATAAAAATGGTGTCTCTTTCGGTCTGCTCTCGGGTATCTTCTGGGGACTAGGTCTGACAATTAGTTCTTATATCTTTTCAATTTTTACCAATCTTTCCCCCTTTGTGGTGGCGGCTGCTCATGATTTCTTGAGTATCTTTATCTTGTTAGCTTTTCTTTTGGTAAAAGAAGGAAAAGTTCGACTCTCGATTTTTCTAAATATTCGAAATGTCAGTGTTATTATCGGAGCCTTGCTAGCTGGACCAATAGGAATGCAGGCCAATCTTTATGCGGTTAAGTATATCGGTAGTTCTCTTGCATCTTCAGTATCAGCCATCTATCCAGCAGTTTCTGTTTTACTAGCATTTTTCATTTTGAAACACAAGGTATCTAGGAATACTGTGTTTGGTATTCTGTTGATTATCGCTGGTATTATTGCCCAGACATACAAAGTTGAGCAGGTTAATTCTTTTTATATCGGAATCCTTTGTGCATTAGTTTGTGCCATCGCCTGGGGAAGTGAGAGTGTTCTTAGTTCCTACGCCATGGAAAGTGAATTAAGTGAAATTGAAGCACTATTAATCCGTCAAGTAACCTCATTCTTGTCATACCTTGTCATTGTCCTCTTTTCTCATCATTCATTTGCAGAAGTAGCAGATGGACAATTGCTCGGTTTGATGTTAGTCTTTGCAGCATGTAATATGATTTCTTATTTGGCTTATTACATTGCAATCAATCGGCTACAACCAGCAAAAGCAACTGGTTTGAACGTAAGCTATGTCGTTTGGACAGTATTGTTCTCGGCAATGCTTTTAGGTACACCACTCGATATGGTGACCATTATTACATCGCTTGTTGTCATGGCTGGTGTTTATATTATTATTAAAGAATAAAGGAGAATAGCGTGAAAGCAATTATCTTGGCAGCGGGGTTGGGAACTCGTCTGCGCCCTATGACTGAAAATACCCCTAAAGCCTTGGTTAAGGTCAACCAAAAACCTTTGGTAGAATACCAAATTGAATTTTTGAAAGAACGAGGAATTGATGAGATTATCATCGTTGTCGGCTACCTTAAAGAACAATTTGCCTATCTAAAAGAAAAATATGGTGTTCGTTTAGTCTTTAACGATAAGTATGCCGATTACAATAACTTTTACTCACTTTACCTCGTTAAAGAAGACTTAGCTAACAGCTATGTTATTGATGCGGATAACTATCTTTTCAAAAATATGTTTAGAGACGATCTTAAACGTTCAACCTATTTCAGTGTTTATCGTGAAGACTGTGAGAATGAATGGTTCTTGGTTTATGGTGATGACTATAAAGTTCAAGACATCATCGTTGATAGCAAGGCTGGTCGTATTCTGAGCGGCGTATCATTCTGGGATGCTCCAACTGCTGAAAAGATTGTTGGTTTTATTGACAAAGCATACGCAAGCGGCGAATTTGTTGATCTCTATTGGGATAACATGGTTAAGGATAATATCAAAGAATTAGATGTGTATGTTGAAGAATTAGAAGACAATAGCATCTATGAAATCGATAGTGTCAAGGACTATCAAAAGCTAGAAGAAATTTTATCTTCCATTAACTAAATAACATTAGAAATTAGTAACAGAAAGACCCATTTTGGTCTTTTTTTGTTTGAAATGCACGAAAATAGAATTTAAAAAGATTGTTTGATAATGATTATAATTAATTAACAAAACACAATCAACAAAAAAGAAACAAAATAAAACAAAAAGTATTGACAACGATTTCATATAGTGTTATACTTATAACGTAAAAGTTAATTGAAAGAAGGGAAACTGTTATGGGATTAGATCATTTCTTTGACAAAAACCTGGTGTTTTGCTTAGAAGCGGATAATCAAGAACAACTCTTTGATCAGGTAGCAACCCTGTTGGAAAAACGAGAAATAGTGACTCCAACTTATCGTGAAGCCTTGATCACGCGTGAAAAGTCATTTCCAACTGGCTTAGATATGGAATTTCTGGGAAAGGACTTGCCAAATGTAGCGATTCCTCATACAGATATTGTTCACAATCTAGCTGAGAAAGTGGTGGTTGTTCGATTAGAAAAACCAGTAACTTTTCACAATATGATTGCTCCTGATAAGGAAGTGGAAGTATCTCTACTCTTCTTTATCATTAACAATTCAAGTTCGAGTCAAACAAATATTCTGGCTCAGTTGATGGACTTTTTCACAGGGAATAGCCATCTGGAAGATTTATCAAAAATTTCTGAACCAGAAAAACTTTATGCTTATATAGCTGAAGCAACAGCTTAATCTTGCCTATTAAAAAAATAAAATCGGAGGAAATCCTAATGATTAAAATTCTCGCTGCCTGCGGTGCAGGTGTTAACTCAAGTCACCAAATTAAAAGTGCTCTTGAAGAAGAACTCGCAAATCGCGGTTACGATGTTCACTGTGATGCAGTTATGGTAAAAGATGTGAATGAAGACCTTATGAAAGGCTACGATATCTTTACACCAATCGCTGCAACAGATCTTGGCTTTGAACCAGGTATTCCAGTTATCGAAGCTGGACCAATCTTGTTCCGTATTCCAGCAATGAGCGCTCCTGTATTTGACAATATTGAGGCAGCTATCAAAGAACACGGACTAAGTTAATTATTATTTTGTAAGATTCCATAAAAATAAAGGGAGGAACTATTATGGATGTCATTATCGAACTAGCCAATAAGATTTTCAAGCCAGTCTTGGAAATGGGTGGTCCTATCATCATGCTGATCATCTTGACAGTATTGGCCTTACTATTTGGAGTGAAATTCTCCAAAGCGCTTGAAGGTGGTATCAAACTTGCCATCGCTCTTACTGGTATCGGTGCTATCATCGGTATGCTCAACGGAGCTTTCTCAGCATCTCTTGCGAAATTCGTTGAAAATACTGGTATTCAATTGAACATCACTGACGTTGGTTGGGCACCACTTGCTACGATCACTTGGGGATCTGCTTGGACACTTTACTTCTTGCTTGTAATGTTGATTGTCAACGTTGTGATGCTTGCAATGAAGAAAACGGACACACTTGACGTCGACATCTTTGACATCTGGCACTTGTCAATCACTGGTCTTTTGATTAAATGGTACGCAGACAACAACGGTGTAAGCCAAGGGGTTTCACTCTTCATCGCAACTGCTGCAGTTGTCCTTGTAGGTGTTTTGAAAATCATCAACTCTGACTTGATGAAACCAACTTTCGATGACCTTCTTAACGCACCAAGTTCATCACCAATGACTTCAACTCACATGAACTACATGATGAACCCAGTTATCATGGTCTTGGATAAGATCTTCGATAAAGTATTGCCAGGTCTTGATAAATATGACTTTGACGCTGCAAAATTGAACAAGAAAATCGGTTTCTGGGGATCTAAATTCTTCATCGGTTTCATCCTTGGTATCGTTATTGGTTTGATGGGGACTCCACATCCAGTTGCTGGTGTAGAAGGAGCCGATAAATGGGAACTTGTTATTAAAGGTTGGTTGAGCCTTGGTTTGACTGCCGGTGTCTGCTTGGAGCTCTTCTCACTTATCGGATCTTGGTTCATCGCAGCCGTAGAACCACTTTCACAAGGTATCACAAACGTTGCTACTAAACGTCTTCAAGGACGTAAATTCAACATCGGTCTTGACTGGCCTTTCATCGCTGGTCGTGCTGAAATCTGGGCTTGTGCCAACGTACTTGCTCCAATCATGCTAGTAGAAGCAGTGCTTCTTTCAAACGTCGGAAATGGTATCTTGCCGCTTGCAGGTATCATCGCTATGGGTGTAACTCCAGCTCTCTTGGTTGTTACTCGTGGTAAATTGCTCCGTATGATCATCTTCGGAACACTCTTGTTGCCACTCTTCCTTCTTTCAGGTACTCTTATCGCTCCATTTGCAACTGAACTTGCTAAAGGTGTAGGTGCCTTCCCAGAAGGTGTGAGCCAAACTCAATTGATCACTCACTCAACTCTTGAAGGACCAATCGAAAAACTATTTGGTTGGGCAATTGGTAATGCTACAACAGGTGATATCAAAGCAATCCTTGGTGCAGCGGCCTTCCTTGTATTCTATGTAGGTATCTTTGCTTGGTATAGAAAACAAATGATCAAACGTAACGAAGAATACGCAGCAAATGCTAAATAATTCGCTCCTATAAAATGTAAATTGTGAAAACTAGGTTGTCAATTTCCGACATTGGGAGTGGCAACCTAGTTTTTTATATAAAGATCTAAAAATAGTTGGAGAACATTATGGTAATTGAAATAAAATCAGACCAGTTAACGGTTCAATTTAAAACCTTAGGTGGCGCCTTGTCGTCTATTAAGGACCGAGATGGCATTGAGTATCTGTGGCAAGGAGATTCCACTTACTGGAGCGGACAAGCTCCAGTACTATTTCCAATCTGTGGCTCTTTGAGAGAGGATACAGCCTTCTATAGCCACGAAGATGGAACGGAGACGAAAGGAACCATTCCGCGTCATGGTTTAGTCCGTAAAAAAGAATTTGAATTAGTTGAACAAACAGAAAACAGCGTAACTTTTGCTATCGAAGATGATGAGAATACTTATCAGAACTACCCTTATCATTTCCGCCTTGAAATCACTTATCTAGTGAATGGCAAGACTGTCCGTACTCAATACAAAGTTTTCAATAGAGAAACTAATAAAGTAATGCCATTCTTTGTAGGAGGACATCCAGGATTTAATTGTCCTCTGCTAGATGGCGAAACTTATGAAGATTACTATATAGAGTTTGATAAAGAAGAGACTTGCTCTGTTCCACGTCCTTTCCCAGAAACTGGACTCTTAGACTTCCAAGATAGAAGTCCATGGTTGGATTCACAAAAGGAAGTGGACCTCAGTTACGATCTGTTTAGTGTTGATGCAGTGACTTTGGATGAGTTGCAATCCAGAACAATTTCCCTTCGTTCGCGCAAGCATGAGAAGGGATTAAAAGTACACTTCCAAGAGTTCTCAAATCTCATCATTTGGTCAACTTTGAATAAGGGACCTTTCATCGCGTTTGAACCATGGTCTGGATTGTCAACATCTCTTGAAGAAGGAGATCATTTAGAAGATAAGAAAAACGTTCGTCTCTTGGAACCCGGTCAAGTGGATCAAATTGGTTTTGATATTGAAATCTTTTAGATTAAAAAATATAACACAAAAACAAACATTTACTGTTGACTTTTTCTGAAAATAGGAGTATATTATGTTTGTAAAAAACAAATGATGTTTGTAACAAACAAATAATCACTTGTTATATTCTCTTTCGCGGAGAAAGATTATTTCTAGGAACTTGATTTCCTGGACTTGGATAAGGTGTTATTCATCTCATTCAATCAAATTTGTCAATAAACTGCTAGAAAGTCTTTTGTAGGTAAACTGCTAGCTATAAAAGTCTTTACTGGCCTAGAATAATAAAAAGGAGTAAACAATATGTCTATTGTTATCGGTGCAGATGCTGCAGGTTTGAGATTGAAAGAAGTTGTGAAAGACTTCTTGGAAAAAGAAAACTTCCACGTTGTGGATGTTACAGCTGAAGGTCAAGACTTTGTTGATGTGACTCTTGCTGTTGCTGCAGAAGTAAACAAAGAAGAACAAAATCTTGGTATCGTGATTGATGCCTATGGTGCTGGTCCATTCATGGTCGCAACTAAAATCAAAGGAATGGTTGCTGCAGAAGTATCTGACGAACGTTCAGCTTATATGACTCGTGGACACAACAACTCACGTATGATCACTATGGGTGCACAACTTGTTGGTGACGAATTGGCTAAAAACATTGCTAAAGGTTTTGTTAACGGTAAATACGACGGTGGTCGTCACCAGATTCGTGTCGATATGTTGAACAAAATGTGCTAATTAGATTACAGTAAGAAAGGTAAGATAAAAATGAGAATTGCAATTGGATGTGACCACATCGTAACAGATGAAAAAATGGCGGTTTCAGAATTTTTGAAATCAAAAGGACATGAAGTCATTGACTTTGGTACTTACGATCATGCTCGAACACACTACCCAATTTTTGGTAAAAAAGTTGGTGAAGCCGTTACAAGCGGTCAAGCTGATCTTGGGGTATGTATCTGTGGTACTGGTGTTGGTATCAATAACGCTGTAAATAAAGTTCCTGGTGTTCGTTCTGCCTTGGTTCGTGATATGACAACAGCACTTTATGCAAAAGAACAATTGAACGCCAACGTTATCGGTTTTGGTGGTAAAATCACTGGCGAATTGCTTATGTGCGATATCATTGAAGCGTTTATCAAAGCTGAATACAAACCGTCTGAAGAAAACAAAAAATTGATTGCTAAAATCGAACACGTTGAAACTCACAATGCTCATCAAGCAGATGCAAACTTCTTTACAGAATTCCTTGAAAAATGGGATCGCGGTGAATACCACGACTAAGAGGTGACGCATGATTTTAACAGTCACAATGAATCCATCCATTGATATTTCTTATCCTTTGGGTGAATTGAAAATTGACACTGTCAACCGTGTGGTGGACGTTACCAAAACAGCTGGTGGTAAAGGACTCAATGTCACACGAGTTCTTTCAGAATTTGGTGATTCTGTTGCTGCTACTGGTCTAGTTGGGGGCAAACTCGGTGACTATCTAGTAGAAAACATTGACGATAAGGTAAGTAAACGTTTCTTCTCGATTCAAGGAGAGACTCGTAACTGTATCGCTATTCTACACGGAGACAACCAAACAGAAATTCTTGAGAAAGGGCCTGAAGTATTGGAACAAGAAGGGCAAGATTTCTTGGCTCATTTCGAAAATCTCCTTGACACTGTGGAAGTAGTAGCTATCTCTGGTAGCCTGCCAGCAGGTCTTCCAGTTGACTACTATGCGAGCTTAGTAGAACTTGCTAATCGCGCAGGAAAACCAGTTGTTCTAGACTGCTCAGGTGCAGCTCTTCAGGCTGTCCTTGAATCACCACATAAACCAACAGTTATTAAACCAAATAACGAAGAATTGTCTCAGCTTCTTGGGAAAGAAGTTTCTGAGGATTTGGATGAATTAAAAGAAGTTCTTCAAGAGCCTCTATTTGCAGGGATTGAGTGGATTATCGTTTCACTTGGTGCAAATGGTGCTTTTGCAAAACACGGTGATACTTTCTACAAGGTAGATATTCCTAGAATTCAAGTAGTTAATCCTGTCGGATCTGGAGATTCTACTGTTGCAGGTATTTCATCAGGTCTTCTTCATAAGGAATCTGATCAAGAACTCCTCATCAAGGCCAATGTCCTTGGTATGCTCAATGCCCAAGAAAAGATGACAGGTCATGTCAATATGGCCAACTATCAAGCTTTATATGATCAATTAATAGTAAAAGAGGTATAAAATGGTTTTAACAGAAAATAAACGTGCTTGCTTGCAAAAACTCTCTGACGAGAACAGCATTATCTCAGCTCTTGCCTTTGACCAACGGGGTGCTTTGAAACGCCTCATGGCTCAATACCAAACAGAAGAACCAACAGTTGCTCAAATGGAAGAACTTAAAGTATTGGTTGCAGATGAATTGACCAAATACGCATCATCTATGCTTCTCGACCCTGAGTATGGTCTTCCAGCTACAAAAGCGCTTGATCCAAATGCTGGTCTTCTCCTTGCTTATGAGAAAACTGGCTACGACACAACAAGCACTAAACGCTTACCAGACTGCTTGGATATTTGGTCTGCAAAACGCATCAAGGAACAAGGCGCAGACGCTGTCAAATTCTTGCTTTACTATGACGTAGACAGCGCTGACGAACTCAACCAACAAAAACAAGCCTACATCGAACGCATCGGTTCAGAGTGTGTGGCGGAAGATATTCCATTCTTCCTTGAAATCCTCGCTTACGATGAAAAAATCGCTGACGCAGGTTCTGCAGAATATGCCAAAGTGAAACCGCACAAGGTTATCGGTGCCATGAAGGTCTTCTCAGACCCACGCTTCAACATCGATGTTTTGAAAGTGGAAGTTCCAGTTAACGTCAAATACGTTGAAGGCTTTGGTGATGGTGAAATCGTCCATACTCGCGAAGAAGCTGCAGACTTCTTCAAAGCACAAGATGAAGCAACTAACTTGCCATACATCTACTTGAGTGCTGGTGTATCAGCTAAACTCTTCCAAGATACTCTTGTCTTTGCCCACGAATCAGGCGCAAACTTCAACGGCGTTCTTTGTGGACGTGCAACATGGGCTGGATCAGTTGAAGCTTACATCAAAGACGGTGAAGCAGCAGCTCGCGAATGGCTACGTACAACAGGTTTTGAGAACATTGACGAACTCAACAAAGTTCTTCAAACAACAGCGACTTCATGGAAAGAACGCGTGTAAAATCTTCCTCCTAGTTTAGGAACATGAATCTAAAAAAATTTTAAAAAAAAGTTACATGTAAAGGTTTACAAAATAACTTACTTGTGCTATACTTAAATCACAAGTTAATACAAGGTGAGTGTTACTAAGTAATATTAGGCATGATCACAGGTGGATTAGAAATCAAAGGATTTTCTAGTTCATTTGTGGTCATTTTTTGTACTCATATACCTTTAAGATATAAAAGGAGGTTGACATGTATCGAATTCTAAACCCAATGAATCACAACGTCTCGCTTGTCAGAAATGATAAAGGAGAAGAAGTGATTGTGATTGGTAAGGGGATTACATTTGGGAAAAAGAAGGGGGATTTGATTGCTGAAGATCAAGTTGAAAAAATCTTTCGGATGAAGACAGAAGAGTCCAGAGAGAACTTTATGGCTCTCCTCAAAGATGTTCCGCTTGATTTTATCACAGTAACCTACGAGATCATTGATAATCTTTCTAAGAAATATCACTATCCGATTCAAGAATATCTCTATGTGACCTTGACAGATCATATTTACTGTTCTTACCAAGCTCTAACACAAGGAAGGTACAAGGATAGCAATCTGCCAGATATTTCTACTAAGTATCCTGTTGCTTTTCAAATCGCAAACGAAGCTTTTGAAATTTATCGTCAGAAGTTGACAGATCATTTCCCTGAGGACGAAATTATTCGGATCGCTTATCATTTCATCAATGCCGAAGGGGAGAACGAAGTTCAAGTGGTTGAGTCGATAGATAAGAGGAAAGAAATCCTCAGGAATGTTGAAGAAGTGCTGAAAAGTTACGCTATTCAACGAACCAAAGAGAATAACCATTTCTATGATCGCTTTATGATTCATCTCAACTATTTTTTGGATTATTTAGACCGTTCCAGAGATGATAATCAATCGCTTCTGGATATGGAAGACCATATCAAACAATCCTATCCAAAGGCATTTGAGGTCGGCTCCAAGATTTATGATGTGATTACGCAACATACGGGTCTTGATTTGTATAAAAGTGAACGAGTTTATCTAGTTCTACATATCCAACGTTTATTGTCATAAAAATTTAATTAAAAATACATAAGGAGAATTCTATCATGAATAGAGAAGAAGTAACATTGTTAGGTTTTGAAATCGTAGCCTATGCTGGCGATGCTCGTTCAAAACTATTGGAAGCCTTGAAGGCTGCTGAAGCTGGCGATTTTGCGAAAGCAGATAGCTTAGTCGAGGAAGCTGGTGGTTGCATCGCTGAGGCACACCACGCGCAAACAAGCCTTTTGACTAAGGAGGCAGCTGGTGAAGATTTGGCCTATAGTGTAACCATGATGCACGGTCAGGATCACTTGATGACAACTATCTTGCTCAAAGATTTGATGCACCATTTAATCGAACTCTACAAGAGAGGAGTTAAGTAATGAACAAACTAATTGCTTTTATCGAGAAAGGAAAGCCTTTCTTTGAGAAACTATCTCGTAATATCTATCTTCGTGCCATTCGTGATGGTTTCATTGCTGGTATGCCTGTCATTCTCTTCTCAAGTATCTTTATCTTGATTGCTTTTGTACCAAACTCATGGGGCTTTAAATGGTCTGATGATGTTGTTAATCTCCTCATGAAACCTTATAGCTATTCAATGGGGATTCTAGCTCTCTTGGTAGCTGGTACAACAGCTAAATCTTTGACCGACTCAGTTAACCGTAGCATGGAAAAAACCAACCAAATCAACTATATGTCAACGCTGTTGGCAGCGATTGTCGGTTTGTTGATGTTAGCGGCTGATCCGATTGAGGGTGGCTTTGCGACAGGTTTCCTTGGGACAAAAGGTTTACTTTCAGCTTTTCTTGCTGCCTTTGTTACTGTAGCCATCTATAAGGTTTGTGTTAAGAATAACGTTACCATTCGTATGCCTGACGAAGTTCCACCCAATATCTCACAAGTCTTTAAAGATGTGATTCCATTCACTCTTTCAGTTGTTTCTCTATATGTTCTTGATTTACTTGCACGTCAATTTGTTGGAGTAAGCGTAGCTGAATCAATCGGTAAATTCTTTGCACCATTATTCTCTGCTGCTGATGGTTATCTAGGTATTACCATTATCTTTGGAGCTTTTGCCTTCTTCTGGTTTGTGGGTATCCACGGTCCTTCCATCGTCGAGCCTGCAATCGCAGCGATTACCTATGCAAATGCTGAAGTCAACTTAAACCTTCTCCAACAAGGGATGCATGCAGACAAGATCCTTACTTCAGGTACACAAATGTTTATCGTTACCATGGGTGGTACGGGTGCAACACTGGTTGTTCCATTCATGTTCATGTGGTTAACAAAATCAAAACGAAACCGTGCGATCGGACGTGCGTCAGTAGTACCAACCTTCTTCGGAGTTAACGAACCAATTCTGTTTGGTGCACCACTTGTCTTGAACCCAATTTTCTTTATTCCATTTATCTTTGCGCCAATTGCCAACGTATGGATCTTTAAATTCTTCATTGAAACGCTTGGCATGAACTCATTTACAGCCAACCTTCCTTGGACAACACCAGGTCCGCTCGGTATTGTTCTCGGTACAAACTTCCAATTCTTGTCATTTGTACTTGCTGCTTTGTTAATCCTTGTTGACGTAGCCATTTACTACCCATTCCTCAAGGTTTATGATGAACAAATTCTAGAAGAAGAGCGTTCTGGTAAAGTCAATGATGAATTGAAAGAAAAAGTAGCAGCAAACTTCAACACTGCCAAAGCAGATGCTATTCTTGAAAAAGCTGGTGTAGAAGCAGCGCAAAACACAATCACAGAAGAAACAAATGTTCTCGTTCTCTGTGCAGGAGGAGGTACAAGTGGTCTCCTTGCAAATGCTCTAAACAAGGCAGCTGCGGAGTACAATGTTCCTGTTAAAGCAGCAGCTGGTGGCTATGGAGCTCACCGTGAAATGTTGCCAGAGTTTGATCTGGTTATCCTTGCTCCTCAAGTTGCTTCAAACTTTGAAGACATGAAGGCCGAAACCGACAAACTTGGTATCAAACTTGCTAAGACAGAAGGTGGCCAATACATTAAACTGACTCGTGATGGAAAAGGCGCTCTTGCCTTTGTTCAAGCGCAGTTCGAAGAATAAAATGTAAATAGCGAAGAAGTGAGATGGAGGAACTCCTCCCAACTATGTCCCCATCTCATTTCTATTTCTTGAAAGGTGAATCAAATGACAAAAACACTTCCAAAAGACTTTATTCTTGGTGGCGCAACAGCTGCCTATCAAGCAGAAGGCGCTACACATACTGATGGAAAAGGCCCAGTTGCCTGGGATAAATATCTTAAGGATAACTACTGGTACACTGCTGAGCCAGCCAGTGATTTCTACCACAAATATCCAGTTGATCTCAAACTTGCAGAAGAGTATGGTGTTAATGGTATCCGTATTTCAATCGCTTGGTCACGTATCTTTCCAACTGGTTATGGGAAGGTTAATGACAAGGGGGTTGAGTTCTATCACAATCTATTTGCAGAGTGCCACAAACACCATGTTGAGCCCTTCGTGACCCTCCATCACTTTGATACACCCGAGGCGCTTCATTCAAACGGAGATTTCCTGAATAGAGAAAACATTGATCACTTTGTGGATTATGCAGCCTTCTGTTTTGAAGAATTTCCTGAAGTTAACTTTTGGACAACCTTTAATGAAATTGGGCCGATAGGAGATGGTCAGTATTTGGTTGGGAAGTTCCCTCCAGGTATTCAGTACGACCTTGCCAAAGTCTTCCAATCTCACCACAATATGATGGTTTCACATGCGCGTGCAGTAAAACTTTTCAAGGATAAGGGATATAAGGGTGAGATTGGTGTGGTTCACGCCCTGCCTACCAAGTATCCTCTGGATCCTGAAAATCCTGCAGATATCCGTGCAGCCGAGTTAGAAGATATTATCCATAACAAGTTTATCCTAGACGCGACTTATCTAGGTCGATACTCTGAAAAAACCATGGAAGGTGTCAACCATATCTTAGCAGTCAATGGTGGAAGTTTAGATCTGCGTGAAGAAGACTTCGCTGTGCTAGAAGCTGCAAAAGACCTGAATGACTTCCTTGGTATTAACTACTATATGAGTGATTGGATGCAAGCCTTTGATGGAGAAACAGAAATCATTCACAATGGTAAGGGTGAAAAAGGAAGCTCTAAATATCAGATTAAGGGAGTTGGACGCCGAGTGGCGCCTGACTATGTCCCACGTACGGACTGGGACTGGATTATCTATCCTCAAGGTTTGTATGATCAAATTATGCGCGTGAAGAAAGATTACCCAAATTACAAGAAAATCTACATCACAGAGAATGGTCTCGGATACAAAGATGAGTTTGTGGATGGGACAGTCTACGATGATGGACGGATTGATTATGTTAAGAAACATATGGAAGTGATTGCAGATGCAATCTCTGATGGAGCCAATGTCAAAGGCTACTTTATCTGGTCGCTGATGGATGTCTTTTCTTGGTCAAATGGTTACGAAAAGCGTTACGGCCTCTTCTATGTTGATTTTGAAACCCAGGAGCGTTATCCAAAGAAATCAGCTCACTGGTACAAGAAACTAGCTGAGACACAACTTATTGAATAAAATTTAACAAAAATTCCCCGCCAAAAAGCAGGGGAATTTTTATGGTTTTGATAAAAGAATGGTTGTTTGTTTCGACAGATCTTCAAATGTCTCCTGACTTAGTTTGGAATCTGAAACGATGGTATCAATCTCTGAGATATTGTAGAAAGTATAAAAATCAAACTTATTAAACTTACTGTGGTCTGCCAGTAAGTATTTTTTATTGGCATTGTTCAAGGCGATTCGTTGTACCTCGCCCTCTTCTTCACTGAAAGTAGCAATTGCCTTATCCTTAATGCCATTACAGCTAACAAAAGCCTTAGAAAACTGAAGATTGGCTAAATCCTGCAAGGTAAGTGTTCCCACAAAAGCACCAGTGATAGCGCGATAATTTCCACCAATCAAAATCAAATCTGTTAGTTTTCGTTCGTTTAGGATGAGAAAAACAGGAAGACTGTTTGTTACAACACGAATATTATCGATAGGGAGTTCACGAGCAAAACATTCTAAGGTTGTTCCTGGCCCGATAAAAATGGTTTCACCTTCGTCAATCAAATGACCTGCAAAACGGCTAATTTCTTGTTTTTCAGCAATCTGCAAGCCTTGTTTTTCGACGTTTGAGCGTTCGTTGTTTAAGAGAGAACCTGTACGAAGTTTTTCAGCGCCACCATGCACACGGACCAGCAAATCCTTGTCTGCTAGTTCTTGTAAATAGCGGCGAGCTGTCATATCTGACACATCAAGACTCTCCATAATCTCTTTTACAGTAATGGTGCCTTTTGTATTTACTGCTTCTAGAATACTATCTAGTTTTTCTTGCTTCAGCATCCTTATCACCTCGATTTCTACTATTACTATCTTACCATAAAACGCTCAATCTTTCAAATAGAAAAAAACAAAATAAAACAAAAACAAAAATATCATGGTTGTTTTAAACAAACCATGATATTTTGAATGATTGGTCAAATTAGTCTAAACCGTAGTTGTAATCCTCGTCTTGCATGGCTTCAACTTCACCAAGGAGATAACCATTTCCGACTTGAGAGAAGAAGTCGTGGTTAGAAGTTCCTGTTGAGATTCCGTTCATAACGATTGGATTGACATCATCAGCTGAATCTGGGAAAAGTGGATCTTGTCCTAGATTCATTAGAGCCTTATTGGCATTGTAGCGAAGGAAAGTTTTGACTTCTTCGGTCCAGCCAACACCGTCATAGAGGCTTTCTGTATAACTTTCTTCGTTTTCGTAGAGGGTGTAGAGCAGGTCGTACATCCATTCTTTGAGCTTCTCTTGCTCTTCTTCAGGCAATTCATTGAAACCAAGTTGGAATTTGTAACCAATGTAGGTTCCGTGAACAGACTCATCACGAATAATCAGTTTGATGATTTCCGCAACGTTGGCCAGTTTGTTGTTACCGAGATAGTAGAGAGGCGTAAAGAAACCAGAGTAGAAGAGGAAAGTTTCAAGGAAAACACTGGCAACTTTCTTTTCTAGAGGGCTACCATTGAGATAGATTTCATTGATAATTTCCGCTTTTCTTTGTAGGTAGGGGTTTGTGTCGGTCCATTCAAAGATTTCTTCGATTTCAGCCTTGGTATTCAAGGTAGAAAAGATAGAAGAGTAAGATTTTGCGTGGACAGATTCCATAAATTGGATGTTGTTGAAAACAGCTTCCTCATGCGGTGTACGGATGTCTGAGCGAAGCGCCTGAACTCCTGTTTCAGATTGCATGGTATCCAAAAGGGTCAAACCACCAAAGACTTTTCCAACCAAGTCTTTTTCTTTGTTTGATAATTTTCTCCAGTCGTCTAGGTCATTTGACAAGGGGATACGCGTATCGAGCCAAAATTGCTCCGTCAGCTTTTCCCAAGTTGATTTGTCGATGACATCTTCGATGGCATTCCAGTTAATGGCTTTGTAGTAAGTTTCCATGTTTATAATCTCTCGTTTTTTTGAATTCTTTTTTGAGACAAATACTTTCCTGCTACTGAACTACCTTTTCGTAGTGCATCAGAAGCTATTGTATTAGTTTCGTTTTCTAAATTTTCTTTATCTTTTTTAAGATCTGAGATTCTCTTTTTATCTTGTGAGTGTAACTTATTTAAAACAGAGTTTTTAAATCTCAAACTATCATTTTCTCTTTTTGTTTTACTGAATCCAAACATATACTTCTC
Organism: Streptococcus oralis; assembly: GCF_023110435.1. GTDB lineage: Bacteria > Bacillota > Bacilli > Lactobacillales > Streptococcaceae > Streptococcus > Streptococcus oralis_CF. The sequence continues at coordinate 562,402 of NZ_JALDWB010000001.1, forward strand.
CTAATTTGAAAAGTTAAGCTATAAATTTGAACAATTTAGAATAAAAAATCAAATCACACAGCTTTCACATTGGTTAGCACCGACTTCTCCACCGTCGTCTGTAAAGGTACGAACGTAGTAAATTGACTTGATTCCCTTGTTAAAGGCATAGTTACGAAGGATAGACAAATCACGTGTCGTTTGTTTATTTTCCTTCTTCCATTCGTAAAGACCTTTTGGAATATCACTACGCATGAAGAGGGTGAGTGAAAGCCCTTGATCCACGTGTTCAGTTGCAGCAGCGTAAACATCAATCACCTTACGCATATCCATGTCATAAGCAGAAGTGTAGTAAGGAATGGTATCTGTAGACAAGCCTGCAGCTGGATAGTAGATTTTACCGATTTTCTTCTCTTGACGTTCTTCGATGCGTTGCGTAATAGGATGGATAGAAGCAGAAACGTCGTTGATGTAGCTGATAGAACCATTTGGAGCAACAGCTAGACGGTTTTGGTGGTAAAGTCCATCTGCTTGAACCTTTTCGCGAAGTTCAGCCCAATCAGCAGCACTTGGAATAAAGACATCTTTGAAGAGTTCTTTAACACGGTCTGATTTTGGAACAAATTTGCCTGTCACATACTTGTCAAAGTAGCTACCGTTAGCATAGTCTGATTTTTCAAAGTTGTGGAAGGTGATACCACGTTCGCGAGCGATATTATTTGACTCCACCAAAGTCCAGTAGTTCATAAGCATAAAGTAGATGCTTGTAAATTCAACTGACTCAGGTGATCCATATTCGATCAGTTGTTGGGCAAGGTAGCTGTGAAGTCCCATGGCACCAAGACCAAAGGTGTGGGCCAAGCTATTTCCGTGGTCGATAGTAGGTACAGCTACAATGTGTGAACTATCTGTAACGAATGTCAAAGCACGGACCATAGCACGGATAGAACGACCAAAGTCAGGTGAAGTCATCATGTTGACCACGTTTGTTGAACCAAGGTTACATGAAACGTCTGTTCCCATTTGAAGGAATTCTTGAGCATCGTTGATCAAGCTTGGTTCTTGAACTTGAAGAATCTCAGAACACAAGTTACTCATGATGATTTTCCCATCAATTGGATTTGCACGGTTAGCCGTATCAATGTTGACTACATAAGGGTAACCAGACTCTTGTTGCAATTTAGAGATTTCAGTTTCCAAATCACGCGCTTTGATTTTTGTCTTGCGGATATTTGGATTTGCAACCAATTCATCGTATTTTTCAGTGATGTCGATGTAGTTGAATGGCACACCATATTCAAGCTCTACAGAATATGGGCTAAAGAGATACATTTCTTCATTTTTTCGAGCCAATTCGTAGAATTTATCGGGTACTACAACACCGAGTGAAAGGGTCTTAACCCGAACTTTTTCATCGGCATTTTCTTTCTTGGTTGAAAGGAAAGCGATGATATCTGGGTGAAAGACGTTGAGGTAGACAACCCCAGCACCTTGACGTTGACCAAGTTGGTTTGAGTAAGAGAAGCTGTCTTCAAAAAGCTTCATAACTGGTACGACACCAGAAGCTGCTCCTTCATAACCCTTGATAGGTGCACCAGCTTCACGAAGGTTGCTGAGAGAAATTCCCACACCACCACCGATACGAGAAAGTTGAAGAGCAGAGTTGATAGAACGTCCGATAGAGTTCATGTCATCAGTTACTTGAATCAAGAAACAAGATACCAACTCTCCACGACGAGCACGACCAGCATTCAAGAAGGAAGGAGTAGCTGGTTGGTAGCGTTGGTGGATGATTTCATTGGCAATATCAGTCGCAATCGCCTCATCACCGTCAGCGAAATAAAGCGCATTAAAGAAGACGCGGTCTTCCATGCTTTCAAGGTAATATTCACCGTCATTAGTTTTCAAGGCGTACTGATTGTAAAACTTGTAGGCAGCCATGAATGATTTGAATTGGAAGTTTTGATCCTTGATGAATTGATGCAATTCTTCCAAAAACTCTGGACGGTATTTCTTGAGAAAGGCAGTTTCGATGTAGTTGTGTTTAATGAGGTAGTTGATTTTATCAGTGATCGAATCAAAAACCATAGTATTTGGAACTACATTTTCTTTAAAGAAGGCATCCAAGGCATCCTTATCTTTATGAAGCATGATTTGTCCATTAACAGGACGGTTGATTTCGTTATTGAGACGGAAGTAAGTTACGTCCTCAAGATGTTTTAATCCCATAAAAATTCCCTTATCTAATTACAAAAGAAAGGCCTCTAAGTTAGCCCTAGAAGCGAGTTTCTTCTGGATGATGTACTAAGATTATGCTAATTGTTTCAGTTTTCCTGGCTGGAAGCCTGAAAAGACTTCAGTTGGTGTTTGGATAACAGGAGCTGCGCTGAAACCGAGCTCTTTAACCTGATCAATATACTCTGGTTGCTCGTCGAGATTGATCTCACGATAAGCGACATTGTTACTATCCAAGAAACGTTTGGTCATTTTACATTGTACACAATTATTTTTAGAATAAACCGTTACCATTTTCGTAACTCCTCATAAAATTTGATTACTTTCTTAGTATATCAGAAAAAAAAACTTTGTCAAACTTTTTAAACTAAATCTTGTGCCTAAAAGTTACAGTTTTAAAATTAAAATACAAGATATAGTGGTTTTTGAAAGAAGTTGAAAATGGCAAAAATCGTAAGAGCATGAATAAGTTTAGCGGAGACAATGCTTTAACAAAACTGAAACTGTAATATTAATGAAAAAAAGAAAGTCTCTGCACAAGATGTCCCTATATTTTGTATTAAAATATTTAAAAGATAACTAAAATGAAGATGTTAGATTATACTGCATTCATCCAAATAGATTATGAATTTCGTATTCTTGATAGAGAGTATATAACTGTAATTTTTGGGAAGTATTCGCTTTATGTGGTATACTAGTAGTGACCATAGAACTTATAGATAGGAATAAATTTAAAAATGAAGCTATGAAAAGAGTTTATAGCGATTACGATATTTAGGTATATAGACTATTTAAAAAATATAAAAGACAGTAGATGAGTTAGATAAATGTTGAATATGCAAAAACTATTAGAATAGAGTTATTCACTTTAGAAACTTATACTTACTGTGGAAATATATAGTATAATGTTGTTAGGGAAATAGAATTAATAGATTAATAAATGAAAGAATGCAAATCAGGAGGTGCGTGGTGAAAGAAAACGAGGTTATTTTAAAACGGCAATCTACTCGCGTATTTTTTAAGAATGGGGATACGGATTTTTTCTTTAATTGGTTGCTAGGAATCGGTGAAGTTTTTGGCTTCTCTCATGGAGAGCTGTATTATCTTGCTCAAAAGTTAGGTAATTCACCAAAACCTGATGACTGGAAAAATGAGTTTTTATCACATGTGAACTATCTTGAACAAAAGGTTAGTAATTTAGGTTTGAGTGAACAAACAAAGGCGCAGTATTATCTCGCACAGACCTACTCACTTCGATCGGCAATCCAGTTTACTGATCCATTTTCTGCCGAATACTTACCTATCGTTTGTCAAATGGAGAAGGCGTTCTCTAGTGCAATTCATTCACTAGGTACACCGATTGAAAAACTAACTATTGCTTATCAAGATTCCTACTTGCCTGGTTATTATCTTCATAGCGGTGATAATTGCCCAACGCTGATTATGATTGGTGGAGGTGATACTTATCGCGAAGATTTATTTTATTTTGCAGGATATCCTGGATGGATACGAAATTATAATGTTTTAATGGTTGATCTTCCTGGTCAAGGGAGCAATCCTAGTAGAGGGCTGGTCTTTGATGTGGATGCTTCTATTCCAATTTCATTATGCATAGACTGGTTGGAAAATAGAAATCCTAAACTAAATTATTTAGCTATTTATGGTGTCAGCGGAGGGGGATATTTTACCGCACAAGCTGTCGAAAAGGATCCAAGAATTCATGCTTGGATTGCTAGTACCCCTATTTACGACGTTGCAGAGCTCTTCAGAAAAGAATTCGGATCAAGTTTGAAAGCACCTAGTTGGTTAATAAATGCCATTTTAAAATTAGCTGGAAATTTGAATGAATCAGCAAATTTGAATCTTAAAAAGTATGCATGGCAGTTTGGTACTTCTGATTTTAAGAGTGCTATTGATGATGTATTTAACTATGCAAAGATTGTAGATTATCAAAAAATTCAATGCCCATGCCTGTTTATCATGGGAAAGGGTGAGGGTGCTGAACTGCAGCATCAAACTAAGGTGATTTATGAAGAACTTAAATCTAAAAATCAACAAACTAAACTTCAAGTATTTGAGGCGGAAAGTGGTGCGGACGCTCATTGCCAAGTCAATAATCTAAGACTCGCCCATAATGTCGTTTTTGACTGGTTGGATACTTTATTTGAATGGAATCAATCAAAGTTTTAGTTCTACTTATACCACTTAGATATATCTACCTTTTTACTGTTAGGGGCTACAAACTTATTTTACTTTAAGTAGCAAATTGAATAAATTCTCTACTGTTGATGGTAAGAGTAGGTTTTAGAATTTCAGGATTTGATGAAGTCTTTTCAAATAATGGATTTACTGAGTTATATTAATTATAGTTAAATAGTATTATTTCATTATTTACTAGGATTGTCCTCTGATTGGTATTAAGGGAAAATAGCTTTGAAAATTGAATTTTGATGATGACATTCTTTGAACAATTAGTGTTTAGATATGCTATTTAGTTACTAGAGTGCTCATTTAATAGAAAAAGAAGTAATTTCATTTTCAGTAAAAGTCCATAAAATACTTGAAAAATTATCTTGAAGATGATATAATACAATCTTGTAAGGGTTATCACATATAACTCAAATAGAAAACACTTAAAGGAGAGTCAAACTATGGCTTCTAAAGATTTCCACGTAGTGGCAGAAACAGGTATTCACGCACGCCCAGCAACATTGTTGGTTCAAACAGCTAGCAAATTTGCTTCAGATATTACTCTTGAGTACAAAGGTAAATCAGTAAACCTTAAATCTATCATGGGTGTTATGAGTCTTGGTGTTGGCCAAGGTGCTGACGTTACAATTTCAGCTGAAGGTGCAGATGCTGACGACGCAATCGCTGCTATCTCAGAAACAATGGAAAAAGAAGGATTGGCATAAGGAAATGACAGAAATGCTTAAAGGAATCGCAGCATCTGACGGTGTTGCAGTTGCAAAAGCATATCTACTCGTTCAACCGGATTTGTCATTCGAGACTGTTACAGTCGAAGATACAAACGCAGAAGAAGCTCGCCTTGATGCCGCTCTACAAGCATCACAAGACGAGCTTTCTGTTATTCGCGAGAAAGCAGTAGGTACGCTAGGGGAAGAAGCAGCTCAAGTTTTTGACGCTCACTTAATGGTTCTTGCTGACCCAGAAATGATCAGCCAAATCAAAGAAACAATCCGTGCGAAGAAAGTGAATGCAGAAGCAGGTTTGAAAGAAGTTACAGACATGTTTATCACTATCTTTGAAGGTATGGAAGACAACCCATACATGCAAGAACGTGCAGCGGATATCCGCGACGTGACAAAACGTGTATTGGCAAATCTACTTGGTAAAAAATTGCCAAACCCAGCTTCCATCAATGAAGAAGTAATCGTCATTGCTCATGACTTGACTCCTTCTGATACAGCTCAATTGGACAAAAACTTTGTAAAAGCTTTTGTAACCAACATTGGTGGACGTACAAGCCACTCAGCTATCATGGCACGTACGCTTGAAATTGCTGCTGTATTGGGTACAAACAACATCACTGAAATCGTTAAAGATGGTGACATCCTTGCCGTTAACGGTATCACAGGTGAGGTTATTATCAACCCAACTGATGAGCAAGCGGCTGAATTCAAGGCTGCTGGTGAAGCTTATGCGAAGCAAAAAGCTGAATGGGCGCTCTTGAAAGATGCTAAAACAGTAACTGCGGATGGTAAACACTTTGAATTGGCTGCAAACATTGGTACTCCCAAAGACGTGGAAGGTGTCAATGACAACGGTGCTGAAGCTGTTGGTCTTTACCGTACAGAGTTCTTGTACATGGATTCTCAAGACTTCCCAACAGAAGACGAGCAGTACGAAGCTTACAAGGCTGTACTTGAAGGAATGAACGGTAAACCTGTTGTCGTTCGTACAATGGATATCGGTGGAGATAAGGAACTTCCTTACTTCGATATGCCTCACGAAATGAACCCATTCCTTGGATTCCGTGCCCTTCGTATCTCTATCTCTGAGACTGGAGATGCTATGTTCCGCACACAAATCCGTGCCCTTCTTCGTGCGTCTGTTCACGGTCAATTGCGTATCATGTTCCCAATGGTTGCGCTCTTGAAAGAATTCCGTGCAGCCAAAGCAGTCTTTGACGAAGAAAAAGCAAACCTTCTTGCTGAAGGTGTTGCAGTTGCGGATAATATTCAAGTTGGTATCATGATCGAGATTCCTGCAGCAGCTATGCTTGCAGACCAATTTGCCAAAGAAGTTGACTTCTTCTCAATTGGTACAAACGACTTGATCCAATACACAATGGCAGCAGACCGTATGAACGAGCAAGTTTCATACCTTTACCAACCATACAACCCATCAATCCTTCGCTTGATCAACAACGTTATCAAAGCAGCTCACGCTGAAGGTAAATGGGCTGGTATGTGTGGTGAGATGGCTGGTGACCAACAAGCTGTTCCACTTCTTGTCGGAATGGGCTTGGATGAGTTCTCTATGTCAGCAACATCTGTACTTCGTACACGTAGCTTGATGAAGAAACTCGACACAGCTAAGATGGAAGAGTACGCTAACCGTGCCCTTACAGAATGCTCAACAATGGAAGAAGTTCTTGAACTTCAAAAAGAATACGTTGATTTTGAATAATCAAAAAGTCCTTGCAACTCGGTTGTAGGGATTTTTTTTGATATTTTAAAAAGAATTTTCAAGAAAATCTTTCTTATAGAAAGTCCAATCTTGAAAAAGTGGTGGTTAGAACAAAAAAATACTTAACCGGTTCATAAAATTCTTGACAAGTTGAAAATTTAGGAGTAAACTATTAACCAGTTAACTATTAGAGAGGAGTTTCTGCAATTTAGAAATGAATTGCGACTAGAAATATCAAAAAGAAAGAGAGTTTCGATGAAAATTAATAAAAAATACCTTGCTGGTTCTGCGGCAGCTTTGATTTTAAGTGTTTGTTCTTACGAGTTGGGACTTTATCAAGCCAGAACGATTAAGGAAAATAATCGTGTTTCCTATATAGATGGAAAACAAGCAACGCAAAAAACGGAGAATCTGACTCCTGATGAGGTTAGCAAACGTGAAGGAATTAATGCAGAGCAAATCGTCATCAAGATAACAGACCAAGGCTATGTCACTTCACATGGCGACCACTATCATTATTATAATGGTAAGGTTCCTTATGATGCGATTTTTAGTGAAGAATTACTCATGAAGGATCCAAACTATAGGCTAAAAGATGAGGATATTGTTAATGAGGTCAAGGGTGGTTATGTTATTAAGGTAGATGGAAAATACTATGTTTACCTTAAGGATGCTGCCCATGCTGATAATGTCCGTACAAAAGAGGAAATCAATCGACAAAAACAAGAGCATAGTCAGCATCGTGAAGGTGGGACTCCAAGAAACGATGGTGCTGTAGCTCTGGCACGTTCGCAAGGACGTTATACCACAGATGATGGTTACATATTTAATGCATCTGATATCATTGAGGATACTGGCGATGCTTATATCGTTCCTCATGGTGATCATTACCATTATATTCCTAAGAATGAGTTATCAGCTAGCGAATTGGCTGCTGCAGAAGCCTTCCTATCTGGTCGGGGAAGTTTGTCAAGTTCAAGAACCTATCGCCGACAAAATAGCGATAGCAGCCCAAGAACTAACTGGGTTCCTTCTGTAAGCAATCAGGGAACTACCAATACTAACACAAGCAACAACAGTAACACTAACAGTCAAGCAAGTCAAAGTGATGACATTGATAGTCTTTTGAGACAGCTCTACAAACTGCCTTTGAGCCAACGACACGTGGAATCAGATGGACTTGTCTTTGATCCAGCGCAAATCACAAGTCGTACAGCCAGAGGTGTAGCTGTCCCTCATGGTAACCATTACCACTTTATCCCTTATGAACAAATGTCTGAGTTAGAAGAGCGAATCGCTCGCATCATTCCACTTCGTTACAGTTCGAACCATTGGGTGCCAGATTCAAGACCAGAACAACCAAACCCACAACCGAATCCGCAACCTGCACCAACTCCTCAACTAGCTCCAAGCAATCCAATTGATGAGAAATTAGTCAAACAGGCGATTCGAAAAGTAGCTGATGGCTATGTATTTGAGGAGAATGGAGCCTCACGTTATATTTCTGCCAAGGAACTTTCCGCAGAAACAGCAGCAGCCATTGATAGTAAACTAGCCAAGCAGGAAAGTTATTCTCATGAGTTAGGTCCTAAGAAAACCAACCTTCCATCTGGTGATCAAGGATTTTACAATAAGGCTTATGATTTACTAGCAAGAGTTCATCAAGACTTACTTGATAATAAAGGGCGCCAAGCTGATTTTGAGGCTTTGGATAAACTCTTGGAACGACTCAACGATGCCTCAAGTGATAAAGTCCAGTTGGTCGATGATATCTTGGCCTTTTTAGCACCGATTCGTCATCCAGAACGTTTAGGAAAAGCAAATGCGCAAATTTCTTATACTGATGATGAGATTCAAGTAGCCAAGCTGGCAGGTAAGTATACAACAGAAGACGGTTATATCTTTGATCCTCGTGATATCACCAGTGATGAGGGGGATGCCTATGTAACTCCACATATGACCCATAGTCATTGGATTAAGAAAGATAGTTTGTCTGAAGCCGAAAGAGCGGCAGCCCAGGCTTATGCTAAAGAGAAAGGTTTGACTCCTCCTTCAACAGACCATCAAGGTTCAGGAAACACTGAGGCTAAAGAAGCAGAAGCTATCTACAACCGCGTGAAAGCAGCTAAGAAGGTGCCCCTTGATCGTATTCCATATAATCTCCAACATACTGTGGAAGTCAAAAACGGTAGTTTCATCATTCCTCATTATGACCATTACCATAACATCAAATTTAAGTGGTTTGACGAAGGACTTTATGAAGCACCTAAAGGATATACTCTTGAGGATCTCTTTGCGACTGTCAAGTACTATGTCGAACATCCAAACGAACGTCCGCATTCAGATAGTGGTTGGGGAAATGCAAGTGACCATGTTCAAAGAAACCAAAATGGTCAAGCTGATACCAATCAAACGGAAAAACCAACAGAGGAAAAACCTCGGACAGACAAACCTGAGGAAGAAAAACCTCACGAAGAGAAGCCTCAAAGTGAGAAACCAGAGTCTCCAAAACCAACAGAGGAACCTGAGGAAGAATCGCCAGAGGAGCCAGAAGAAACTCAGGTTGAGACTGAAAAGGTTGAAGCGAAGTTGAGAGAAGCTGAAGATTTACTTGCAAAAATCCAAGACCCCATTATCAAGTCCAATGCCAAAGAAACTCTAACGGGATTAAAGAATAACTTGCTATTTGGCGCTCAGGACAACAATACTATTATGGCAGAAGCTGAAAAGTTGTTGGCATTGTTAAAGGAGAGTAAGTAAAGGTAGCAGCATTTTCTAGTTCCTAAAAAACAGGATAGGAGAACTAGAAAAGTTAAAATCGAAAATGAGAACAGAATGTAAGTTCTAGTTCTCATTTTTTTCATGAAAATATGTAAAATATCTTGACAGATAGTGTAAATAAAGATAAACTATTTACTAGTTAATTAAATGGTTAAATACTAGTTAAGGAGTAATGATGAAAAAAAGAACATTTCTATTATTAATGACAGGCCTGTTGGTTCTTGTCTTAGGAGCATGTAGTCAAAAAGAAAAACAAGAAGCAAAAGGGATGAAGATAGTAACAAGTTTTTACCCAATCTATGCCATGGTCAAAGAGGTATCAGGTGACTTGAATGATGTACGGATGATTCAGTCAAGTAGTGGTATTCACTCCTTTGAACCTTCAGCAAATGATATTGCTGCTATCTATGACGCGGATGTCTTTGTCTACCACTCTCATACGCTCGAATCTTGGGCGGGAAGTCTGGATCCTAACTTGAAAAACTCAAAAGTTAAAGTTTTAGAAGCTTCTGAAGGAATGACATTGGAGCGTGTACCTGGCTTAGAAGATGTAGAAGCTGGTGACGGCATCGATGAAAAAACACTCTATGACCCTCACACTTGGTTAGATCCTGAAAAAGCAGGCGAAGAGGCACAGATTATTGCGGACAAACTTTCGGAGATTGACAGTGCCAATAAGGAAACCTATCAAAAGAATGCTAAAAACTTTATAGCAAAGGCCCAAGAATTGACTAAGAAGTACCAGCCTATTTTTGAAAAAGCGAGTCAAAAGACTTTTGTTACACAACATACAGCCTTTTCTTATCTTGCTAAACGGTTTGGATTGAAACAGCTTGGAATTGCTGGTATCTCTCCTGAACAAGAGCCGAGTCCGAGACAGTTGACTGAAATCCAAGAATTTGTCAAAACCTATAAGGTCAAAACAATTTTTACTGAAAGCAATGCTTCCTCTAAAGTAGCTGAAACCTTGGTCAAATCAACAGGAGTTAATCTAAAAACACTCAATCCTTTGGAAGCAGACCCTGAAAACGACAAAACGTACTTAGAAAACCTAGAAGAAAATATGAATGTTCTTGCAGAAGAATTAAAATGAGGAGATTATGAAAATTAATAAAAAATACCTTGTAGCAGGATCGGCTCTTGTCCTTTCCCTAAGCCTTTGCATCTATGCATTGAACCAACACCAGGTAGAAGGAAACAAAGATAATAACCGTGTGTCTTACGTTGATGGGAAGCAAGACTCTCAAAAAACAGAGACTCAGACACCAGATCAAGTTAGCAAAAAAGAAGATATTCAGGCTGAACAAATTGTTGTGAAAATTACCGATCAAGGTTATGTGACTTCACACGGTGATCATTTCCATTATTACAATGGTAAAGTTCCTTTTGACGCGATTTTCAGCGAAGAACTGTTGATGAAAGATGCCAATTATCAACTGAAAGACGCTGACATTGTCAACGAAATCAAAGGTGGCTACATTATCAAGGTGGATGGCAAGTATTATGTCTACCTTAAGGATGCGGCTCATGCTGATAATATTCGTACAAAGGACGAAATTGAACGCCAAAAACAAGGTCATACACATGATGCGCCAACTTCTAACGGTGCTGTGACACTTGCACGATCACAAGGACGCTATACTACCGACGATGGATACATCTTTAATCCATCTGATATTATAGAGGATACTGGCGATGCTTATATCGTTCCTCATGGTGGACATTACCACTACATACCTAAGAGTTCCTTGTCTGCTAGCGAATTGGCTGCTGCGCAAGCCTACCTCTCTGGAACTAGAAAACAGCCAAGTGTGACTGACTATCGTCCAAGCCAAAATGGAACCAGTCAAACCACTAATTCTAGTCAACAAACTGAAACACCAAGCAATCCAGAAGAGAACCTTCAGAATTTATTAAAACAGCTCTATGCACTTCCAAGTAATCAACGTTATGCAGAATCTGATGGCTTGATTTTTGACCCTGCTAAGATTTCAAGCAGAACACCGAGTGGCGTAGCGATTCCTCACGGAAATCACTATCATTTCATTCCGTATACAAAGCTTTCTGCTTTGGAAGAAAAGATTGCACGTATGGTTCAGTTGAGTGATGGTAATTCTACGTTTTCTCCATCTGTAAAAACAACTAAAGTCGATCAGCTACTTTCGACTCCACTGTTTAACAGAGGAGCAGAAAATCATTCTACAAATACAGGAACTTACTCAACAGATGATGGTTATGTCTTTAATCCAAATGATGTAGTGGAAGATACTGGGAACGCCTATATTGTAAGACACGGGAATCATTTCCATTACATCCCTAAGTCATCACTTACAACTGGACCTCAATCCTTGCCAAACAATACCACAAGGCCTGTACCAGTAGCTCCTTCACATCATGATGAAGAACATGATCATGGTTTTGCAGCTGACCGTGTCATTAGTGAAGATGAGCAAGGGTTTGTAGTTTCTCATGGAGATCACGCTCATTATTTCTTTAAGAAGGACTTGACTGCAGCCCAAATCAAAGCTGCCCAAGATCACTTGAAAAAAAATCATCAGTCTCAGCATGTTCAACCACTTGCAAAGACTGTGGAAAGTTTCTCAAGAGATGCTAGCGATGAAGAAAAAATCAAGTATATCTCACAGACTTACGGGGTTCCGCTCGAAGCAATTCGTATTTCAAATGGCTTCTTTGTCTTTGGAAATCCGGATCAAGCCTATGATCCAACCCATATCCATCCCTATGCTGTTCGAAAAGAACATGTTCGTATTCCTCTCCAAACGGGGAATCCAGAACTGGATTTCCTAAATGAACTTTATACGACTGCCCTACGTGATGGGGTATCTCCTTATAGTTTACAGGTAGAAAATGGTAGTTTTGTTATTCCTCATGGTGACCACAATCACTACATTAAGGTTCAGACCAAGGACTATGAAGTAGCTTTGAAAAACAAGATTCCAGCCCTACAATCGACCTATCAACCTGGGGCTTTTGATGAACAAACTGTTCTATCTAAGGTGGATCAACTTTTAGCAGAAAGCAGAAGTCTCTACAAAGACCAGCCAATCATGCAGAGACGGGTTGAACTTGCTTTGGGGCAGTTCACCGAAAATATGAAAAAACTGGCAACAAACTCAACTGCTGGATACCTAGCAGCCTTGGATCTCTTTGATAAACAATACATCCATGTGGATCAAAGTGTGGCACCAGTTGAAACTTCACCTTTAGATAAGAAGTATCAATCCCTAGTAGATAAGATCAATACACTGGATACAGATACTTATGGCTTGCCTAAGAAAGATCTTTTGGTACATTTGCAGGAAGCTAAGCTAGCACAGGATGAGACAGAGTTGGCTGCCATTGAAGCGAAACTTCAGGCCTTGCAAGATTTCAGAGATCGAACAGGGGTTACAACAGTAGAGTACATCAAGTATTTCTATGAACATGTATCTGATGGTCGTTTGAGAGAAGAACTTCGGAACCGTGTTGCCCAGTTGACATGGGAACTTTACCAGTCACAATCTTTCCTCAAAGCAACCGACTTGAACAAGTTATTCCCAACTATTTACCAAACTAAGCTAGAAGTAGAAGAAGCTCTCAAAGAAGAACCCGTATCTACAAAAGCTGGTAAGACTATTCTAGATACGGAAAAAGTAGATAGTCAAACTGCTAAGACCGCCATCTATGAATTCCTAAAAGAACTCTACGGTGATTTTATGCCAGAAGAGCGGGTTAGCCATGTTAAGAAGGAAGAAGTGGATGCTCTTCTAACAAAAGCTGCCCAACTCCTAGCACGTGTCAAAGAGGATGGTGTCAAACAATCCCTAGCTGAAGAAGCAGCTAATATCAAAGCGGCTACTGAAAAGGAAAATGCAGACCTTGACGAAGCTAAAACACAACTTGAGGATCTTTTAAATCGTATTGCAGCGACTATCCAACGAGAGGAAAAAGAAGCAGAACAAGATCCACAAACGGTGATTATCTACCAAAAACTCTATAATGTCTTGCTCTCTCTTCACAAGTACTTAGAGGATAACAAAGGATCCGATGCTGACTTTGAACGTGTTGATGCCCTATTTGATCAACTTGCAGCTAAAAGCAGTGATAAAGAAGGTCTCCTCACTCTAGCTAAAGAGATCATTAGCTTGAACCAGGAACTCCGTTCAAAAGCAAGTGAAACTGATAGCCAATCTAAGTCTGAGAAAGACAGTGAAACAGCTGCTTCTCAACCAACAGAAAAGCAAGAGCAAACCGAGACAAGTACTCAACCAAAGGAATAAAAAGAAAGGCGAAGTAGCTGAGCTACCTCGTCTTTTTTAGTCTTTATAAGATACAATGCCAATGATGGTATCTACAGCGCGCTCCATGGTCTGAAGGCTGACGTATTCAAAACGTCCGTGCATGTTTTCACCACCAGCAAAGATATTCGGAGTTGGAATACCCATAAAGGAAATCTTAGAGCCATCAGTACCACCACGAATCGGTTCAATGATTGGTGTGATTCCCAGATCTTCCATAACGGCTTTGGCAATGGTAACGGGCGTCATATCTTTCTCAATGACTTCTTTCATATTGTAGTACTGGTCTGTCAGAGTTAAGGTCACGCGATCATTCCCAAGCTCTTGATTCATTTTGTCAGCAATAGACTGCATAGCTGCTTTACGAGCTTCAAAGGCATCCTTTTCAAAATCGCGAATGATGTAGCTTGCACGCGCCTCCTCGACACTACCTGACACATCCATAAGATGATAGAAACCTTGGTAACCATCTGTCAGTTCAGGTCGGTCATTCTCTGGAAGTTGATTATGAAAATCAATCGCTAACTGAAGAGCATTGACCATCTGGCCTTTAGCGGTACCAGGGTGAACATTGCGTCCTTGGAAATGGAGTTCAGCAGCAGCTGCTGAGAAAGTCTCGTACTGAAGTTCACCTAGTGGTCCACCATCAACAGTATAGGCAAAATCAACATCAAAGTCATCTGCATCAAACTTATTGGCACCGACACCGATTTCTTCATCTGGTCCAAAACCAACACGAATCTCACAATGCTTGATTTCAGGATGAGCAGTCAAGTATTCGATAGCTGTCATAATCTCAGCAATCCCTGACTTGTCATCAGCACCTAGCAAGGTCGTGCCGTCGGTTGTGATGAGGGTTTGGCCTGGATATTTCTCAAGGCTCTTGAAATCAGTCGGATTGAGTTTAAATCCAGAATCACCTAAGTCGATAGCTCCACCATCGTAATTTTCGATGACTTGCGGATTAACTCCCTCAGCATTAAAGTCAGCAGTGTCCATGTGGGAGATGAAGCCAATTTTACGAGCGAGCTTTGGATCATTAGCTGGTAAGGTACCAATGGCAAAACCATTTGGGAGGTAGCAAACATTTTGCAGACCGACACGTTTCATTTCAGGGATAAGAATATTGGTCGCAAAATCTACTTGGCTTTGCGTACTTGGAGTAGTAGCAGAGTGTTCATCAGAACGCGTATTGACCTTAACGTAGGTCAAGAAACGATCTAAAAGGTTGGGATAAGTCATAAAAACTCCTTTAATATCATTTTTTTCATTGTATCATAGAATGGAGAGAAAGACAAAGAGAAGTAAATAAAAATAAAATGAATGAAAGCGTTTATTTATTATATATTTCATGGTAGAATGGTAATTGAAAAAAACATCACAAGGACATATCAATGAAAAAAGCAATTTTAATGATGACATTTGGTTCGCCAGAAGAGATCACCTTTGAGAGTGTAGCGGATTTTTTTACCAATATTCGTCGTGGAATCAGACCCAAGGATCACGAGATTCAGACTCTTTATGACAATTATGTTCGTATAGGTGGTACGCCCCTGCAGAGGATTACACGTGAGGAGGTCAATTTAGTCAAGGAACGTTTAGGAGAAGAGTATGGCATCTACTTTGCCAACAAATTTTCTCGGCCCTTTATCCCTGATGTGATCAAGCAGATGGAGGCTGATGGTGTTGAAGAATGTATTTGCTTGATTTTAGAACCCCATTATTCCTTCTACTCGGTTATGGGGTATGAAAAGTTTCTGGAAAGCCAGCAAATTCGATTTTTAGTCATTAAGGATTGGTATCAGCAACAATCTTTGCTGGACTTCTGGACAGATGAGATTAGCAAAATTTTACGGAACGATGTGGGAGAAGAGTCCTTTAAGGTAATCTTCTCAGCCCATAGTGTTCCAATTTTTGCCTTGGACTTTGGAGATCCTTATATCGATCAGATTTTTGATAATAGCAAGTTGATAGCAGAGCAACTTAGTCTAACAGCAGATCAGTATACCAATACTTGGCAGAGCGAGAGTGATATTGGAATCCCTTGGATCAAGCCAGATGTACTCGAGTATTTGAGAGAACAGAAACAACATCCAGAGCATTATATTTTTGTACCAATTAGTTTTATCAGTGAGCATATCGAAGTTCTTTTTGATAACGATGTAGAATGTTATGAATTATGTCAAGAATTAGGTGTAACCTACCATCGACCACCTATGCCAAACACAGATTCCTGTTTAATTGATGCTTTAGTTGATACTGTAAGAGCCAATGAACAAAAAGAATTTAAGGAATTTCTCCCAGAAGAAGAAACCTTTGATGAGCTAGCTCCGTCAGCCACTACTAAGGATATTATGGGAGAAACAGATGACCTTCAGATGCCAGAATTTGTGAAAAAACTGATTGAGAAAAAAGGTCGTGAAAATGTGAAGATGCCTTACTTGATTAAGAAAATGCTCGAAAAGGCTGGTAAGTTACCAAAAGAGTAAAGAAAAAAGGATTTAGCTTTAAGCTAGATCCTTTATCTGTCTTATTTTTTCTCAAGAAGGGCTTTGATTTCTTGAAGAACTTCAAGTTCAGTTGGAGCAGCAGGAGCTTCCTCAGCAGCTTCTTCTTTTTTAGTAAGGCTTTGAGCTTTTTCCATAGCTTTAATAACGAAGAAGAGAACAGTACCTACAACAAGGAAGTTGATAATAGCACTCAAGAATTTACCATATGTAACACCATTCCATGCAAGCTCAGCGATATTTTGTACTTTCGCTGCTTCCAAGGCTGGGTTCAATAGGAGTGGAGTGATGATATCATTAACAAATGAAGTAACGATAGCACCGAAAGCAGAGGCGATGATTACACCGACAGCAAGGTCAACGACATTGCCACGAAGCAAAAATTCTTTAAGATCTTTTAACATTTTCATAATTTCCTTTCAAAAACTAATCTTAATTGTACCTGAAATACCTAAATATTGCAACCTTAATGCTTAATGATATCCATTTCATTTATAAAAAACGTATACTTTACTAAAAATATAGTTAAGAATGATAATCAAAACCTGCGCAATTAGCGTTTCGATGGTATTAACCTGATCTAGTTGATCATTGACAAATTGCCCGATAATATCGGGATAAGATGTAACAAAGATATAAGTTAAAAGGACGTCAAGTCCAAGTGTTGAGAGACGAGCTAAGAAAAACTTAGCCAGGCGAGTTGGCCAATTCCTTCTCTCTTGTTTAAAGACGATGGTGTCATTTGTGATAAAAGCAAAGAGAATAGCGATAATATTTGCGAGTGCGGTTGCTAGGATTTCCTGGTGACTGATATGGTAGATAAACAAACGTGATAGGATAGATACTAGAGTAGTAGCACCACCGAAAAATAGGTAGGATAGGATTTCATTATCAAAGAAAGCTTTTATTTGATTTTTCATGATTTTAGTATAGCATAAAGCTGGCTATTGTGCTATACTGGTAAGGTTGATAATCTCAACCCTTGGTGCTTAGCTTCTTTCACCAAGCATATTTTACGCGGGAAACTGCTAAAGGAGAAAACATGAAAAAATTAACTGTTCGTGACATGGCAGATATCGCTATTGTCGCTGCTATCTATGTGGTTTTGACTATTACCCCACCCCTTAATGCCATTAGCTACGGTGCCTACCAGTTCCGTATTTCAGAGATGATGAATTTCTTGGCATTTTATAACCCTAAATACATCATCGGTGTGACGATTGGTTGTATGATTGCTAATTTCTTTAGCTTTGGTCTAATAGATGTCTTTGTTGGTGGAGGTTCTACCCTAGTTTTCCTTAGTCTAGGTGTATGGCTATTTAGCAAGTACAAGAAAGACTATCTGTTCAATGGTTTGATTCGAAAAGATCATTTCTTCTTTTCAATCCTGTTCTCCATTTCAATGATTACCATTGCAGCAGAACTCTATATTGTCGCAGAAGCTCCATTCTTCTTGACATGGTTTTCTACTGGAATTGGTGAGTTTGCATCACTTATCGTAGGTGCGATTTTGATCAATAAACTGGGACAGCGAATCGATCTAACAAAATAAGGAGTTTATAAGCTAGATTCTTGCTAAATCTAGCTTTTTTCATTCCATAAAATTAAAAGAGAGCGCTTGACAAGAGCATAGAACTATAGTATACTTTTTAGGTAAGCTGATTTAGCTCAGTTGGCAGAGCGCATCCATGGTAAGGATGAGGTCGCCGGTTCAATCCCGGCAATTAGCATGATAGAGACGAAATAACCTTGGGAGACCAAGGTTTTTCTTATCTACCTGTATAAATGTAGACAAAGAGTTTTGACTGTTGACAAAAGTGACTCTATCTAGTAGAATAGTAGTTGCGATGAGTCGATAGGTAGTCTTCGGACTACTATTGAGCATAAGGAGGTCATAACGCAGGAGCGGACCTTGATGAGTTGTGTGAACCTGCTCATCACATGAAGATGCCTCTTAGTCCCTAGTCGAATGGCTAGGGATTTTTAATTTTCAGAAAATATAGCCTCAAAATGCTTTGCAATTCATTGAAAAAGTAGTATAATATTCCTATTATAGAAATTTTTAGAAAATTCCGAAAGAGGTTATTTATGGGATATACAGTTGCTGTAGTCGGCGCGACAGGTGCTGTCGGAGCTCAGATGATAAAAATGTTGGAAGAATCAACGCTTCCAATCGATAAAATTCGTTACCTTGCTTCTTCACGTTCAGCAGGCAAGACTCTGAAATTTAAAGACCAAGATATTACGATTGAGGAAACGACTGAGACAGCTTTTGAGGGCGTTGATATTGCACTCTTCTCAGCAGGTGGTTCGACATCAGCTAAGTATGCACCATACGCAGTTCAAGCTGGAGCGGTAGTAGTAGATAACACATCTTATTTCCGTCAAAATCCAGATGTTCCTTTGGTTGTTCCAGAAGTCAATGCTCACGCACTTGATGACCACAACGGAATCATTGCCTGCCCTAACTGTTCGACAATCCAAATGATGGTGGCGCTTGAGCCTGTTCGTCAAAAATGGGGCTTGGACCGTATCATCGTTTCAACTTACCAGGCTGTTTCAGGTGCAGGTATGGGAGCGATTCTTGAAACACAACGTGAACTTCGTCAAGTATTGAATGATGGTGTGACCCCACGTGATTTGCATGCGGAAATCTTGCCTTCAGGCGGTGACAAGAAACACTATCCTATCGCCTTTAACGCTCTTCCACAAATCGATGTCTTCACTGACAATGATTACACTTACGAAGAGATGAAGATGACCAAGGAAACGAAGAAAATCATGGAAGATGATAGCATCGCAGTGTCTGCAACATGTGTTCGTATTCCAGTCTTGTCAGCTCACTCTGAGTCTGTTTATATCGAAACAAAAGAAGTGGCTCCAATTGAAGAAGTGAAAGCAACCATCGCAGCCTTTCCAGGTGCAGTTCTGGAGGATGATGTAGCTCATCAAATCTATCCGCAAGCTATCAATGCTGTTGGCTCACGTGATACCTTTGTTGGTCGTATCCGTAAAGACTTGGATGCTGAAAAAGGAATCCATATGTGGGTTGTTTCAGATAACCTCCTCAAAGGTGCTGCTTGGAACTCAGTTCAAATCGCAGAAACACTTCATGAGCGTGGTTTGGTCCGTCCAACAGCTGATCTGAAATTTGAATTGAAATAATGGTTTAGGAGTTCGAATGAACTCCTTCTTTGAAATAGAGAGGTGTTTCACATGTCTTACCAAGATTTAAAAGAGTGTAAAATCATCACGGCCTTCATTACCCCTTTCCATGAGGATGGTTCCATCAACTTTGATGCCATTCCTGCTTTGATTGAGCATTTGTTGTCCCATCACACAGACGGAATTCTTCTCGCAGGAACAACTGCTGAGAGTCCGACCTTGACCCACGATGAAGAGTTGGAATTGTTTGCGGCTGTGCAAAAGGTTGTCAATGGACGTGTTCCTTTGATTGCGGGTGTAGGGACCAATGACACACGTGACTCTATCGAATTTGTCAAAGAAGTCGCAGACTTTGGTGGTTTTGCTGCTGGTCTTGCTATCGTGCCTTACTACAATAAACCTTCTCAAGAAGGGATGTATCAGCACTTTAAGGCGATTGCGGATGCTTCGGACCTACCCATTATCATCTATAACATTCCAGGTCGTGTAGTAGTGGAATTAACTCCAGAAACCATGCTTCGTTTGGCTGACCATCCTAATATTATCGGTGTTAAAGAATGTACCAGCTTGGCAAATATGGCTTACTTGATTGAGCACAAGCCAGAAGAGTTTTTGATTTATACAGGTGAAGATGGCGATGCCTTCCATGCTATGAATCTCGGTGCAGATGGGGTTATTTCGGTTGCTTCTCATACAAATGGAGATGAAATGCACGAAATGTTCACTGCAATTGCAGAAAGCGATATGAAAAAAGCTGCAGCAATTCAACGGAAATTCATTCCTAAGGTCAATGCCCTCTTCTCTTATCCAAGCCCTGCACCTGTCAAGGCCGTTTTGAACTACATGGGATTTGAAGCGGGTCCAACTCGTCTACCTCTAGTTCCAGCGCCTGAAGAAGATGCCAAACGCATTATCAAAGTTGTTGTAGATGGCGACTACGAAGCAACTAAGGCAACCGTAACAGGTGTCCTAAGACCAGATTACTAATAAAGATAATAAAATCCATGACCGCAAGAACGATCATGGATTTCTTATTTTCCTAAACAGAATTGGCTAAAGAGTTGGGTGATGAGTTCATCTGGAGCAGCATCCCCAGTGATTTCTCCGAGAATTTCCCAAGTACGAGTCAAATCTACTTGAAGAAGATCAACTGGCATGCCAAGTTCTAGTCCTTCGTTAACTGCTTGCAAACTTTCGACTGCCTTTTCAATCAAGGAAATATGACGAGCGTTAGACAAGTAAGTGGCATCTTGCTCAACCAAACCAGCATTTTCAAAGAAGAGGCTGTTAATACGTTCTTCGATCTTATCAATGTTTTGATTTTTCAGGACTGAAATACGGATGACATCTTCAGGGAGTTCTGAAGTTTCAATCGCTTCAGGAAGATCAGTTTTATTAAGTAGAATAATGCGATTAGTGTCCTGACTGATTTCTAGGAGTTGGCGGTCTTGGGCAGTCAGAGGTTCGCTAGCATTTAGCACTAATAGAACCAAGTCAGCTTCCTTGAGGGCTTTTTTCGAACGCTCAACACCGATTTGTTCGACTATGTCATCTGTTTCACGGATTCCAGCTGTATCAATCAATTTGAGAGGTACACCGTTGATGTTGACGTATTCTTCGATGACATCGCGTGTCGTACCAGCGATATCGGTTACGATAGCCTTGTCTTCATGTAAGAGGTTGTTAAGAAGGCTGGATTTTCCAACGTTGGGGCGTCCGATGATAGCTGTTGAAATACCCTCACGAAGGATTTTACCGCGACGAGCTGTTCTAAGGAGGTTGGTCAAGAGTTGTTCAAATTCCTTAGTTTTCTCACGGACGACTGCAGTAGTAGCTTCCTCAACATCGTCGTACTCAGGATAGTCGATATTGACCTCTACTTGGGCAAGTGTATTGAGGATTTCTTGGCGAGTATTATTGATAAGATCAGAAAGGGAACCATCGAGTTGTTTGACTGCAATATTCATAGCCTTGTCAGTCTTGGCACGGATGATATCCATCACTGCCTCAGCCTGTGTCAAGTCCACACGACCGTTTAGAAAGGCACGTTTGGTAAATTCACCAGGCTCAGCCAACCGAGCTCCTTCACGGATAGCTAGCTGGAGAATTTCATTGGTCACTGCAATCCCACCGTGGGTGTTGATCTCGATAATATCCTCGCGAGTAAAGGTCTTTGGAGACTTCATAGCCCCAACCATAACCTCGTCCATGACCTTACCAGTTTGAGGGTCAACGATGTGACCGTAGTTAAGAGTATGGCTGGCAACCTTACTCAAATCCTTGCCTTTAAAAATCTTTTGCGCAATGGCAAAACTGTCAGTTCCACTCAGGCGGACAATCCCAATAGCCCCTTCACCTAGTGGAGTAGAGATAGCAGCAATGGTATCAAATTCACGTGTAATCATACTATTTCCTTTTGTATTTCTTTTCTTAGGATAGGTATCCAAGCATCTCTTCAAATTGTAACAAAATTAGACCATTTCTTCAATGGATGCTACTTGGAGATTGAAAAAGCCTAAGCAAATCTGCTTAAGCTAGTTTATTTGGTGCGCATTTCTCCTTGAGGGAAGTAAGTTCCTTCAGGCATGTCATTGATGATGACATGGACAGCAGATTGAGGTGCTCCAGTGTTACGAACAACAGCTTCCGTTACTTCCTTAGCAAGAACTTTCTTTTGCTCGAGCGTGCGTCCTTCAAATAAATCGATGCGTACAAATGGCATAATAGCTTCCTCCACTAGTTTTTGATTTCTTCTATTTTACCACATTTTGCCGTTTAAAGCTTCAGAAAATTATGATATACTAGAATGTAGCAAAAATTTAGAAATGGACGTGAAATAATAGCATGGCACAGTTGTATTATCGTTATGGGACCATGAACTCTGGTAAGACGATTGAGATTCTCAAGGTGGCCTATAACTACGAGGAGCAAGGAAAGGGAGTTGTGATTATGACTTCTGCTCTGGATACGCGTGACGGTGTCGGCAATGTATCTAGTCGGATTGGCATGAAACGCCCAGCCATTGCGATTGAGGAAACGACGGATATCTTCGGCTATATCCGAGACTTACCTGAAAAACCATACTGTGTGCTGGTCGATGAGGCCCAGTTTCTCAAGCGTCATCATGTTTATGACCTAGCTCGTGTCGTCGATGAGTTAGACATACCTGTCATGGCATTTGGTTTGAAGAATGATTTTCGCAATGAACTGTTCGAAGGTTCCAAACACCTCTTACTTTTAGCAGATAAGATTGATGAGATTAAAACCATCTGTCAGTACTGTAAGAAAAAGGCGACTATGGTGTTACGTACGCACAATGGTGTGCCAGTCTATGATGGCGAACAAATTCAAATTGGTGGCAATGAAACCTATATCTCGGTTTGCCGTAAACATTATTTTGCCCCTGAAATCAATAAGGAGAATGAAGAAAAATGAACATCTATGATCAACTACAAGCTGTAGAAGACCGTTATGAAGAATTAGGAGAGTTGCTTAGTGACCCTGATGTGGTCTCAGATACTAAACGTTTCATGGAGCTTTCAAAAGAAGAGGCTTCTACTCGTGACACGGTAACAGCCTACCGTGAATACAAACAGGTCCTTCAGAATATCATTGATGCTGAGGAAATGATTAAAGAGTCTGGCGGAGATGCGGACTTGGAAGAAATGGCTAAGCAAGAACTCAAAGATGCCAAGTCTGAAAAAGAAGAGTATGAAGAAAAACTGAAAATTTTGCTCCTTCCAAAAGATCCAAACGATGATAAGAACATCATCCTTGAAATCCGTGGAGCAGCTGGTGGAGACGAAGCGGCACTTTTCGCCGGAGACCTTCTAACTATGTACCAAAAGTATGCGGAAGCCCAAGGCTGGCGCTTTGAAATCATGGAAGCCTCAATGAATGGTGTTGGTGGTTTCAAAGAAGTGGTTGCTATGGTCTCTGGTCAATCCGTTTACTCTAAACTTAAGTATGAATCAGGTGCCCATCGTGTGCAACGTGTCCCTGTGACAGAAAGCCAAGGTCGTGTTCATACCTCTACAGCGACTGTCCTTGTTATGCCTGAAGTAGAAGAAGTAGAATATGATATTGATCCAAAAGATCTTCGTGTTGATATCTATCACGCATCAGGTGCTGGTGGACAGAACGTCAATAAGGTTGCGACTGCCGTTCGTATCGTTCACTTGCCGACCAATATCAAGGTTGAGATGCAGGAAGAACGTACCCAGCAGAAAAACCGTGAGAAGGCCATGAAGATCATCCGCGCGCGTGTTGCTGACCATTTTGCGCAGATTGCTCAGGATGAACAAGACGCTGAGCGTAAGTCTACTATCGGTACTGGTGACCGTTCAGAACGTATCCGTACTTACAATTTCCCACAAAACCGTGTCACAGACCACCGTATCGGCTTGACTCTCCAAAAACTAGATACCATTTTGTCTGGTAAATTGGATGAAGTTGTAGATGCCTTGGTGCTCTATGACCAAACACAAAAATTAGAAGAATTAAACAAATAATGAAATTAGCTCAATTATTTTCAGATTTTGAAGAAGAGTTGATAAGACAAGGAGAGGAAGCAGAAAGCCTCTCTTTTGTCTATCGTAACCTAAAAAATCTATCTTTTACAGATTTCGTCTTTGCCCTCCAGCAAGAAGTAACCGAAGTAACCAAAGAGGAAGAATTATTTATAGAAGAAATTTACCAGCAGTTAGCAGCCCACACACCGGCCCAGTATATTATCGGTCATGCTGAATTTTTTGGAATGCAGTTAAAAGTAGATGAGCGGGTTTTGATTCCTCGTCCAGAGACAGAGGAGTTGGTTGAGCTCATCCTGGCTGAAAATTCTGATGAAAATCTTAAGGTCTTGGATATCGGCACGGGAAGTGGTGCCATCGCCCTTGCTTTAGCAAAGAATCGTCCAGACTGGTCAGTGACAGCAGTTGATATTTCACAGGATGCACTAGATTTGGCAACTGAAAACGCTAAAGTTCAGAATTTCCAGATATTTTTTAAAAAATCTGATTGTTTTGCAGAAATTTCTGAAAAATATGATATAATTGTATCCAATCCACCCTATATCTCTCGTGAAGATGAGTCAGAGGTCGGTTTGAATGTTTTGCATTCAGAACCTCATCTAGCTCTCTTTGCAGATGAGGATGGCCTAGCTATTTACCGCAGAATTGCGGAAGATGCAAAAGACTATCTCACAGATGGTGGTAAGATTTACCTTGAAATTGGATACAAGCAAGGTCAAAGTGTTCCTGCGCTTTTTAGGAAACATCTTCCTGAAAAACGAGTACGAACACTCAAGGATCAATTTGGTCAAGATAGGATGGTTGTAGCTGATGATGGACAGGATTAGACAAGAGTTGGAAAAGGGTGGAGCTGTTGTTCTGCCTACAGAGACAGTTTACGGTCTTTTTGCTAAGGCCTTAGACGAAAAAGCAGTCGACTATGTTTACCAGCTCAAACGTCGTCCTAGAGACAAGGCGCTTAATCTCAATGTTGCCTCTCTAGAGGACATCTTGTACTTTTCAAAGAATCAACCAGCTTATCTACAAAAACTTGTAGAGACTTTTTTACCAGGTCCCCTGACCATTATACTCGAAGCCAATGATAGAGTGCCCTATTGGGTTAATTCTGGTCTTGCAACTGTTGGATTTCGGATGCCGAATCACCCCATTACGCTGGATTTGATTCGAGAGACAGGTCCCTTGATTGGACCGTCTGCTAATATTTCAGGTCAGGCAAGTGGAGTAACCTTTCAGGAAATTCTGAAAGATTTTGACCAAGATGTTTTGGGTCTGGAAGACGATGCTTTTTTAACTGGACAGGATTCGACTATTTTGGATCTGTCTGGAGACAAGGTGAAAATCTTACGCCAAGGGGCGATCAAGCGTGAAGATATTCTTGCTCGGTTTCCAGAGATTTCTTTTGAGGAGAAATGAGATGCTAAGAGATTTGCAAGAAACAGATGTGAATGCTATATGTGAGATTAACCAAGAGGCTTTGGAGTATTCTTTTAGTCCAGAGGACACAGCTAGTCAACTAGCTAGACTGTCTCAGGATTCACATCATTTCCTACTTGGCTATGAGGATGAAGCCAGCCATGTCCTACTTGGATATGTCCACGCTGAGGTCTATGAATCTCTTTATTCCAAAGCAGGATTTAACATCTTAGGCTTAGCGGTTTCACCTCAAGCACAAGGGCAAGGTATCGGTAAAAGCTTACTGCAAGGGTTGGATCAAGAAGCAAAAAGACGGGGTTATGGGTTTATCCGCTTAAACTCTGCTGATCATCGTCTGGGAGCTCATGCATTTTATGAAAAAGTTGGTTATACTTGTGATAAAGTGCAAAAACGGTTTATTCGCATCTTTTAGTTTATTTTGTAAAAACAAACTAAAGGACCAGTCACACTATAAAGGAGAAGACCTATGATTTTTGACAAAGATGATTTTAAAGCATACGATGCTGATCTCTGGAATGCTATTGCCAAAGAAGAAGAACGCCAACAAAACAACATTGAGTTGATTGCTTCGGAAAACGTTGTTTCCAAGGCTGTAATGGCTGCTCAAGGGTCTATCTTGACCAACAAATATGCCGAGGGTTACCCAGGACGCCGTTATTATGGTGGAACAAATGTGGTAGACGTAGTAGAGACTCTAGCTATTGAACGCGCGAAAGAAATTTTTGGTGCTAAATTTGCCAATGTTCAACCTCACTCAGGAAGCCAAGCCAACTGTGCAGCTTACATGGCTTTGATTGAGCCAGGTGATACCGTAATGGGGATGGATTTGGCAGCAGGTGGTCACTTGACCCACGGAGCTCCTGTCAGCTTCTCTGGTCAAACCTACAACTTCGTTTCTTATAGTGTGGATCCTGAAACGGAACTTTTGGACTTTGATGCTATCTTGAAACAAGCCCAAGAAGTAAAACCAAAACTAATCGTAGCAGGTGCTTCAGCCTATTCTCAAATTATTGACTTCTCAAAATTCCGTGAAATTGCAGATGCTGTTGGTGCTAAGCTCATGGTAGATATGGCCCATATCGCTGGTTTGGTGGCAGCTGGTCTTCACCCGAGCCCAGTGCCATATGCTCATATCACCACAACAACGACCCACAAAACCCTTCGTGGACCACGTGGTGGTTTGATTTTGACCAATGATGAGGAACTTGCTAAGAAGATCAATTCAGCTATTTTCCCAGGTATTCAGGGTGGTCC
The DNA here is from genome assembly GCF_023110435.1 of Streptococcus oralis. Classification (GTDB taxonomy): domain Bacteria; phylum Bacillota; class Bacilli; order Lactobacillales; family Streptococcaceae; genus Streptococcus; species Streptococcus oralis_CF. The sequence goes on from NZ_JALDWB010000001.1 coordinate 589,237, forward strand.
TTTGGAGCATGTTGTTGCGGCTAAAGCTGTTTCCTTCAAAGAGGTTTTGGATCCAGCCTTCAAGGAATATGCTGCTAATGTCATCAAAAATAGTAAGGCTATGGTTGAAGTCTTTTTGCAAGACCCTGATTTCCGTATCATTTCTGGTGGGACTGAAAATCACCTCTTCCTTGTTGATGTTACTAAGGTTGTAGAAAACGGAAAAGTTGCTCAAAACTTGCTGGATGAAGTTAATATTACCCTAAATAAAAACTCAATTCCATACGAAACCTTGTCACCATTCAAGACAAGTGGTATTCGTATCGGTTCTGCAGCCATCACTGCACGTGGATTTGGTGAAGAAGAAAGTCGCAAAGTGGCTGAACTCATCATTAAAACCCTTAAGAATGCAGAAAATGAAGCTGTCTTAGAAGAAGTGAGAAGCGAAGTCAAAGCGTTGACAGATGCCTTCCCACTATACGAGGACTAATACTTTTATGGACATTTATATTAAGAAAGCTATTATCCATCAGTTCAGCCCAGATGATACCGAGTTGTTCTTAGCGGATAAGTTTCTCAATATCCCTCCAAAAATCGAAGAATACCTGCGCAAAAAAATCGAACATGTGTATTCAGATGAAGCCAAGACTGGGATTTTCGAAGAAGAAAATCCCTTCTTCAATCACGTCACGGATGATTTGTTGGAGACATCAGTCACACTGGCTAATCTCTGGAAAGAGGAGTTCAGCATTTCTGAAAACCTCAAGACCAATGACCTGATTTTTGTGCAATTTTCGAAAGAAGGCGTAGAACATTTCGCTTTCTTGCGAATTGCACTGCGGGAAAACTTAACCCACCTCGGTGGAGAGGTTGATAACCCAATCAAGCTAACTCAGAATAACCTGCCTGGATTTGGAACGGGGGCTGACGAGGCCTTGGTGGTCAATCTTCAAAGTCGCAAGTACCATCTCATCGAAAAACGAATCAAGTACAACGGGACTTTTTTGAACTACTTTTCAGAAAATCTCCTAGCCGTCGCCCCTAAGATTTCACCCAAGAAATCCATCAAGGAACTTGAAAAAACAGCCCAGAGAATTGCTGAGACTTTTAACACAGATGATTTTCAATTTCAATCCAAGGTCAAATCCGCTATTTTCAATAATCTAGAAGAAAGTAATGAACTGTCACCCGAGAAATTAGCTAACGACCTTTTTGATAACAACCTGACAGCTCGTCTAAGCTTTATCGACCAAGTCAAGGAAGCTGTACCAGAACCAGTCCAGTTTGATGAAATTGATGCCAGTCGTCAACTCAAGAAATTTGAAAATCAAAAGCTTTCCTTGTCAAATGGAATTGAACTCATCGTTCCCAATAATGTTTACCAAGACGCAGAGTCTGTTGAGTTCATCCAAAATGACAATGGAACCTATTCTATTTTAATCAAAAATATTGAGGATATTCAAAGTAAATAATGTTTAAATTACTACGAAGAGTGCTAATGCTAGCAGTCTTCCTTTTCGCTGTCTATAAAGTCTATCATATCCATCAAGATGTGAAGCAAGTCATGACCTACCAACCCATGGTTCGAGAAGTCCTCAGTGAAAGAGATACTCCAGCCAATGAAGAGCTTGTGCTCGCCATGATTTATACCGAAACGAAAGGAAAAGAAGGCGATGTCATGCAATCTAGTGAGTCTGCTAGCGGTACTACAAATACTATCAATGACAATGTGACGAGCATTCGTCAGGGGATTCAGGCATTGACTGATAATCTCTACCTAGCTCAGGAAAAGGGCGTTGATGTCTGGACAGCTGTGCAAGCCTATAATTTTGGTCCTGCTTATATCGATTTTATCGCTCAAAATGGCAAGGAAAACACTCTCGCCTTGGCCAAACAATATTCTCGTGAAACCGTCGCTCCCATTCTTGGAAATACCACTGGGAAAACCTATACCTATATCAACCCGATTTCTATCTTCCACGGAGCAGAACTTTATGAAAATGGTGGGAATTATTATTATTCTAGACAGGTTCGATTCAATCTTTATATTATGAAATTCTTTAATTTCTTTTAAACATCTGGTTTTACCAGGTGTTTTTTACTATAAGTTTTCTTTAAGATTGATTTATTACCCTAGAAAGGTAAAGGAGGGAATACCCTATGAGAAAGAAATTCTTTCTAACAAGCGCTGCAGTATTGTGGGCAGCAACAGCTATGACGAGTGTCCACGCAGCAACCGATGTTCAAAAAGTAATCGATGAAACCTATGTACAACCTGAATATGTCCTAGGTTCTTCTCTATCCGAAGACCAGAAAAATCAAACTCTTAGCAAACTTGGCTATGACGCATCAAAAGATACCAAAGATATCAAAACCATGACACCTGATATCTATTCGAAAATTATGAATGTGGCTAATGATGCTAGTCTACAACTCTATTCGTCGGCCAAGATTCAAAAGCTGGGTGACAAATCGCCTCTAGAGGTCAAGATTGAAACGCCTGAAAATATCACCAAGGTGACGCAGGATATGTACCGAAATGCAGCAGTGACCCTAGGTGTGGAGCATGCTAAAATCACAGTTGCAGCTCCTATTCCAGTTACAGGTGAGAGTGCTCTAGCTGGGATTTACTACTCGTTAGAGGCCAATGGTGCTAAAGTACCGCAAGCCAATAAAGACTTGGCCCAAGAAGAACTAAAAGCCTTGTCCGATATCAATGCTGAAAACAAGGACAAGTCAGGTTATGATGCCAATAAGCTCAATGCGGCTATGACAGATATCAAGGCAGGAATCGCAAAGGCAAAAGAAGCCAAAGGAAGTCTGACAGAGGAAGAAGTCCGCAAAATCGTTGAAGACACCCTAAAAAACTACAAACTTGATCAGGTTATAACAGGAAACCAGGTCAATATCATCATCAATTTTGCCCTCAACCTCTCAAAGAGTGACATTTTGAACAATGCTGATTTCACTAAAACTCTAAATGACCTCAAGGAAAGCATCGTTTCCCAAGCTGGAGATAGTTTTAAAAATATCAACCTCAACTTTGATGCCAATAAAGCGCTAGAAGACGGGGGCAACTTTTTTAGCTCCCTATGGCAAGCTATTGTCAACTTCTTCAAGAGTTTTGGTGCTTAGGTTATTTCATGATATAATAGATGGTAGCAGAAATGTTGCCGTCTTTTTTTGTCGGCCGATAGAAAGTGAAAAATATGTTAAAGAAAAATGATGTTGTAGAAGTTGAAATTGTTGATTTGACCCATGAAGGTGCAGGGGTCGCTAAGATAGAAGGTTTGGTTTTCTTTGTAGAGAATGCTTTACCAACTGAGAAAATCCTCATGCGGGTCCTTAAAGTCAATAAAAAGATTGGCTATGGGAAAGTTGAAGAATACCTTACACATTCTCCTCATCGTAATCAAGACCTTGACCTAGCTTATCTACGTTCAGGTATCGCTGACTTGGGGCATCTTGCCTATCCAGAACAGCTTAAGTTTAAAGCCAAGCAAGTCAAGGATAGTCTCTACAAGATTGCTGGCATTACGAATGTAGAGGTCGCTGAAACACTAGGTATGGAGAATCCTGTCAAGTATCGAAATAAGGCGCAGGTGCCAGTTCGTCGTATCAATGGCGTCTTGGAAACTGGCTTTTTCCGTAAGAATTCGCATGATCTCATGCCTCTCGAAGACTTCTTTATTCAGGATCCAGTGATCGACCAAGTTGTAGTAGCCCTACGTGACTTACTCCGTCGTTATGATTTGAAACCTTATGATGAAAAGGAACAGTCTGGCTTGATTCGTAACCTCGTTGTGCGACGTGGACACTATACAGGACAAATCATGGTTATCTTAGTGACTATACGTCCTAAAGTTTTCCGAGTGGAGCAGTTGATTGAACAAATCATCAAGCAGTTCCCAGAGATTGTGTCTGTCATGCAAAATATCAACGACCAGAATACCAATGCGATTTTCGGCAAGGAGTGGAAGACTCTTTATGATCAAGACTATATTACGGATCAGATGTTGGGCAATGATTTCCAAATCGCTGGCCCAGCCTTCTACCAGGTCAATACTCAAATGGCTGAGAAACTCTATCAAACAGCCATTGACTTTGCGGAGTTAAAAGCAGATGATGTGGTTATCGATGCCTATTCAGGGATTGGAACGATTGGATTATCTGTTGCCAAGCATGTTAAAGAAGTCTACGGTGTTGAAGTGATTTCAGAAGCAGTCGAGAATAGCAAGAAGAATGCTGCATTAAACAATATTACAAATGCCCACTATGTCTGTGACACAGCTGAAAATGCCATGAGAAATTGGCTTAAGGAAGGCATTCAACCGACAGCCATCCTGGTCGACCCACCACGCAAGGGCTTGACCGAAAGCTTTATCAAAGCAAGCGCTCAAACAGGAGCAGACCGTATTGCCTATATCTCCTGCAATGTCGCAACCATGGCGCGTGATATCAAACTCTATCGAGAGTTAGGATATGAGTTGAAGAAAGTACAGCCAGTGGATTTGTTTCCACAAACGCATCACGTCGAGTGTGTAAGCTTGTTAGTAAAACGCAACTAATCCTCAAAAGGTTTCCCAAACCTTTTGAGTCCACAGACGCATCATGTTGAGGCCGTATCACTGCTTGTACGAGCTGAGGCATCAGCGAAGTAGAAGTAGATGCTCTCCGCCCATGGGATAGGACTCGTAGAATGAGGAGGGAAACCGACGAAATGATACGGTAAGTCCGAACCGCTGAGTGCGTGGCTCTGATCTTCAGATCTGAGACAGTCGAAAAGTAGAAGGGGATGGTATCGGTATCAATCAATAAGTAACAAAGTAATAGCATGATTCGAAACATTTGCTTGTAATTTGCGGAGGAACATCAATATGGATGGAATAACAAAAAATTCTATAAAAACGGCTAAACTAATGAAACAATTATGGCCCCAATTGACCGATAAAGAAGCTATTGATGAAGTAAAAAAATATACGAATGGCAAAAATACTGCAATCTTTACTAAAGTTGAAGGTGACACAATTGTAGGTCTATCACTATGTTCACTCAGATTTGATTATGTTGAAGGTTGTAAATATAGTCCTGTTGGATTCTTAGAAGGGATTATTGTCGACGAGGAATATCGTTTAAAGGATATTGCTAAAAATCTCTGTACAAAATGTGAGGAATGGGCAAAAAATAAAGGATGTAAGGAATTTGCAAGTGACTGTACTTTAACGAATACGGATTCTATAAGATTTCATCTCAGTCAATTTCCTAATCTAAACACTGATTACTTACTCTTGGACACTGAGCAGATTGATTTTGATAGCTATCTAGATGCTGATCTAATTATCATCGGTGGTGGAAATACGGAAAAATATATAGCTACTTATGTCAATCAGGAGTTCAAAAATTATATCGAGCTTATGCTGAAAAAAGGGGCGAAAGTTATAGGATTTTCTGCAGGAGCCTTATTATTAGGAGAGAAAGTCTATATCTCACCTAATGATAATTCAGATCATCAGATAAAGATAAAAAATGGATTAGGACTCTTTAATCAGTTTTTAATTAGTGTCCATTATGATTCATGGAATGATAAAGTTAATAAGGATAGAGCTGAAGAACTCGTTAACGTTCCCATAATTCCACTAAATGATCATTCCTGTCTTGTCTTGGATAAATTTGGGAACATTATAGAGAAAATTGACTAATTTTAATCATGCGAATTTGAATCTACGAAGTTAAAGTATTGACGAACTATATAAAGAAAAGCCTTGATTGTAAGGCTTTTTTTGCATTTTTGTGATAGAATATAGTTAGTTATAAATCGAGTGCAACTTAGAAGCAGAAAAAATATTATTCATAAAATAATCAAGCTAAGGAAGATAAAATGACAGAAATTGACAAAAAGAATTTAAAAAATTATCTTTATTTTACATTTGGAGTTACTTATATAGCTTGGGGTCTTCTTGCCATATTTACACAATCTGAAATTTTGGGATTAGAAACTTTTATAGGGAGAATATTGCATATAATAGGTGCACTCGGACCAGCTATTGCAAGTGTGTTTTATTTGAAAAGCAATAATATAAAATTTAAACATTTTTTATTTTATAAGAAAGAAAATAGTAGTATCTATTTCATTATTCATATGTTAGCAATTTTGATACTATTTTCTGTATCTTCCTTAGAATTAAATGGAGTATCAATTTATCTGATGCCAATATTCTTTATTCAATTAATTTTTTTCGGTGGTGGACATGAAGAACTAGGATGGAGAGGAATATTACAACAGTTACTTGATAAAAAATATACATATTGGCAATCTAATTTGATTGTAGGATCTATTTGGGGGATTTGGCATCTTCCTTTATGGTTTATAGTTGGAGAAAGTCATCAAGGATTTCCTTTTATTTTATTTTTTATATATACATTATTTTTAAGTTTTGTTTTAGGGCTTCTTTATCGCCAAACGAAATCTGTGGGGTACTGTATATTATTTCACGCGTTCGCAAATTTGTTAAATCTCTATTTTGTGTTAAAAATTAATGTTATTTTTATTATCATTTTTATTGGTTATTTAATTTATACTATATTGGCTAGTAATAGAATTAGTAAGGAAAAAGATTTTAAATTATAGAATAAATGTTGTTTCTTTTGAAAAAAGTGAACAACTTTTCGTTCCACAGTATCATTTTAAAATGTTTTTAATTGCCTTTTGTTTATTAGTATAAAAGCAGAATATTACCTCATGTTGAGTGTGTAAGTTTGTTAGTGAAACGTGGCTAATCCTCAAAATAAATAAACTAAAACTCCATTATTTTGAGATGACAACCTAAATTGACTTTAAGGAGGTATTATATTGATAGAGAGCAGACCTGAGTTTGAAAAAATCACATCCTTTGATGAGTTTAATAAATACTATTGGTATCGTGATGAACTTTCACAGATATGCAAGTCATTAGGGCTTGAATATAGAGGTACAAAACAAGAACTCAATGATATTATTGAGCAGTACTTTAAGGGGAATTTGATTAAAAAATCATCAATAAAAAGCAAGAAGAAACAAGTAGAAGTCGTTACTTTAGATACGCCCTTACTTGAATGTAGATTCTCCTTTAATGCACACTTTAGAGAATATTTCTCAACTTTAACAGATGTTTCGCCATTTAAATTTACTGCCGATATGGCGACAGCTTGGAGAAAAGTAAAAAGGGAAAATGATTTGAGTTTTACAATCCAAGATATGCTAAAAGTTTATTATGGAAATTCAGATTATGCCAAGTATGATCATTCGGTTTGTCAATGGAACCAATTTTTAAAGGATTTCTGTGCAGACGAAAATAGTTGTAACTACTCAAACAAGTTAAAAGTTGCTTCTATTCTTTGGAAAGAAGTTAGAAATTCAAGTAATGAAAAAATTTATTCAAAGAATCTTTTGACTGAATATGCTGATAAAATAAAAGAGTGTGGCGAGATAGTTAAATAGAAGTGACTTGCTTTTGATAATCTGAATTTTAAACTAGCTATTATACATTAATGCCCAGTACGTCAAAGTTCTTTTTTCTGAGTTTTCATTATATAATAGCATTATATGTAATGAAATATATAGCAACTCTAACATTTCTATTTAAAATTCAAGGAGAAAATCAATGAAAAAAGCAATGGTAATTATTAACCCTACCTCTGGTGGGGAAAAGGCTTTGGATTATAAGGTTAAGCTGGAGAATAAGGCCAAGGATTATTTTGAGCATGTGGAAACCAAAATTACTGAAAAAGCGCTAGATGCGACACATTTTGCTGAGGAAGCGTCTCGTGAGCAGTACGATGCAGTGGTTGTGTTTGGTGGAGACGGGACTGTCAATGAAGTCATTTCAGGTATTGCTGAGAGAGACTACACTCCGAAGTTAGGGATTATCCCTGGCGGTACGGGTAACCTCATTACGAAACTTTTGGAAATCAATCAAGACATCGATGGCGCGATTGATGAACTCGATTTTAACTTAACCAACAAGATTGATATCGGTAAAGCGAATGATAACTATTTTGGTTATATCTTTAGTATCGGTTCTCTGCCTGAGGCGATTCACAATGTTGAAATCGAGGACAAGACAAAATTCGGTATTTTAGCCTATGCTGTAAATACCATGAAGTCTGTCATGACAGATCAGGTCTTTAACATTAAGGTTGAGACAGAAAATGGAAATTATGTCGGTGAAGCTAGTCATGTTTTGGTTCTCTTGACAAATTACTTCGCTGACAAAAAAATCTTTGAAGAAAACAAAGACGGATATGCTAATATTTTGATTCTAAAAGATGCTTCTATATTCTCTAAATTATCTGTCATTCCTGATTTACTAAAAGGAGATGTTGTCGGCAATGATAATATCGAGTATATCAGAGCGCGTAATATTAAGATCTCTTCAGATAGTGAATTGGAGTCAGATGTTGACGGCGATAAATCGGACAACCTACCTGTAGAAATCAAAGTCCTAGCTCAGCGAGTAGAAGTATTTTCAAAGCCGAAAGAGTAGAAGGTAAAAATTACTTTATTATTTACAACGAAATTAAGTTCTATATCAACGATTGGAGGAGGAATGAATTCTCTATTTGATGAATTTCGAACAATTTGTTCTCATTTAAACCAAGTCGGAATCACTCCGACGCTCATGGGGTCTTTGGGGTTTGAATACCGTTCAAATGAAGAATGGGGGCCGTCTGACATTGACATTCATGTGCCTGGCGACCCTAGAGGTTGGGAAGCACCTGATCATCTCAGAATTTATGACTGGGACAAGATAATGAAAGTGATGAAACACTTAGGCTATGGCTTAATAGATATTCATGAGCATGAATTCCAAAAGGATGGCCTGAGTGTTGAGTTTGGAAGTATCGATTCTTTACCTGATTTTGCAGGAGTTTCGGAATCGGATATAGAGCTGATTCATCTAGATGACATCACTTTTCGTGTTCCAAATCTAGAACAGTATTTAAGTATTTACAAGGCTTCTTCCCAAGACTCCTATCGAAATGATCACAATAACAATAAGGATTTTAAAAAAATTGAGTGGCTGGAAAGACATTTGTAAATTATCATATGAAAAGTAGTAAGTTGTATGACTGGCTGCTTTTTTATTTATAGAAACAAACCACTTGAAACTACGGACAAGCCTTGCAAATAAAATACGAAAATAGTATACTAGATTCACTAGCAATAAAAACGTTTGCGTTGAAATGATTACAGATAGTTTAGGAGAAAATGTTATGGAATTAACAGCCATTTACCACAGACCAGAGTCGGAGTATGCTTATCTTTATAAAGATAAGACAATGCACATTCGCATTCGAACGAAAAGAGGAGATATCGCAAGTATCAACTTGCATTATGGAGATCCTTTTATTTTTATAGAGGACCGTTATGAAGATAGTAAGGAGATGAGTAAAGTAACTTCTGATGCTTTGTTTGATTACTGGCAAGTGGAGATTACAGTTGGCTATGCACGACTCCAGTATCTCTTTGAACTCAAGGATAAGCAAGGTCAGATGATCTTATATGGCGATAAGGGTTGTGTTGAAAACACGCTAGAAAATCTTCATTATGAAGGAAATGGATTTAAAATTCCTTATATCCATGAGATTGATGCTTGCCATGTTCCTGACTGGGTAGCAGATACGGTATGGTACCAGATTTTCCCAGAACGCTTTGCTAATGGGAATCCTGTGATTTCTCCAGAAGGGGTGCTAGCTTGGGATTCCTCTATCAAACCAAAGACGAGCGATTTCTTTGGTGGGGATTTACAGGGGATTATTGACCATCTGGATTACTTGCAAGACTTAGGTATTACAGGTCTTTATCTCTGTCCGATTTTTGAATCCCCAAGCAATCACAAGTACAATACGACGGACTATTTCGAAATCGACCGTCATTTTGGAGACAAGGAAACCTTCCGTAAATTGGTAGATCAAGCCCATCAGAGAGGCATGAAAATCATGCTGGACGCTGTTTTCAACCATATCGGAGACCAAGCTCCACAGTGGCAGGATATTCTCAAATACGGTGAAAATTCTGTTTATAAAGACTGGTTCCATATTCAAGACTTTCCAGTCGTTAAAGAAAATCTCGTTAATAAAAGAGAATTATCCTACCATACCTTTGCCTTTGAGAGCTATATGCCTAAGCTCAATACGGCAAATCCTCAAGTGAGAGACTATTTGTTGAGCGTTGCGACCTACTGGATTGAAGAGTTTGATATCGATGCTTGGCGCTTGGATGTGGCAAATGAGGTGGACCACCAATTTTGGAGAGATTTCCGCAAGGCTGTCTTGGCTAAAAAGCCTGACCTTTATATTCTTGGAGAAGTCTGGCACACGTCTCAGCCTTGGCTAAATGGCGATGAATTCCACGCAGTCATGAACTATCCTCTCTCTGACAGTATCAAGGATTATTTCTTGCGCGGGGTTAAGAAGACCAGTCAATTTATCGATGAGATCAATGGTCAGTCTATGTACTATAGACAGCAGATTTCGGAAGTGATGTTCAATCTTCTGGATTCTCACGATACGGAGCGCATTTTGGCTACGGCCAAAGGTGATACACAACTTGTTAAGTCTGCCCTTGCCTGCCTCTTTTTGCAGAGGGGGACGCCGTGTTTCTACTATGGAACCGAGTTAGAGTTAGATGGAGGACCAGACCCAGATTGTCGTCGTGTGATGCCTTGGGATCATGTTTCTGACAGCAATGACATGCTTAATTTCATGAAGAAATTGATTCAGCTTCGCAAGAGTGTTTCAGACATT